>NZ_NHML01000009.1:0-316061 GCF_002165735.1 Rhodococcus sp. NCIMB 12038
CCGCAGGCTGGTGCGCCCACATCCTCGAGCAGAAGCGCCTCGGCAAACTCGTCCGCCCCGCCGCCATCTACACCGGGCCCGCTCCCCGCACCCCCGAGTCCGTCGAGGGCTGGGACCAGATCGCCCACACCAGCTGACCGTCTCCCCCGCCTGAATCAGTAAGGAACAGAAAGTAGCGATGACCTCCACACCGATCATCCCCGCAGACCTCCTGCCCGCCGACGGACGGTTCGGCTGCGGACCCTCCAAGGTTCGCCCCGAACAGCTGCAGTCGCTGGTCGAGGTGGGCGCCTCGGTGTTCGGCACCAGCCACCGCCAGAAGCCCGTCAAGGACGTCGTCGCCAGCGTGCGGTCCGGCCTCGCCGATCTGTTCTCCCTGCCCGAGGGTTACGAGGTGGTGCTCGGCAACGGTGGCACCACCGCGTTCTGGGATGCGGCCGCGTTCGGCCTGATCCGGGAGAAGTCGCTGCACCTCACGAACGGCGAGTTCAGCTCCAAGTTCGCGTCGGTCGCGAAGAACAACCCGTTCATCGGTGACCCGATCGTCGTCTCCGCCGACCCGGGCAGCGCGCCCGAGCCGGTCTCCGATCCGTCCGTCGACCTCATCGGCTGGGCGCACAACGAGACGTCCACCGGTGTCGCGATCCCCGTCTCGCGTCCCGCGGGCTCGGAGAACGCACTCATCGCCATCGACGCCACGTCCGGCGCCGGCGGTCTGCCGGTGAACGTCGCCGACGCCGACGTGTACTACTTCGCGCCGCAGAAGTGCTTCGCGGCCGACGGTGGACTGTGGATCGCGCTGATGAGCCCGAAGGCGCTCGAGCGGGTCGCGGAGATCAAGGATTCGGGTCGCTGGACCCCCGACTTCCTGTCGCTGCCCATCGCCGTGGACAACAGCTCCAAGGACCAGACGTACAACACCCCCGCGGTCGCGACGCTGCTGCTGCTCGCCAACCAGATCGAGTGGCTGAACGGCAACGGCGGTCTCGACTGGGCCACGTCGCGTACCGCCGATTCGTCCTCGCGCCTGTACCAGTGGGCCGAGGCCAGCGACTACGCCACGCCGTTCGTCACCGATCCGGCACACCGCTCGCAGGTGGTCGGCACCATCGACTTCGACGACAAGGTCGACGCCGCCCAGGTGGCGAAGATCCTGCGGGCCAACGGCGTCGTCGACACGGAGCCGTACCGCAAGCTGGGCCGCAACCAGCTGCGTGTCGGCATGTTCCCGGCGATCGATCCCGAGGACGTCTCGCAGCTCACGAAGAGCATCGACTGGGTCGTCTCGCAGCTCGGCTGAGTCCCGGCACCTTGATACCTGTCAGCCCCCCGCACCGAAGTGCCGGGGGCTGACGGCGTCTCGGGGTCAGTCCGTGTCGAGGAAGCGGTGGAACGGCGCGAGCGCCTCGTCACCGAGATGCGGCCCGCTCACCTGGATCTCGACGCTCGCCGCATCGAGCACGTCGGCGCAGCCCAGCGTGAACCGCGGCCCGTCGGGGAGGATCCGGGAGAAATCCGCGGACGAGGCCGCGTAGACCACCCGCGTGATCCCGGCCCACACCATCGCCGCACTGCACATCGGGCACGGCTCACCGCTCGCGTACATGGTGGCGCCGACGAGGTCGCCCGTCCGGCCTTCACCGCAGGCGGTGGTGATCGCGTCGAGTTCTGCATGCTCGGTGACGTCGGCGGACGTCGCCACGGAGTTGGCGCCCTCACTGATGACGTGACCGTCGGCGCCGACAGCGACCGCACCGAACGGCCTGTTGCCCGCGTCCCCCGTCTCGTCGGCGAGTTCGATGGCCCGCCGCAGGTGGGCAAGGTCCACGTCGTCGATATCGCTCTGGCTCATCGACTCAGATCCACTTCTGTTCCGACGCCCCGTTGCCGGGCTGTGTCGATCAGTATGCGCGCCGCGGCGAGGTCCTGGAGGCCGATCCCGACGGAGTTGTACAGCGTGATCGACGCCGTCCAGGTCACCCGCACGAGGCAGCGCACACCCCGCAGGAAGGATCGATCGGGAAACGAGGAAGCGTAGCGCGCAGCCGAATCCGGGACGGGATTTACCCGCGCGTGTCCTGCCGCGCGGGCTGTCACGAATGAATTACAGTTGCCGGGGTGCAGAGTCGCGAGCCGGCGCGATAAGGAGGTCAACGTGCGAGAGCTTCGAGTGATCGGTCTCGAGCCCGATGGATCGCACGTCGTGTGCGCAGATGCCAGTACCGGCGAAAAATTCCGGCTTCCCGCCGATGACAAACTCCGCGCCGCATCCCGCGGGGACATCGCTCGACTCGGCCAGATTGAGATCGAAATGGACAGTCAGCTCAGGCCCCGAGAAATCCAGGCCCGCATCCGTGCCGGCGCCTCCGTCGAACAGGTTGCCGACGAGGCCGGTATCCCCTTGGCGAAGGTGGAGCGTTTCGCGTATCCGGTTCTGCTCGAACGTTCCCGTGCGGCCGAGATGGCGCAGGGCGGACACCCGGTGCGCGACAACGGCCCCGCCGTTCCCACTCTCGCCGAGATCGTCACGCAGGCGTTCCGTGCGCGGGGACACAACATCGACGACGCCACCTGGGACGCGTGGCGCGACGAGGACAATCACTGGGTTGCCCAGCTGCAGTGGCAGGCCGGCCGCACCACCAATGCGGCGCACTGGCGGTACCAGCCGGACGCGCACGGTGGCACCATCGTCGCCCTCGACGACACCGCATTCGACCTGATCGACCCCGACTTCGGCCGTCCGCTGCGCGGATTGGCGCCGGTGGCCTCCGACGAACCGGAGCAGCTCGAACTCGCCGAGTTCCCCACCGAGGTGGAGGTGCCGACGATCGAGCCCGAGGAGATCATCGAGGCCGATGTCACCGAGGAGCCCGAGGACGAGCCCGCCTCGCCCGAAGAGCCGGCCGCACCCAAGATCGCCCCGCACCAGACGAACAACAAGGACAAGCGCGGCAAACCCGCCCTCCCCTCCTGGGACGACGTCCTGCTCGGTGTCCGCAGCAGCGGACGCTGACCGTCGACGCGGTAAGCAGGCCGGAAACCCGGTCGGGGTCGTACTCTTTCAGGAAGACACCGGAAGAGGGGGATGACCGTGGGGGCCAAGGTATCAACGATCTGGTACGTCGACGTCCCCGACCCTGCGGCTGTTCTGCGCAGTCACCCCGAGCCTGACCTCGCGGCGGCGCGGCGACTCGCCGCCCGCCTCTATCCCGATCTGGCGGCCACCCCCACCGGCCCGGTTCCGCTGGCCGAGGCCGCGCGACTCGACGCCGCCGGGACCGTGCACATCGGTTCCTACGCCGGCGTCACCGTCGTGTGCGGGCCCGATCTTGTCGTTCCCCGGCCGTCGACCCTGCCCGGAACCCGCATCCGGCCCACCGAATCCGCGAAGACGTACTACGTCGCATCCAAGCCCGACATCGCGTGGGGCTCGTTCGCGATGTGGGAGGACGGGCACCTGATCCGCGCGTTCAGCGCGACGCCGGTGCACATCCACGAGGACCTCGGCATCCCCATGGTGTGGGAGAGACCGTTCTGGGCGGGCGACTTCCCGCTCGAACACCCGCCGGGCGTGCTGCCCGACCCGCAGTCGCTGCCGTTCCACCCGCAGCAGTTCGCCGAGGGCGCCAACCGGGAATGGCTGAACTTCCGGTACACGGGGGCCCCGGAGGGCACCGAGATCGACCCGAAGAAGATCACCGTGCACGGGTTCGCCGTCCACCCGCCCGGCGAAGGTCCGGTGGCCGAGGCGGCGGCCGACGTAAAACAGCCCGCTGAGGTGGAACACCCCGCCCCCAAGCCCACCCCCAAGCCCGTTCCTACGCCCGCTCCGCCGCCGCCCGCTCGCAAGGGCGGACTGCTCCGCCGCTATTTCGGCTTCTGACCTGCAGAAGTCAGGCGGCGCCGACGAGCAGCGCCGACCAGCCGGCGAGAACTCCGGCTGCGGCGCCGTACACCAGCCACCGCCATACCAATGTCCGGCGTAGCCGCCACACCGACGGCGCGACCCCGGCGACCACGACGAGTTCGAGGAACACCGCCAGTGCCGGGTTGATCCGGGCGAGCTGCGAGCCGAACGCCATGATCGCGACGGCCACCACCGCCGTGGCGAACGCTGTCACGAGAAGTCCGGTGAACCACGGTGTTTCCGTCGGCGGCGGCGGATACGGGGAATGAGGGGGCAGCATTCTCACCGGCCGGTTCGGACGCGCTCGTAGAACGCCATCGCCGCCGCTGTCGCGACGTTGAGCGAATCCGTTCCGGGCGCCATCGGGATGCGGGCACGAATGTCCGTGGCCCGCATGGCGTGTTCGGTGAGGCCGGGCCCTTCCGCGCCCAGCAGCAACGCCACCTTCTCCCCCGTCATCGCCTCGGCCAGCGTCACCGCCTCGGGGTTCGGGGTCAGCGAGATCAGCTGGAAACCCCGCTCCCGCAACGCGTCCAGATCGTGCGGCCACTTCGTCACGTGCGCGAACGGAACCCGGAGAACGTGCCCCATCGACACCCGGACCGCCCGGCGGTACAGCGGGTCGGCACACCCCTTGCCGAACACCACGGCGTCGACGCCGAGCCCCGCGGCATTGCGGAACATCGAGCCCAGGTTCTCGTGATCGTTGACGCCCTCGAGCACCGCGACCGTCCGGGAGTGCTCGAGCACGTCCGACAGTTCGAGGGGCGCCGGGCGACGCGCCGCCGCGAGCACACCCCGGTTGAGGTGGAACCCGACCACCTCGGCCATGACGTCCGCCGTCGTCCGGTAGAACGGCACGTCCACGCCGTCGAGGTCGCCGGCCAGTTCCTCGAGCCGCCGATCGACGCCGAGCAGACCGATCGGGTCGAACCGGGACGCCAGCAGTCGCTGCGCCACCAGCACACCCTCCGCGATCACCAGGCCCTTGCCCTCGGGGAGGTCGGGACGCCGGTCCGAGGAGTTGAGATCGCGGAAGTCGTCCAGCCTGGTGTCGGCCGGATCTGTTATGTCGATGACGTGAACCACCGGTCCATATTGCCGTATGCGCGGCGTCACAGCGTTGACTCCCCTCCGCGGGGCGCGAAAGCTCGAAGGAATGAAGCACCTGCACGGACGCACGGCTCTGGTGACCGGCGCCTCCGGCGGGCTCGGCCGCGTCGTCGCCCGGGCCCTGGCGCGCGAGGGTGTCGCCGTCGCGGTGTCCGGCCGGCGTGAGGACCGCCTCGCGGAACTCGTGGCGGAACTACGTGCGCTCGGTGCGCGCGCCGAGGCTGTGCCCGGGGACCTGAATCGACTGGACCTGCTCGATGCGCTGATCGAACGCACCGAGGCGGCGGTCGGCCCCCTCGACGTCCTGGTGAACAATGCCGGCGTGGAGAACGTCTCGGCGTTCACCCGACTGAGTCCCGCCGAGCTCAGCGCCATGGTCGACGTAAACCTCACCGCACCACTGCTTCTCACCCGCCGGGTGCTGCCGGGGATGCTCGACCGCGGCCGCGGTCACGTGGTGTTCGTGTCGTCGCTGGCAGCGAAGATCGGTCCGGCGTACTGCGCGCCGTACGCCGCGACGAAGGCCGGCCTGATCGGCCTCACCCAGTCGCTGCGCGCGGAGTACGCCGGGGCACCGGTCGGCTTCTCCGTCGTCTGTCCCGGGTTCATCGCGGGCGACGGCATGTACCAGCGGATGACCGAACGCGGAATCAGGGCCGGACGAATGGCGGGCGAGACCAGTACCGACAAGGTCGCCGCCACCGTGACCCGGGCGATTCGGCGGGACCTGCCCGAGGTCGTCGAGAGCGGAGCACCGATCCGCCCCCTGCTCGCCCTGGCCCAGATCGCGCCGGGACTCGCCGAGCGGGTGGCCGCGAGGTTCGGCGCCACCGCGATGTTCCGGCGGTTGAGCGAGGACCGCGGCCGGGTGGAGCCCGATGGTTGACGGCCGGATCGGCTGACGACGTGCTCGGTTGCCCGAGTCGGGTACCGGGGCGCGGGCACTGATCTAGGCTCGCGGACGTGAGTGATTCCACGCCGACGGTCGGTTCACCCGCGGAACTGGCGCGGGCACTGGACGGCACCGGTTACCTCGCCGACGACGGCGTCGCGATGGCCGCGTTCCTCGCCATACGTATGGGACGGCCCCTGTTCTGCGAGGGCGAACCCGGCACCGGCAAGACGTCGCTCGCGGCCGCGTTGTCGGAGGCGTTCGGCCTGCCGCTGATCCGGTTGCAGTGCCACGAGGGCATCGACGCCGCGCAGGCGCTCTACGACTGGGACTTCCCGCGGCAACTGCTGCACCTGCGGACGCTGGAGGCGGCGAGCGACGGATCGCTCGAGGCCGACACCGTCGAACGCTCCCTGTACACCGAGCGGTTCCTGCTGGCGCGTCCCCTGCTGCGGGCCCTCACCGAGGCGCCGTGCGTGCTGCTCGTCGACGAGATCGACCGCGCCGACGACGAGTTCGAGGCTTTCCTGCTGCAGGTCCTCGACGAGAACGCCGTCACGATTCCCGAACTCGGCGAGGTGCGGGCGGCGACACCGCCGCTGGTGGTGCTCACGTCCAACCGCACCCGCGAGGTGCACGACGCCCTCAAACGCCGCTGCCTGTACCACTGGCTCGAACACCCGGATCTGGCGCGGGAGGTCGCGATCCTGCGCCGCCGCCTCCCCGGCATCGGGGCCGAACTCGCAGGCCAGGTCGCCCACGCCGTCCGCTCCCTGCGCGAGATGGAACTGCTCAAGCCGCCGGGGGTGGCCGAGTCGCTGGACTGGGCGCGCGCACTGCAGGAACTCGATCGGGACGTACTGGACGCGGAAACCGCAGCCGCGACGCTCGGCGCCGTCCTCAAGTACCGCGAGGACCTCGAACGCGTGGCCCGGGCGGGACTGGACCGGCTCCTGGCGGGGTGAGCACCGTGCCCGCGGCCCCGGACGCCGGCGACCCGCTGGTGGGGTTCGCCGGGTTCGCGCACGCCCTCGCGGCGGCGGGACTGCCGGTCGCGTCGGACGCCGTCGCCGCGTTCACGCGGGCCCTGCGCCAGGTGGACGTGGGCGATCCGGGCCAGGTGTACTGGGCGGGGCGCGCGACCCTGAGCCGCGGTCCCGACGACATCCCGCGGTACGACTCGGCCTTCGAGGGCTGGTTCGGCGGTACCGTCCCGTTGCACACGCCTCGGTCCGGGGAGCAGCCCCGACGGGCCAGAACCGCCGCTCTGACCTCGGCGGACGGCGGCGACACCGGTGGGGACGCGCCGCGCCTGCGGGTCGCGGCCGACGACGCCGAGGTGTTGCGCCACCGGGACATCGCCGACCTCACCGCGGCCGAGCGCGCGCACCTCGCCGAGTTGATCGCCACCCTGCGTCCGCGGCCCCCGACCCGCCCGGCCATCCGGATGCGTCCCGCCCGCCGGGGCGCCGTCGATCCGCGGCGGACGGTGCGGGGCATGCTCGCGGCGGGCGGCGAAGCGGTGCGGCCGAGCCACCACCGCAAGGCCACCCGCCCGCGCCGGATGGTGCTGCTGATCGACGTGTCCGGATCGATGAGCCCGTACGCCGACGCGCTGCTGCGGTTCGGTCACGTCGTCGCGCGGAGCAATCCGGCGGGCACCGAGGTGTTCTCGCTGGGCACCCGGATGACCCGGCTGTCCCGGGCGCTGCGGGTCCGCGACCCGGAAGTGGCACTGGCCGCCGCGAGCCGCGCCGTGCCCGACTGGGCGGGCGGCACCCGACTCGGCGAGACGCTGCGCGCGTTCCTGGACCGCTGGGGGCGCCGCGGTGTGGCCCGCGGCGCCGTCGTGGTGATCTTCTCCGACGGCTGGGAGCGTGGTGACCCGACCCTGCTCGCGGAGCAGATGGCCCAGCTGCGCCGGCTCGCCCACGCCGTGCTGTGGGTGAATCCGCACGCCGGCGCGGACGGGTACGAACCGGTGCAGTCCGGGATCGTCGCCGCGCTGCCGTATGTCGACCGGCTCCTCGCCGGCCACAGTCTCGCGACGCTGCAGGAATTGCTCGAGGTGGCGCGCCGGACGTGACCGATCCGGAAACGGTTCCCCGATTCCGGGTGTTGTTCGGGCCCGGTCGGCGCAGAGTAGGACGTATCACCTGAGGCTCTCGGCTTTGGAGGCGCGATGCGCATCACCGTCACCGTCGACGGAACGGCATACACGGACGACGTCGAACCACGACTGCTCCTCGTCCATTATCTTCGGGACCGGCTCGGCAAGGTCGGCACCGTCATCGGTTGCGACACCGGGAACTGCGGGGCGTGCACCGTTCATCTGAACGGTCACAGCATCAAGTCCTGCTCGGTGCTCGCCGTGCAGGCCGACGGCGGCGACGTCCTCACCGTCGAGGGCCTGTCCCGCAACGGGAAATTGCACCCCGTGCAGCAGGCGTTCCACGACAACCACGCCCTGCAGTGCGGATACTGCACACCCGGCATGATCATGCAGACTCTCGACCTGCTCGCCGAGGAACCCGACCCGGACGAGCGGACGGTGCGGCTGGGGTTGGAAGGCAACCTGTGCCGCTGTACCGGGTACCAGAACATCGTCAGCGCGGTGCAGGACGCGGCGCAGCGGTTGCGCGGCGGCAGCACCGCCGAGACACCGGCCGCAGACGCGAGTGCGCCGAAGACCGACACCGCGCAGGGAGGTGTGCGATGACCGCCACCGCCGAACCGGAAATCGGCAAGGCCCGCAGACGCAAGGAAGACGAGCATCTCGTCACGGGCCGCACGCGCTGGACCGACAACCTCGTCCTGCCCGGCATGCAGCACCTGGCGATCCTGCGCAGCCCGTTCGCGCACGCCCGCATCACCGGAATCGACACCTCCGCCGCCCGCGACCTGCCCGGGGTCGTCACCGTCCTCACCGGCGCCGATCTCGCCGACGAACAGGGCAGCCTGCCGTGCGCCTGGCCGATCACCCCGGACATGAAGTCGCCGCCTGCTCCGTCCCTCGCGGTCGACCGGGTCAACTTCGCAGGCGAGGCCGTCGCGGTCGTCGTGGCGCGCAGTGCCTACGAGGCACACGACGCTCTCGAGGCGATCGACGTCGAATACGACGAACTGCCGGTCGTGCTGGACCTCGCGTCCGCGGCCGCCGACGGCTCCGAACTCGTGCACCCCGATCTCGGAACGAACGTCAGCGCCACCTGGACGTTCGATTCCGCGGAGGCCGGTACCGGCAGCGACGTGGAGGAGGCCATCCGCGACGCCGAGGTACTCGTCGAACGCACGTTCCGGCAGCAGCGGCTCATCCCGGCGTTCATGGAACCCCGCTCGGTGGTGGTCGATCCGACCGGCGCCCAGATCACGATGTGGTCGGCCACGCAGATCCCCCACATCCTGCGGCTCATGCTCGCGATGACGCTCGACATCCCCGAGCACAAACTGCGCGTCGTCGCCCCGGACGTCGGCGGCGGTTTCGGCGGCAAACTGCAGGTGACGCCCGAGGAGGTCATCGCGCTGCTCGTCGCGCGGCGACTCGGCAAGCCGGTCAAATACACCGAGTCCCGCAGCGAGTCGATGGTCGCGGCCCATCACGGTCGCGACCAGATCCAGAAGCTGACGCTGGCCGCCCGCCGCGACGGCACCGTCACCGGTATGAAGGTGGAACTGCTTGCCGACATGGGCGCATACCTGCGACTGGTCACCTCGGGAGTGCCGATCCTGGGTGCGTTCATGTTCAACGGCATCTACAAGTTCCCCGCGTATCACTTCACGTGCACCAACGTGTTCACCAACAAGGTGCCCACCGACGCGTACCGCGGGGCGGGCCGCCCGGAGGCGACGTTCGCGATCGAGCGGATGATGGACGAACTCGCGACCGAGTTGTCGCTGGACCCACTGGAGTTGCGGGCGAAGAACTGGATCACCCACGAGGAGTTCCCGTTCGACACCGTCGCGGGCCTGACGTACGACTCCGGCAACTACGAGGCCGCGACCGCGCACGCGCGGGAATTGTTCGACTACGACGGCCTGCGCCGCGAGCAGGCGGAGCGCCGCGAACGCAAGGACCCGGTGCAACTGGGCATCGGCGTGTCCACGTTCACCGAGATGTGCGGGCTGGCGCCGTCGCGCACGCTCGGCGCGCTGGCCTACGGGGCCGGCGGGTGGGAGCACGCGGCGATCCGGATGCTGCCGACCGGCAAGGTCGAGGTGGTCACCGGTTCCTCCGCCCACGGCCAGGGCCACGAGACCGCGTGGAGCCAGGTGGTCGCGGATCAACTCGGGGTGCCGTTCGAGGACGTCGAAGTGCTGCACGGCGACACCCAGACCTCGCCGCGCGGGATGGACACGTACGGTTCCCGGTCGCTGGCGGTCGGTGCGATCGCGGTGGTGAAGGCCGCCGAGAAGGTGATCGCGAAGGCCAGACCCATCGCGGCGCACCTGATGGAGTGCGCCGAGGACGATCTCGAGTTCACCGACGGGCGGTTCCAGGTGAAGGGCACCGAGAAGGCGGTCGGCATCGCCGATGTCGCGCTCGCGGTGTTCGCCGCGCACGATCTGCCCGACGGTGTGGAGCCGAACCTGGACTCCGAGGCGGCGTACGACCCCGAGAACTTCTCGTTCCCCCACGGCACGCACCTGTGCGCGGTGGAGGTCGACACCGAGACCGGGAAGGTCCGCATCCGCTCCTACGTGTGCGTCGACGACATCGGGCACGTGGTCAACCCACTGATCGTGGAGGGGCAGGTGCACGGCGGACTCGCCCAGGGCATCGCGCAGGCCCTGTACGAGGAGGCGGTGTACGACGAGTCCGGCACCCTGCTGTCGGGTTCGTTCGCCGAGTACTCGGTTCCGTCGGCGGCGGATCTGCCGTCGTTCACGACGGGCCGCACCGAGACCCCCGCCACCGGTAACCCGCTGGGCGTCAAGGGGGTCGGCGAGGCGGGGACGATCGCATCCACCCCGGCCGTCGTCAACGCCGCCCTCGACGCGGTCCGGCAGTTCGGGGTGCGTGACATCGAGATGCCGTTGACGCCGATGCGGGTCTGGCGTGCCGTCCACACCGCTCAGGAAGGTGCCCGATGATTCCGTCGAGCTTCGATTACGTCGCCCCGACCTCCGTCGACCAGGCGGTGGCCGCGCTCGCCGAGGCCGGCGAGGACGCCAAGATCCTCGGGGGCGGGCAGAGTCTGCTGCCGGTCCTGCGGCTGCGGTTGTCCTCGCCGAGCACCCTCGTCGACCTGGGCCGGATCGGTGAGTTGCGCGGTGTGCACGAAGACGGGGACAGCATCGTGATCGGCGCGATGACCACGTACTACGACGTGATCCGCAACCCGCTCGTCCACGAGCACGCGTTGCTGCTCGTCGAGGCGAGCCGCACCGTCGCCGACCCGCAGATCCGGCACCGCGGCACGCTGGGCGGCGCCCTCGCGCATGCTGATCCGGCGGGTGACCTGTGCGGACCTGCACTGGCCCTGGACGCCACCCTCACCGTGGTGGGCACCGGGGGCAGGCGGACCATTGCGGTCGCCGACTTCTTCGAGGGTTACTACACCACCACGATGCGACCGGACGAGATCCTCGTGGACGTGCGGATCCCGAAGCACACCGGCTGGGAGGCGCGGTACGAGAAGTTCAACACGGTCGCGGAGGCCTGGTCGATCGTGGGGGTGGCCGCGACGATCCAGGTGGACGGTGGCATGATCCGGCAGGCGCGGGTGGCGCTGACCAACATGGGGTCGGTGCCGGTGCGTGCTCGCGGCGTCGAGGACGCGCTCGTCGGAAAGGCCGCGGACCCGGAGTCGATCCGGGCGGCGGCCGAGCACGCCGCCGAGGGCACCGACCCCGTCACCGACGGCAACGCCGACGCCGAGTACCGCACCCACCTCGCGAGAGTGCTGACCCGGCGGGCTGTGGCGACGGCGGTCGGCGTCTGAACGGCTCCGGCCTGCGTCAGGACCGTGGGTCTCGGCTCGCCTCCACGGCCTGTTCGGTGGCGTCGCAGACCACGACGGGGCGCGGTTCGAGGACGTTGCGCAGTTCGATCACCGGGAGGTGGCGTCCGGCGTCCGGTCTGCGCACCTTGATCCACACCCGTTGGTGCCGCATCAGGTACAGCGCCGCGCCGATCCCGCTGACCAGGGAGATCGCGCCGCCGATCACGAGCGGGGCGCGGGGGTCGAGGGCGTCGGCCAGCCAGCCGAGAACGGGACTGCCCAGCGGGGTGCCGCCGAGGAAACAGAGCATGTAGATGCCCATCACCCTGCCGCGCATCTCGGACGGCACGGACATCTGCAGGATGTTCATCGCCGCCGTCGTGAACGTCAGGGTGAGCGCACCGGTCGGGATGAGCATGATCGCCACCAGCGCATACGTGGGCATCACTCCGACCAGGATCTCGAACGCCCCGAACGCGGCCGCGGCCCCGAGGAACGTGCGCAGCCGGGGCGGGGTCTTGCGTCTCGCGGCGATGGTGGCACCGGCGAGCGTGCCCACGGCGAGGGTGGTCGACAGCAGTCCGTAGGCGTCCGCACCGCGATCGAACGTGTTGCGGGCGAGAACGGCGAGACTGATCGGGAAGTTCAGCCCGAACGTGGACACCATGAAGATCGCCACCATCAGCACCCGCAGGTCGGCGCGACTCCACACGTAGCGGAAACCCTCCCGGACCTGCCCCTTCCCGCGTTCCGCCTGAGGTGCGGTGAACAGGTCGCGGGCATTCATCATCAGCAGGGCGATCAGCACGCCGGTGAACGTGCCGACGTTGAGCAGGAACACCCAGCCCGTGCCGATGAGGGTGATCAGCACGCCGGAGATCGCCGGGCCGATGATCCTGGCCGTGTTGAACGTCATGGAGTTCAGGGCGATCGCGTTGGGCAGTGAGTCCTTGCCGACCATCTCGATGGTGAACGACTGCCGCGCCGGCGCGTCGATCGCGGACGCGCAGCCCATCAGGAACGCGATGAGATAGACGTGCCACAGGGCGACGAGTCCGCCGACGTCGAGCAGGCCGAGTACCAGCGCGCACACCGCCATCGACACCTGCGTCGCGATGAGGATGCGCCGCTTGTCGTACCGGTCGGCGAGGACGCCGCCCCACACGGACAGGAACAGGGTCGGTCCGAACTGCAGTGCCATCACGATCCCGACCGCGAGAGCGTTGCCGTTCGACAACGTCAGGACGAGCCAGTCCTGCGCCACCCGCTGCATCCACGTGCCGACGAGGGAGACGATCTGCCCCGACGCCCACAACCGGTAGTTCCGGGTGCGGAGAGCGACGAACATGCCGGTCTTCGGCTTGTCTGGGGCGGTGGTCTCGGGTTCGGGCGGCACCCTTCCATCTTGCTCCCGTCACCGGAACGCCCTCGACCTGCCCCTACGCGCGCCCCGGTGGTCGGGCGACGCCAGATGCCGATTGCGTTCTCCGGCAGAAGATTTGCTCCGCGATGTCGCGGGAACGGACACCTGCCCCGTTCCGGGTAGCCCAATGCCGTTGTACTACTGGGCAGCTGCCGATCAGCCGCGGCGATTCACTCGGAGTCGGCGACGATGGACGTGATGATGCCGACTGCGTCGCGGAGGGTCTTCAGCTGAGACTCGTCGAGCCCGGACAGCCGCTCGTTCATCCACGCCTCGCGGGCGTGGGTCTCGTCGGCGATCAGCGCGTGACCGGCGTCCGACAGCGTGACGATGATCTGGCGTCCGTCGGTGGGATGCGGTGCCCGCTCCACCAGTCCCAGTTCGACCAGCGACGCGATGACCCTGGTCATCGACGGCGGCTGCACCTTCTCGCGCGCCGCGAGATTGCCCGGCGTCATGGCGCCGTCGCGGGCGAGGGTGGCCAGAGCCGACAGCTGGGTCAGCGATACCTGGGCGTCGACGCGGCGCCCACGCAGGTGACGCGTGAGGCGCACGACAGCCAGGGAGAGGTCGCTGGCGAGTGCTCGCGTATCCGTGGTCACGGGAATGACAATACGGGACCGATCGGCCGCCGTTTACGTTACTGCGTCGGTGATCGGACCGACCGCGAAGTAGGCCACGAACAGAAGCGCGACCACCCACATCAACGGGTGAATCTTCTTGATACCACCGCTCGCAGCATTGAGCACGACCCACGAGACGAATCCGACGCCGATGCCGTTGGCGATCGAGTACGTGAACGGCATGACGATGATGGTGAGGAACGCGGGCAACGCGATCGAGAACTTCGTGAAGTCGATGTCCCGGACCTGGCCGATCATCATCGCGCCCACCACGACCAACGCGGGCGCGGCCGCCTCGATCGGCACCACCGAATACAGCGGGGTCAGGAACATCGCGGCCAGGAACAGCAGTCCCGTCACCACATTCGCGAGTCCGGTGCGGGCGCCCTCGGCGATACCCGAAGCGGATTCGACGAACACCGTGTTGGACGACGCGGAGGCCCCGCCGCCGACGATCGCGCCGGTGCCCTCGACGACGAGGGCCCGTCCGATGTTGGGCAGGTTGCCGTCCTCGTCGGTCAGGCCTGCCTCCTTGCCGAGCCCGGTCATCGTGCCCATGGCGTCGAAGAAGTTGGCGAGCACGAGCGTGAACACCAGCAGGCTGGCCGCGAGCACGCCGATGCGGGTGAACGCCCCGAAGATGCTGACGTCGCCGACGAGGCTGAGATCCGGAAGTTCCGCCAGCACTTCGGGAGCGGCCGGAACGCTGAGGTTCCAGCCGTGGGGGTTCACGCCCAGCGACGGTCCGACACCGGCGACGGCCTCGATGATCGCGGCCAGCACGGTGGTGACGACGATGCCGATCAGCAGACCGCCGCGCACCTTGCGCACCACCAGGACACCCATCAGCAGCACACCGAACACGAACGTCAGGGTCGGCCAGGAGGAGATCGATCCGTTGATGCCCAGGCCGACGGGGACGGTGGTGCCCGCGACGTCGGGGATGCGCCGCACGAAGCCGGCGTCGACGAGACCGATGAACGCGATGAACATGCCGATACCGGCGGCGATGGCGGATTTCAGCTCGGCGGGAATGGCATTGAAGACGGCCGTCCGGAAACCGGTGAGCGCCAACACGACGATGATGACACCGTCGATCACGACGAGTCCCATCGCCTCGGGCCAGGTGACCTGCGGCGCGATGGTGACGGCGAGGAGACTGTTGATGCCGAGGCCCGCCGCGATCGCGAAGGGGTAATTCGCGACGACGCCGAACACGATGCTCATCAGTCCCGCCACCAGGGCTGTGACCGCAGCCACCTGGTTCACGGGGAGGATGTTGCCGAGGACGTCCGTCTTGGCGACGGCGTCGTCCGGGGAGAAGCTGCCGAGGATGAGCGGGTTCAGCACCACGATGTACGCCATCGCGACGAACGTCACCACGCCGCCGCGAATCTCCGCGCCTACCGTCGAACCACGCTCGGTGATCTTGAAGTAGTTGTCGAGCAGTTTCGGAGCAGCACCCATTGTTCAGTCCCCATCGCCAGAAGTCGCGCGTCGCCCTTGGAGATTAGGGCACCACGGCGAGGGTAGCGTTCATTCGGTGAACGAAACCGCAGATCGCCGACCCCTCACTCAGCGCCTCGCCGACCCGCGACCTGCGCTGATACTGGGAACCACTGCGTGGGCGGTCGCGATGGTCGTGGTGATCGTCACGGGCGACCGGTGGTCGGATGCGCTTCCGACGTGTATAGCAGGCGTCGTCGTCGGATTCCTCGGGTACGGATTGTTCGCGTTGCAGCGGCGGGCGGCGCGGCGCGGCAGCCGCGGAGCGCAGCAGGGACTGCTCGAGTGATGCAGCAGGGACTGGAACTCTAGGCCTGGCTGTGGCGGGGCCGAGCGCGGGTCAGCAGGATCCAGAACGCCGCCCACAGCGCGCCGAAGGCCCACCCGGCGAGGACGTCGGTCATCCAGTGCGCGCCGAGGTAGACGCGCGACAGCCCCACCGCCAGCGTGTACAGCACCATCAGGAAGACGAGCGTGATCCGAACGTGCCGCACCAGCACGATCCGGAGAATGACGGCGACGAGCACGCTCGCGAGGATCGCGGTCATCATCGCGTGACCGGACGGGAACGAGAACGACGAGATCTCCACCAGCCGATCCGGCAGTGGGGGACGCTGCCGCTCGAACAGATTCTTGAGCGCGGTCATCACGGCCAGACCCGACAGCATCGCGCCGGCGACCAGTACCGCTTCCCGCCGGCGGTCCTGCAGCAGGAGGGCCACCGTCAGGACGGTGGACACGATCCAGGCGGCGACCGTTCCGCCGCTGTGCGTGATGACGGTGACGACGTCGATCAGCCAGGGTGTGCGCTCCTCGACCGCGCTGTCGAGGATGCTCTGGTCAAACGACACCGGCGGCGCCCCACGTGCCCTCGGCCCAGGACTCGGAACAATGGGTGGCGCCCTGCTCGTCCACCCACCACGGGACCGCGATCTCGGCGTCGACGGCACCCGTGAGCTTCACCGTGAGCCGGGGATGGACGACGACAGGCCCGCGGGGCAAGTCGCGGCCGAGGGCGGCGAAGGCGAGGACCGCGACGGGTTCGCGATCCCACGAGGATTCCCGTCCGGAGCCGGTTACGGTGCCGCGGATCGCCGCGGAGGCGAGCGGGACGTCCAGCAGATCGGCGAGGGACTCGGCGGTGTCCAGGCTCCCGACCACCAGGCGCTCGCGCGGCACCGCGGCGGCCAGCCACGGTTCGTCCAGCACGAGCGCGTCGGCGGGATCGACCAGGGCGCCCGTCAGGCCGCGCACGTGTTCGGGCAGGTGAAGTTCCTCGAGGTCGAGGAGGTGCCCGGCCGCGGCCGCCGCCAGCAGGCTGTGGGTCCGCGCCGTCACCGCCGGGGTCGGTTCGCGATCCGGATCGGCCAGCCGGTCCAGCAGTAGCTGCGCGAGTTCCGGTGAGTCGACCGTCGCCGGGGCCAGAGCGGTGGCGAACACGGCGGATTCCGGGTGCTCGACGGGGTCGAGCAGTCCGGCGAACGTCTCGTCGGCGGGGTCGCGGAGCAGACCGAGCACCTGACCGTCCAACTCGGCGTTGTGCCGCAGCCACCAGGCCGTGTACCCGGCGCGGTCGGCGAGCAGCGGACGCGTCGCCGGGTCCCGGGCGAGCATCGTCAGCGCCTGCGGCCAGCGGTCTTCGTCCACCAGGTCCAGGTCGCGCACCGCCCCCATCACGTCGGGGTCGTCCTCGAGTGTGTCCCACCAGCGGTCCTCGTCGTCGAGGTCGTGGTCGGGTCCGGTGGGAAGTTCGGCGCGCAGCACGGTGAAGCCCCAGCCGACGCCCACGGCGCGCAGGGCGTCCTCCCCCACCCGCTCGGCGAACGCGGAGTCCACGCACGCGAACGGCGAGTCGTCCACCAGGACCTCGGCGAGTGGCGCACCGGGCAACAGCAATTCGTCCGCCCCGCGCAACTCCCCGTCGACATCCGGCAGCGGCAGCAGACCGAGCCACGACGGCAGAACGCCGGGGTCGACGCGGCCCGCGAGCGCGAGCACCGCGACCGACAGTTCCTCGGCCGCCGCCGCGTCGTCCGGATCGAGGTCCTCGATCTCGGCGCGCAACGCCGGATCCGAGAGCAGGTCGACGGCCGTGGCGGTCTTCGCGCCTAGCCTCGACAGCAGCGGGTGCGCGGCGTCGGGGTGGACGAGCCTCGTCCAGTCGACACCCAGCACACCGTCGATGTCGTGACCCAGCAACACCGTTCGCGGACCGGTCACGGTGCGGCCGTCGGACAGCGGCACCGGGATCGACGCCAGTTCCTCCGCCGCGAGGGCGTCGACGGCCAGCGGTTCGAGCGCCGCGTACAGGCGCTGCCACCAGGACGGTTCCCGTTCGATGCCACTGAGCAGTTCGGTGAGGCGGGCCAGGCCGAGGCGGTGGGCGTCGACCGCGGCCAGCGCGGGCGCCCAGCGGGGGCCGGACAGATCCGGGACGACCAGGCCGTCGACGATCTCGGCGAGCAGTTCGGCGAGTTCGTCGGTGAGCCCGGGGACCACCGACGCCCGGCCCGGGGCCTTGTCCTTGCCGTCGACGGTCGGCAGCCAGGGGTGCTCCCGCAATTCGGCGACGAGATGGTCGCGCAGCGCCGAGTCGACCTCGCTGCGTGCGAACGCGGGGACGGGAACCAGCGACAGTCGCTGTTCGGGCGGCATCGCGGCCACGAACTCGGCGTATCCGGTGGCCAACTCGGCGATCGCGGCGCCGGGCAGGATGCGCCTGCGGTCGGGTTGCATGGCGATGTCGGCGACGAGGATCGCGGGTACCGACAGTTCCTCGTCCGAGCGGGTGGGGGCGCGCAGAACGTCCTCGGTGACGGGTGCGACGACGCCGTCCCGGACCGGGACGAGCCAGCGGGCGCGCCCGGACTCGTACTGCCACCAGCGGTCGTCGCCGATCGCGACCTCGGTCAACCCGGACTCGAGTGGTCGTTCGCGCCGGCGGAACTGCTTGTCGCCCACGGTGATCGAGACGAGCGCCGGAAGTTCGAGCAGAAGGTCGGGGGCCTCGCGCGCCATGTACGCGAGCAGCGACTCGCCGTCCACGTCCTCGCGCAGCGTCAGCACGACTTCCGACGCCGCACCGGCGGCCGGGCGGGTCTCGGTGGGCCACGCCAGCCGGAGGGCGGGCACACCCGCGCCCGGATCGGCGCCGTCGAGGTCCCGCAGTTCCGACCTCGTGCGGTCCGCGGAGAACAGCACGGAACCGGACGTCGACCGCAGTTCGACCTCGTCGCTCACCGACAGCACCGCCGTGAAACCGACGCCGTAGCGGCCGACGGTCGCCCCGGACTTGTTCGACGCCCGCAGCGCGACCAGCGCCTGAACTCCCGGCTCGTCCAGCGGTGTGCCCGTGTTGGACACGCTGAGGACGCGACCGTCGAGGTGCACGGACAGCTCGCCGGGCACTTCGGCGCGGGCCGCGGCGTCGGCCGCGTTCTGCGCCAACTCGGTGAGGAGCCGGTCGCGGTAGCCGGCGCGGGCCAAATCGGATTCGGCCGCGGCGTCCTCCCGCAGGCGGGTCGGGGACGTGCGCCACGCGAGGAGCGTCGAATCCCTCAGGGCGGCGGTGCCGAAAGGATCGGCTAGCTGGTCGATGCGGATTCCTCGGCGTCGGTGACCGCGGCTGCAGCTTCCGTCTCGGTTGCGGACCGCTCGACGACCTCGACGGCGCCGTCGTCGTACGCGTCGTACTGCGGCGAACCGGCGCCCGTGGGCAGCAGGGTGTCGGAGTGGGCGCCGCACCCGTATGTGACGTCGACGACGTGCCCGTCGGCGGCCATCTCGTTGCCGCACACGCCGAACGCCCCGTGCAGCGAGCCGGCGAGCGGGAGGTAGAAACCGCACAGCCCGCACGTCGACGGCGCGGCCTTGGCCATCTCGGAATCGGGGCCGTAGTCGCTGTCGTGCCAGCGCTGGGCGGCGTCGAGGCGACCCTCGAGGCTCATCACCTGCTTGCGGCCCAGGCCCAGTTCGAGGGCGGCGTCGTCGATCTCGGGGTCACCCGTCGCCACGTAGCCGGGGACGAGCCGGGGGTCACCGGCAGGCGGTGCCAGCAGATCGCCCGCGGACAGGTCACCGGGCCGAATCCGCTGGTCCCACGGAATCCATTCGGGTGCGACCAGCGCGTCGGGTCCGGGGAGGAGGGCGAGTTCGCTGACGGTGGCACGGTCCGACCCGGGATCGGCGGCCACCACCACCGCCCACTGCCATCCCCGGTAGCCCGGAAGGTCCGCAACGAAACGGTGAGTCGCGGCGCACTCGTCCTCGGACGTGACGCCCAGATAGTCGCCGACTCCCCCTTCCTGCAGTTGGACCACTGCGGTTCGGGCGAGCTCGACGGCGTCGGTCAGTACGGGACGCGCCACTGCGCGCTCGTCGGAAGAAGCAACACTCACACCACCAGTTTGCCGCACCACCGCAAGTGCGTGCCCACCTGGGCTGTCATGCTGGTCCGATGACCGGCCGGAGGCACCTCGTCCCAGCCCTGCTCGCGGTGGCGTGGATGGTCGCCGCATGCTCCCCGCAGAGTTCGGTGGCGGCGGGCGCGGCGGGCACGAACCTCCGCGCGGAGATCGTCCGCACCGTCGACCACGACCCGAATGCGTTCACCCAGGGACTCGAGATCGACGGCACCGAATTGCTCGAGGGCACCGGCCGCCCCGGCGAATCCTGGGTGCAGGGCACCGACCTCGACAGCGGCACCGTCCGGGTGCGCGCCGAACTGCCGTCTCCCCTGTTCGGCGAGGGCATCACGGTGAGCGGCGACACGGTCTGGCAGCTGACGTGGCGTGACGGGGTCGCCGTCGTCCGCGATCGCGCGACGCTCGCCGAACAGCGGCGGGTCCCGTTCGACGGCGAGGGGTGGGGCATCTGCGCGTTGCCCGGCGCCCTGGTCACGAGCGACGGCTCAGCCACACTCACGTTCCGCGACCCGGTCACGTTCGCGCCCCTGCGCACCGTGCAAGCGGCGCAGGACGGAAACCCCGTCTCCCGGCTCAACGAACTCGAATGCGCGGACGACGGCGCGATCTACGCGAACGTGTGGACCACGGACACCCTCGTCCGCATCGATCCTTCGGACGGACGGGTCACCGCGGAGATCGACGCCTCCGCCGTCCGCGATGCGCTTCCGCCCGGCCCGCGGGACGTCGACGTCCTCAACGGCATCGCCCAGATCCCGGGTACGGACCGGTTCCTCGTCACCGGAAAGTACTGGCCGGCCATGTTCGAGGTGCGGTTCGTTCCCTGACAGGCCGATCTGACCAGCATTGGCCGGGGTTGCTGTGGTCGCATGTCTCCCGACTAGGACAGAATTAGGGAGTGACCGGACCGCGCGAACCCTACGAGCCTGACGGCGGTCGGGCTCCTGACGAGAATCCCGGGCCCCCCGTTCATCCCGGCTACGACAAATACCCGCCCGCGGCACGCCCGGGAGGAAGGCGCACGCCGCTGCCGCCCCTGCATCCGGTCGGCGGCGGGCAGCGTCCCCGGTCCGACGAGGAGCGGGCGGACGCCCCCAAGGCGCCGCCGATGCCGCGCAAGCTCACCGTCACCCGGGTGGCGGCGATGCGCAGCCGGGAACTCACCAACAAGGGCATCGCGACGTTCCACCGGGCCGCCAAGGCGGACGGGGCGGACAAGTCGGGGCTCACCGCGCTCACCTACGCGGTGATGGCCAACAACGCGACCGACGCGGCCATCGCCGTCGCGTTGGCGAACACGCTGTTCTTCTCGGCCGCGACAGGCGAGGACAAGACGAAGGTCGCGCTGTACCTGCTGATCACGATCGCCCCGTTCGCCGTCATCGCTCCGCTGATCGGTCCGATGCTCGACCGCCTCCAGCACGGTCGCCGCGTCGCGCTGGCCACGTCGTTCGGCCTCCGGACGATGCTGGCGATCGTGCTCGTCTTCAACTTCGACAGCTGGGTGCTGTATCCGGCGGCGCTCGGCATGATGGTGCTCAGCAAATCGTTCTCGGTGCTCAAGAGTGCTGTCACCCCGCGTGTGCTGCCACCGGAGATCGACCTCGTGCGCGTCAACTCCCGGCTCACCGTGTTCGGACTTCTCGGCGGAACCATCGGCGCGGGCGCCCTCGCGGGTGGTCTCGCCATGGCCACCGGTTCCGTCGGCGCGCTGTGGCTGGCGGCCGTCATCACCGCCCTCGGCGCGTACCTCAGCATGCGGATCCCGTCGTGGGTCGAGGTCACCGAAGGCGAGGTCCCCGCCACCCTCACGTACCACGGCGACGAACACCCGACCGAGGTGATCGGACGCACCCGCGTGCTGCAGCCCGAGGCCCCGGCCGCCGCGAAGACCGGCAAACGCAGGCAACCGCTGGGCCGCGCGGTCATCACCGGGCTGTGGGGCAACAGCACCATCCGCGTGCTCACCGGGTTCCTCACCCTGTACATCGCGTTCGTCGCGAAGTCGAAGACCGACCACGAACCCCTGGTCCAGGCCGCCATGCTCGGCCTGGTCGGCGCGGCCGCCGGCATCGGCAACTTCGCGGGCAACGCCGCGGGGGCCCGGATCAAGCTCGGCCGCCCCGCCCTCATCGTGCTGCGCTGCACGGGCGCCGTGTGGATCATCGCCGTCCTCGCCGCGATCACCGACAATCTCCTGACCGCCGCCCTCGCCACGCTCGTCGCGTCGGCCGCCAGCGCCCTCGCCAAGGTGTCGCTGGACGCGTCGCTGCAGCACGACCTGCCCGAGGAGTCGATCGCGTCCGGATTCGGAAGGTCGGAGACCGTTCTACAGCTGAGCTGGGTCGTGGGCGGGGCGCTGGGCGTGCTGCTGCCCACCGAATACTGGATCGGATTCTCGGTGGTCTCCGCCGTCATGACCGTCGGGCTCGTCCAGACCATCCTCACGTACCGCGGCAGCACCCTCCTGCCGGGACTGGGAGGAAAACGCCCCGACCTGGCCGAACAAGAAGTGACCGAGCACCACTCGACCCACCGGGCCGACCGATCGACAGGAAATGTGAAGTAAGTGAGAATGCAGGCGCGAACCAAGAAGATCCTCGCACTGATCGCAGCGGGCCTGATAGTGGTCCTGGTGGCGTTCGTCGGAGTCGTCTACACACTGGTCCGCAACTCCTCGCCCCGCCTGCCCGAGATCACGGCCTTCGCGCACGACCGGGCCGAGCAGGTCGCTCCGCTCGGCTACTGCAACCTGTATCTCGAGGACTGCGAGACCGGCGACATCGCCGAACTCGACGTGCCGCCCGGCTCGTCGCTGCAGCTGTCGTTGCCGCCGGAGATCGTCGACGCGCCGTGGCGCATGCTCGTCGTCTACCAGGATCCTGCGGGTCAGGTCCTCGTCCAGGAACAGGTGCACCGCGCCGGTGAGACCCGCGCCGTGACGGTGCCGTCCTCGGAAGACCTGCAACTGGCCGGCGTCGAGATCCAGCTGCCGTCCGCCGTCGTCGACGAGCAGGGGCTCACGCAGGCTCGGGCCGCCTGGTCGATCAAGACCGCATAGAACGACCCGCCCACGCGAAGGGCCCCGCGCTGTGACAGCGCGGGGCCCTTCTCGTCGGACGAATCAGCTGTCGAGTTCGCGTGCGACGGCGCGGACCACCTCGGAGATGCGCTGGGCGGTCTTGCGGTCGGGGTACTTGCCCTTGCGCAGGTCCGGCTGGACCTTCGCCTCGAGCAGCGTGATCATGTCCTCGACCATGCCGTGCAGTTCGTCGGGCGTGTGCTTCTTGGCGGACGGCTCCTTGCGCGCACCGTTCTGACGCAGCGACGGCGCCGGGTCGAGGACCTTCAGGCTCAGCGCCTGGGGTCCGCGTCGACCGGCGGCCATGCCGAACTCGACACGCTGACCGGCCTTGAGGCCCTCGACGCCCTCGGGAAGAGCGGACGAACGCACATAGACGTCCTCCCCCTCCTCCTGCGACAGAAAGCCGAAGCCCTTTTCGACGTCGTACCACTTCACCTTGCCGGTCGGCACCGCGTTCACCCGCTCATCACTTGGAGTGCAGTTGGTTGCACTTGGTATTGGTTGCACTTGGTATGCAAAACAGCGCGCCCCACCTCTGGTGCGGGACGCGCAGTGCCCACAGTCTACCTTGGACAGACCCCCTCCGGCATTCGGGTTTCCAGGCACTATCGTTGCTGGTGTGGCCCACGAATCGACTCCTTCGAGCACACCTCACACACCCCGGAGGGGCGACGGTCTCCTGCGGGTCGCGCTCGCCCTCTTCGCGATCGGCTTCGTCGCGATCGTGGCGATCTTCCTGACCCCGGTCCTCTCCGATTCCGAGCCGGGTCTCGTTCTCTACCTCATCGCCCTCGCCTGCCCGATCGGGTTCCTCCTCGGAATCGTCGCGGCACTGAGGCAGGGCAGACGCTCGCGCTGACACACCCGACCACCGGGGCATTCCCAACCACCGAGGGGACGATCATGAGAATTCTGCTCAACATTATCTGGCTGATCTTCGGCGGTCTGTGGCTGGCGCTGGGGTACTTCGTCGCCGGAATCCTGTGCTGCATCCTGATCATCACGATCCCGTTCGGCATCGCGTCGTTCCGGGTCGGCGTCTACGCGCTGTGGCCGTTCGGAAAGACCGTGATCGACAAGCCGACGGCCGGGGTCGCCTCGGTGATCGGCAACGTCATCTGGTTCATCATCGCAGGTCTGTGGCTCGCGATCGGGCACGTCATCACGGCCGTCGCCATGGCGATCACGATCATCGGGATCCCCCTCGCCGTCGCGAACATCAAGATGATTCCCATCTCGCTGATGCCCCTCGGCAAGGACATCGTCGACGCACCGCGGTGATGTGAGCTTACTCACATAACGGCCCGATAACGGAAGGGCAACGGGACGGCGATACGCGTGTCTCGTCGCTACTAGCTGGGAAGAGTCCCGGCGCGCCCAATGAGGCCCCACAACAGGCGAAGACACACCGCGTTATCAAATGGTGACACTGCGGCCTCGGCCCGTTACCGTCGTCACCGGCCGATGAAACATCGACCACGTCCGGCCCGCCGCGCCAAACCTCGTCCCGCGGGTACCGGAGTCCCGACGAAGCATTCCAGGGACGAGGACGGGGGACCCAAAGTCCTCCAGGGAACGCAAGTTTCCAGACGGACACCGGTCCGAATGTGCCTCGCACAGTCGGATCTTGGGGTGAAGCCAGACCCTCTCCAGCCAGGAGAGGCGAGGCCGGGCGACCTCTCAGCCCGAACCCGACAGCTGACCTCGCAGGCGCGTGTGGAGAGGATCTCTACCACTATGAGCGGACGCCATCGCAAGCCGACCACCACTGGCCGCACCGTCGCCAAGGTCGCCGTCACCGGCGCCATCATGGGCGTCGCCGGAGCAGCCTTCTCGGGCACCGCGAACGCGGCACCCGACTCCGACTGGGACCGCCTCGCGCAGTGCGAGTCCGGCGGCAACTGGGGCATCAACACCGGAAACGGCTTCCAGGGCGGACTCCAGTTCTCCCCGAGCACCTGGAACGCACACGGTGGAACCCAGTACGCAGCCACCGCCAACCAGGCCTCGCGTGAACAGCAGATCGTCGTCGCCGAGAAGGTCCTCGACTCCCAGGGCTGGGGCGCATGGCCGTCCTGCTCCTCGAGCCTCGGCCTGAGCAGCGCACCCACCCAGCGCAACGCCCCCGCCACCGTGCCCGAGGCCCCCGCGGCGCCGGCACTCCCCGACCTCACGGGCGGCGTCCCCAGCACCAACGGCACCTCGCAGTACGCGGGCGTCGTCGACAGCGCGATCGAGGCCGTCAAGGCCCAGGGCATCGCGATCGACCCCCAGATCCTGCAGCTCATCGACGCGAACAAGGGACTGCTCGCACAGTAATCCCCGCAACTCACAGAAGAGGGGCCCTGCACCGATCCGGTGCAGGGCCCCTCTTCTGTCGCGTGGTCAGCGGTTGATCACCGTGTGCGGGTGCGCGTACGGCAACGACTCCGCCGGCAACGGGAACTCGGTGTCCTCGCCGAACGGGGACAATCCGCCCGCACGGGTCGACGACAGTTCGGTCACGGCGTGATCTCCATCGGCGGTTTCGGGCCACCCTGGATCCACATACTGCTTCTTCGAATTGTTAGCCACGGTGCCATTTTGACAGGAGCATTCGGCGACGTACAGCCCAGGTCTCTAATCTGATAGTCGATGACCGACACCGACGACACCACCGCGAGCACCAACGGCACCGCAGTCTCCCCCCGCGGCGCCGCGACGCTCGCGGACTGGCTGGCCGCGCGCAGCGACGCCGAACTGACGGATCTGCTCCGCAAGCGCCCCGATCTCGCGGTCCCGCCGCCGGCCACGATCGTCGTCCTCGCCGGTCGCGCCGAGCAGCGGGCGTCGGTCGCGCGTGCGGCCGACAACCTGACATCCCTGGACTTCGGTGTCCTCGAACTCCTGGCGCTTGAGCATGCCGACGAGGTGGCCGTGCCCCGGGCCACCCTGCAGGAGGCGGTACGGTCGCGGGCGACGAAGAAGACCGTCGACGCCACCCTGGACGGCCTGCGGTCCGTCGGGATCGTCTGGGGTGACAAGTCGTCGCTGCGGATCGTTCCCGCTGTCGTGGCCACCATCCCGTGGCGCGTCGGACGCAGCGCCGAACCCGTCGAGACGCTCGACGAGGCCGGCATCACGGCGGCGCTGGCGGGACTGCAGACCGCCGAACGGGACATCCTCGAGACACTGGCGAAGTCGAGTTCGATCGGGCGGACCCGGGACGCGGCGCCCGGAACACCCCCCGACCGTCCCGTTCAGCGGCTTCTCGCCGCCGGGCTGTTGCGGTGGATCGACGACGAGACCGTCGAATTGCCGTTCCAGGTGCGGCAGGTGCTGCGCGGGGAGGCCGTCTTCGACCCCACCTCGCTGGCCGCGCCCGGTGTGACGGGCCGTAAACACAAGCCGGCCGACATCAATGCGGCCGCCGCGGGTGAGGCCATCGAACTGGTCCGCCACTGCGAGGACGTCGTCAAGGCGCTCGGCGAGATCCCGGCGCCGGCTCTGCGGGCGGGTGGTCTCGGGGTCCGGGAACTGCGGCGGATCGCCAAGACGTCCGGCATCGACGAGAACCGGCTGAGCCTGCTCGTCGAACTGCTGTCGGCCGCGGGACTGATCGCGAGCGGCACCCCGGACCCTGCCCCGACGTCCGACACCGGGGAGAACTACTGGGCCCCGACGACCGCGGTCGACAACTGGCTGACCTCCCCGGTCGCCCGGCGGTGGCACGCCCTCGCCGCGGCGTGGCTGGAACTGCCGCGCATGGCGTGGTTCATCGGCATGCGGGACGCCAACGACAAACCGGTCGCCGCGCTGTCCGAGGAAGTGCGCGCGCCGTCCGCGCCGCGGGACCGGCAGGCGATCCTGGGGCTGCTGGCGGAACTGGGCAGCGGACACTCGGCGGACCCCGCCGAGGTCAGTCGCCTGCTGGCGTGGCGTCGGCCCCGCTGGGGTGCCCGGCTGCGCGTCCACGCGGTGGAACGCACCCTCGAGGAGGCCGCGACACTCGGACTCGTCGCCCGCGGGGCGCTCAGCTCCCCCGGACGTGCACTGCTCCACGGCGGCGACGCCGAGGCCGAGATGCACGCGTCGCTGCCCGAACCCGTCGACCACGTCCTCGTGCAGGCCGACCTCACCGTCGTCGCCCCGGGACCGCTGACCCCGGAACTGCTGGAGCAGGTCACCCTCGTCGCGGACATCGAGTCCGCCGGTGCGGCGTCCATGTACCGGATCAGCGAGGACAGCATCCGGCGCGCCCTCGACGTCGGGATGACGGCGGCGGAACTGCACAGTCTCTTCGCGACCCGGTCGCGCACACCCGTCCCTCAGTCGCTGTCGTATCTGATCGACGACGTCGCGCGGCGGCACGGCCGGCTCCGGGCCGGTGTCGCGGCGTCGTTCGTCCGCTGCGAGGACCCGACGCTGCTCGCGGAGGTCCTGGCGTCGCCCGTGGCCGCCGCCCTGGCCCTGCGTGCGCTGGCGCCGACGGTGGCGGTGTCGCAGGCACCGCTGCGGGAAGTGCTGGGCGAATTGCGGGCGGCCGGGTTCGCTCCGGCAGGCGAGGACTCGTCCGGCGCCCTCGTCGACCTGCGCCCGCGCGGCGCCCGCGTCCTGACCCGGCGCAAGGCCCCCGCGAGCCGTACCCCGGCCGTCGCGACGGACGCCCAGCTCGACGCGGTCGTCCGGACCCTGCGCGCCGGTGACCTGGCCGCCTCCACCCGAGGGTCCGGCAGCATCCGGTCCGACGGCTCCCGGGCCAGCAGCGCCGCGACCATCGCCCTGCTCAACGCCGCGGCGCGCGAACGCTCCAGCGTGACGATCGGTTACGTCGACGCGCAGGGTGTGGCGACGCACCGCATCGTCGATCCCGTCAGCGTCGGCGGCGGCCAGCTCGACGCCTTCGACCCGGCGAGCGGCGCGGTCCGCCGGTTCACCCTGCACCGCATCACGTCGGTAGCCCGCGTCGACTGACCCGTGAGTACATGTCAACCGCGGGACGTTAACAAGTACTCACAGGTCGGATAACGATTCTGCGCAAACGCCGAGGAATTCCGGGCCGCGCAATACCGTGTTGCTGGTATGTACCTGGCCGGGGACGACTTACCAGGAGGCAGAACCATGGGTGTTGCAGCAACGAAGCCGTTACACGGTTGGTTACGAGGCGTCGTCCGGCTGATGATTGCGGTGGTGGTCCTGCCCCTCGCGTTCGTCCTCGTCGGCGGCGGGACGGCGTCCGCGGACCCGTACAGTCGTCTGCGCGAACACTGGGTCGACGCACCCGGCGGGGTCGGGCAGATCAAGATCCGCATGTGGCTCGCGAACAACGGCAGCAACAAGGCGGTCTACCTCCTCGACGGACTCCGCGCGACCAACGACGTCAGCGGGTGGGAGCACGAGACCAACGCCGCGTGGCTGTCCGATCACGGGATCACCGTGGTCGAACCGGTCGGCGGGCAGTCCAGCTTCTACACGGACTGGTACGCGCCCAGCAACACCAACGGGCAGCCGTACACCTACAAGTGGGAGTCGTTCCTCACCCAGAACCTGCCCGACTTCCTCGCGAACAATTACGGCATCAGCCGCACCAGCAACGCCATCGCCGGACTGTCGATGGGCGGCAACGCGGCGTTGATCCTCGCCGCCTACCACCGCGACCAGTTCACGTTCGCCGGGTCGATGTCCGGGTATCTGAACCTGTCGGCGCCCGGCATGCGTGAGGCCATCCGTATCGCGATGCTCGACTCCGGTGGCTACAACGCCGACTGCATGTGGGGCCCGCCGTGGGATCCGGCGTGGCTTCGCAACGATCCGTTCGTCGCCGCCCCGCTGCTCCGCGGACTGCCGATGTGGATCTCGGCGGGGGCAGGCCTCCCCGGACCGCACGATCAGCCGCAGTCCGCGATCGACGTGTTCAACGTCGGCACCGGCATGGGCCTCGAGGCCATCGCGCTGGCCCAGAACCGCGCCTTCCAGGTGCGGCTCGACACCCTCGGCATCCCCGCCCACTACGACTTCCCGGCGCAGGGGACCCACAGCTGGGGCTACTGGCAGGACCAGCTGTGGGCCATGCTGCCGATGATGAAGGCGTCGATCGGCGCTTAGGCCTTCGGCCCCGTGAGTACTTGTTAACGTCCCGCGGTTAATAAGTACTCACGGGTGGCGAAGCCGCATAGGCGTCCCAGAGTTCCCGGTAGACGCCGCCCCGGTCCAGCAACTCGTCGTGCGTTCCGACTTCCGCGACGCGGCCACCGTCGAGGACCACCACCCGGTCGGCTCGCGCCGCGGTGCTCAGACGGTGCGCCACGACGACGGTGGTGCGCCGCCGGGACAGGTTCTCGGTCGCGCGGCGCACCCGGTCCTCCGTGGCCAGGTCCAGTGAGGCGGTGGCCTCGTCGAGCAGCAGGATGTCGGGGTCCACCAGTTCGGCGCGAGCCAGTGCCAGCAACTGGCGCTGCCCGGCCGACAGGTTGCGTCCGTGTTCCCCGATCGGTTGCAGGTACCCGAGGGCCAGCCCGGACACCATGTCGTGGGCGCCGACGGCCCTGCTGGCGGCCTCGACCTCGGCGTCCGTCGCGTCGGGGCGCCCGTAGGCGACGGCGTCGCGGACGGTGGCGCCGAACAGGTGCGGCTCCTGCGGGACGACGCCGAGTCGCTGCCGGAACGACGCGACGTCGAGGGCGCGGGTGTCGATGCCGTCGACGCGCACCGCTCCCTCGGTGGGGTCGTAGAAGCGGGCGAGCAACTTGAGCACCGTCGACTTTCCCGCGCCGGTCTGGCCGACGAGGGCGACGGTCTCGCCCGGTTCGATGTGAAGCTCCACGCCTCGCAGCGCCTCACCCTTGCCGGATTCGTACGCGAAGTGGACGTCGTCGAACACGATGCCGCCGCTTATACGGTCGAGGACGATCGGATCGCCGGCCTGCGGTGTGGTGGTCGGCGTCCGCATCAGCCCCCGCAGCCGTCCGAGTCCGATGACCGCTTGCTGGTAGCCGTCGAACACCTGCGAAAGCTGTTGTACGGGAGCGAAGAACAGTTCGACGTACAGCACGAACGCGATCAGTGTGCCGACGGTGAGGGTTCCGGCATGGATCCGCGCCGTCCCCGCGGCGAGCACCAGACCGGTCGCCACCACGGACAGGAATTCGACGAACGGGAAGTACAGCGCCATGTACCGCTGGGCCCGGAGCCGCGACTCCCGGAAGTCCCAGGCCCGCCGGGCGAACTGGGCCGCGTTGTAGTCCTCGCGCCGAAATGCCTGTGTGACGCGGATGTTGGTCACGTTCTCCTGCAGGTAGGCGTTGACGATCCCGACGCGGTCACGGGCCTCGGCGTAGGCGGGCACCGACTTCCGGCGGAACACGACCGTGGCCGCGACGAGGACGGGCACGACGAGCACCAGCACGAGGGCCAGTTCCGCGTCGATCACCAGCAGTGCCACCAGCACACCGGAGATGGTCAGCCCGCTGACGACCGCGGTGGCCAGACCCGTCTGCAGGAAGTTGGACAGACTGTCGACGTCGGTGGTCATGCGGGTCATGATCCGGCCGGCCAGTTCCCGCTCGTAGTACTGCAGTCCGAGCCGCTGCAGTTGCGCAAACGTCTTGACCCGCAACGTGTACAGGAGCCGTTCGCCGGTGCGCCCGGTCACCCGGGTCTGGGCGACGTTGACGGCCCAGTCGAGCAGCACCACGACCACGGTCGCGGCCGCCGCGAGCAGCAGCAGGTCGCGGGCGCCCTGCAGCACTCCCCGATCCACGCCGGTACGGACCAGGACCGGCACCGCGATCTGCGCGACGGCGTCCAACCCGACCAGCGCCAGTCCCGCGACCAGCGGCAGGAGCAGCGGCCTCAGCAGCGAGCCGAGCCCGAACGCCGGGTCGGCGGCCCGGGCCTCGCCGGCGGCGACGTCCGGGTCTCCGGTGAGCGGCGGCAGGTGATCGAGCCGGGCCATCACGTCGGGTCCGGGCGGTGCCGAAGACAGGATTCCGCCACCCGCGCCTCCGCGGGACGGTCCGCTCGCACCGGCCGCCGCGGTCGCGAAAGCCGCTGCGGCCCTGGCATCGAACACCCCGGATGCCTCGTCACCGTCCTCCCGGCGCCACAGTTCGGCGGTGACACCGTCGACGACCGGTTGCGGCGGCGACGTGTCCGGGGCGGCGTCGTCGTCGGCACTCGACAGCAGCGCGCGGAACAGCGGGCAGCGTTCGTCGAGTTCGGCGCTCGTCCCCACGTCGACGATTCGGCCGTCCGCCAGCACCGCGATGCGGTCGGCCAGGGCGAGCGTCGACCGGCGGTGCGCGATGATCAGCGTGGTCCGCTCGCGGGTCGCGACGCGCAGTTCGTGATGAACGGCGGCCTCGACCCGGGCGTCGACCGCCGAGGTCGCGTCGTCGAGCACCAGGATCCGCGGATCGGTCACCAGTGCCCGGGCGAGGGCGATGCGCTGCCGCTGACCACCCGACAACGTCACCCCCTGCTCCCCCACGACGGTGTCGAGGCCGTCCGGCAGCGCGTCGACGAATTCCTCCGCCTGCACCACGCGCAGGGCCTCCCGCACCGTTGCCTCGTCGACGTCCGGCCTGCCGTACGAGACGTTCGCGCGAATGGTCTCGGACATCAGGTAGCTGTCCTCGAAGACGACGCCGAGCGCGGAGCGCAGCGATTCGAGCGACAGCCCGCGGGTGTCGATCCCCCCGACGGTGACCGCACCCGCGTCGACGTCGTAGAGCCGCGGAACGAGCATGGCCAGAGTCGATTTGCCCGAACCGGCGGCACCGACCACCGCCACGGTCTCGCCGGGTGCGATTCGCAGCGAGAGTCCGTCGAGCAGCCGGTTCGGCGGGTCGTAGCCGAAGGCGATGTCGTCGAATTCCACCGCGAGGGGCCCGTCCGGCAGGTCCACGGCGCCGGGTGCGGTGGTAACGGCCGGCGCGTTGTCGATCACCTCGCGGACGCGTTCGACGCTCGCACGCCCCTGCTGGCTCACGGTCAGCAGCGTGGCGAGTTGACGGACCGGCGACGCGAACGCCGCCAGGTACGTGGTGAAGGCGACGAACGTGCCCAGCGACAGGGTGCCGTGCAGCGCCAGCCACCCGCCGAGGGCCAGCACCAGGGCCTGCCCGAGCATCGGGACCGCCTGCAGCGCAGGGTTGTACCGGCTGGTGAGCCGGGCGACGCGCAGCCGCGACCGGAACAGCTCACCCGCCCGCTTCTCGAGGTCTTCGAGTTCGCGGTCCTCCTGGCCGAATCCCTTGACGACGCGCACCCCGGTGACAGCGGCTTCCACCCCGCCCGCCACGACGGCCGCCTGTTCCTGCGCATGCCAGTTGGCGGGGAACAGGTCGACGCGGCTGCGCAGGGAGATGAACCACAGCACGGGCAGCACGGCGAGGGCGACCAGGGTGAGGATCGGCGACAGCACCGCCATCACGCCCAGCGAGATCGCGAACATCAGCAGGTTCCCGGCCATGTGCGGCAGCAACTGCAGGAGCATCTGGATCAGTGTGATGTCCGAGATCGACCGGCTCACCACCTGCCCCGTCTGCAGCCCGTCCTGTTTGACGCCGTCCAGCCGCAGCAGGGATCGGAAGGCGTCGCCCCGCAGGTCGTACTGGACGCCGAGGGACAGCTGCCCGGAGCGGTACCGCCGCGTGTAGGCGGCGGCGAAGCGGATCGCCGCGAGGGCGACGAGCACCGCGATCCACGGCGCCAGCGCATGATTCGTGTCGATCGCGGCGTTGTCGATCACGTGCCGGACGGCCAGCGGGATGGTGGCGGTGGCCGCGGCCGCCACCGCCGCCGCCCCGTATGCGAGAACGAGATTGCGGCGCTGGCGCAGACAGTAACCGAACAGGTACCGCAGCCAGCCGGTGTCCTCCCGGGCTCCCGTCGTCACAGCGCAGACACCAGCGTGGAATCCTTCTCGACCGCAAACTGATTCGCGGGCCGCGGCAGGCCGTAGTGCCCCCGCAGCGTGGTCTCGGTGTAGTCGGTGCGGAACAGTCCGCGTTCCTGCAGGATCGGGACCACCGAGTCGACGAACTTTTCCAGCCCGGACGGCAGGACGGCGGGCATGATGTTGAACCCGTCGGCGGCGCCGTTCCGGAACCAGTGCTCGATCGTGTCGGCCACCTGGACCGGGGTGCCCGCGAACGTGCGGTGCCCGCGACCACCACCGAGTCGCCCGATCAGCTGCCTGACGGTGAGCTTCTCGCGGCGGGCGAGGTCCACGATCAGCGTGTACCGGCTCTTCGCGCCCTCGATCTCGTCCTCGGACGGCAGGTCGTCGGGCAGTTCCTCGTCGAGCGGGAGCTGCTCGGGTTCGAGATTGAACCGCGCCGCCAGCTGCTTGCGGGCGTATTCCGGCGAGATCAGCCGCTCCAGTTCGGCCTCGAGCTCGAGGGCCTCCTCCTCGGTGTCCGCGATGACCGGCACGATGCCGGGCAGGATCAGCACCTGCTCCGGGTCCCGTCCCAATGCCGCGACGCGGTCCTTGACGTCCGCGTAGAACGCCTTCCCTTCGTCCAGGGTGGGCTGGGCGGTGAAGATCGCCTCCGAGTAGCGGGCGGCGAAATCCTTTCCGTCCTCCGACGATCCCGCCTGCACGAGCAGCGGGTACCCCTGCGGCGACCGCGGCACGTTGAGCGGTCCCCGCACCTTGAAGAACCGGCCCTCGTGTTCGATGACGTGGACCTTGGCGGAGTCGGCGTGGATCGCGACGTCCTTGTCCGCGACGATGGCGTCGTCCTCCCAGCTGTCCCACAACTTGGTGGAGACGTCCACGAACTCCGCGGCGCGCTCGTACCGGCTGCGGTGGGCGGGGGTGTCGTCGAGCCCGAAGTTCTGCGCCGCGTCGGCGCCGGCGGTGGTGACGATGTTCCAGCCGGCGCGGCCGCCGCTGACGAAGTCGAGGGACGCGAACCGCCGCGCCAGGTTGTACGGCTCGTTGTAACTGGTCGACGCGGTCGCGATCAGGCCGATCTTCTCGGTGGCCGCGGAGATCGCCGTGAGGATGATGGTCGGCTCCAGCTTGCCGCTCGGCCTGCGTTCCGGGTTGCTGAACAGCACCGGGCTGTCGGCGAGGAACACCGAGTCGAACTTTCCGCGTTCGGCGGTCTGCGCCAGCGAGATGTAGTGCTTGATATCGAGGTTGGCGTTCGGATCGCTCTCGGGCAGGCGCCAGGCCGCCTCGTGGTGTCCGATCGCCATCAGGAATGCGTTGAGATGCAGCCGGCGCTGTGGTGACGAACTCATGGTGTAACTCCTCACTGTGCCGCTACCTCGACGCCGAGGGCGCCGAGCAGCGTATTGCGAAACTCGTGGAACTTGCTGTCGCCGAGCGCTCTCGGCCTCGGAATGTCGACGATCTCGTCGACGACGATCTGCCCGCGGTCGAGGACGAGCACCCGGTCGGCGAGCGCGATCGCCTCGTCGACGTCGTGGGTGACGAGCAGGACGGTCGGGCGGTGCCGGCGGATCAACTCCTGCAGCAGCGCATGCATCTTGATCCGGGTCAGCGCGTCGAGGGCGCCGAACGGCTCGTCGGCGAGGAACAGTTGGGGCTCGCGGACCAGCGCTCGCGCCAGCGCCACCCGCTGTTGTTCGCCACCGGACAATTCACTGGGCCAAGCCTTCTCACGGCCGGCGAGCCCCACCTCCGCGAGGGCGGAGGCACCCCTGCTCGTGCCGGTGCGGCCCAGCCCGAGCGTCACATTGTCCAGCACCCGCAGCCACGGCAGCAGCCGTGAGTCCTGGAACGCCACCGACACCTCCGCGGGCACGGTGAGCGTTCCGCCACGGCCCTCGACGTCGTAGTCGAGGCCCGCGAGCGCGCGGAGCAGTGTGCTCTTGCCGGACCCGCTCTTGCCGAGCAGAGCCACGAACTGACCTTCGGGAATGTCGAGGTCCAGGTGGTCGAGGACGGTCTTGTCGCCGAACCCGCGGACGAGGGACCGCACCTGCACGGCGGCGGGTTCTAACCGGCGAGCGTCTTGCGCCATGACAGCGACCGCCTTTCGATGTAGCGGAGGACGGCGTCGGACAGCAGACCGAAGATGCCGTAGACGGCGAGCCCCACGAGAATCACATCGGACTGTCCGTAGTTCTGCGCGTTGTACATCATCTTCCCCAGACCGGTCACCGCGTTGATGCCCTCGACGACGATGAGGGTGAGCCAGGCACCGGTCACCGAGAGGCGCAGTCCGAGAAAGAATCCCGGCATCGCACCCGGCAGCACGACCTTGCGGATGAACGTGGCCCGGGACAGCCCGAGGACCTCGGCGAGTTCGACGTACCGGTTGTCGATCGACGTCAGCGAGTTGTGGGTCTGGATGTACATGTGGACGACGACACCGAGCGCGATGATCACGATCTTGAACGTCTCGCCGATGCCGAGCCAGAGGATCAGCAGCGGGATCAGGCCGAGCGTCGGGATGGCCCGTTTGAGCTGGATCGGCCCGTCGATCAGGGCGTCACCGGAACGCGTCAGACCGGCGACGACGGCCAGGGCCGTCCCGATCACCACACCGAACGCGAACCCGACGGCAGCGCGGCTCAACGACGCGGCGATGTGCTCCTGCAGTGTGCCGGTGGCGATCAGGTCGACGGCCGTGGTCACCACCGTCCACGGCGCGGACAGTTTTCGCGCGTCGATGAAGCCCGCCAGGCTGCCCACCGCCCACACCGCAAGAAGGAGCAGCACCCCGGCCAGCCGGGAGAACGGGAAACCCTTGCGCAGGCCGAGTCGCCGGATCGGCCGCTCGGCGGCGCCGGACCCGGACCTGGCGGCACCGGCGCCGACCGTGCGCGCCGGTACGGCTGCGGGCGCGGAGAGAATACTGGTCATCGCTGCACACCGCCTCGGTACTCGGCCGGCACGGCGTCGGCGGCGACGGTTTCGAATCGGCGGTCGAACAGCTCGTTGGCGTCGAACTCACTGAAGTAGCCGGCGTCGGAAAGCAATTGGACGGTGTCCTGCGTCCACTTGACGGCCGCGTCCCAGTTGGCCGGATACGACGGTCGCTGCCCGACGGAGGCGACGATGCGCTTGCCGTCCTCGGCCGACACCTGTTCGCTCTCCACGTAGTACTTCTGGATCCACGCGTCCTGGTTCTCCCACGCCCAGATCTCCCCGCGCGCCCAGAACGGAATGAACGCCTTGATCGCCGCCGCCTTGGCCGGATCCTGCAGGACCTCCACCGGCGCCCAGAGCACGGTGAGCGCGTCCACGGCGTCGGTCGGCAACGCCTTCGCTCCGTCCGGTCCGTACTGGTTCAGGTACTTCGTCACCGTCGGCTCCGACAGCGGCGCGACGTCCACCTGTTTCGACTGCAGCGCGGTGAGGAACTGCGGGCTGGGAAGCTCGACGAGTTGGACGTCTTTCGTGGTCAGGCCCTGCGCCTTCAGCGTTCGCAGAATCACCACGCCCTGCGCCTGCCCGGGCGAGAACGCGATCTTCTTGCCCCGCAGGTCCGGCAGTTCCGCAATGTCCGAGCCGGGGGCGGTGGCCAGCACGTACTGCGGCTGTTCCTTCTCCCGGACCGCGACGATCTTCGCGTCGAGCCCCGTGGCGTGCGCCTGGATCGGCGGGATCGCGGCGTTGGTGGCCAGATCGACCGCGTTGCCGCGGAAGGCCTGGATCACGTCGGGACCGGCGCTGACGTCCGGCCACTCCGACACGGTGAACGGGAGATCGGCGATCTTGTCGGTCGCCTCGAGCTGAAGCCGGGTGGTCTTGATCGACACGCTGAGCGAGGTTCCTTCCGGAACCTGATCGGGCACAGCATCATCGAGCGCGAGCCCGCCGGAGGAACCGGAGGAGCAGGACGCGAGCCCGAGCGCCACGACGCCGGCGAAGGCGGCGCGCGTGAGGCGCCGGTACCCGGCGGAAGACACGAGTGAACTGGACATGAGTGATCCTTCGAAGGATGTGGTCTCCGGTCGGGCACCCCGGACGCAGAAGGTCGGGTGCCGCGCAGGAGCGAGAAAGAAAGAATGGAACGATGTTTCGGCAGACGTCAGGCCGGAGGCGTCAGATGCGACCCGGTCGCGTGCGGCGACAACAGGACCCGGAGCGACACGAGGTGGTACGCACGCTGTCCGCCGTGGTGATGTTCACACCAATATCCTTGCGATCCAGCGCAATCCCCGTCAACATTGCTTCCTGCCGAATTAACTCCGGCCCTGTGATACACGTCACGAAATTCCGGCCAGCGGCCGCACGAAGCTGGTGAGCGGCGCTCGGTAGAGCTCCGCGAGGATCACGGAACCGGCGGACACCGGCAGTGCCCGACCCGGAAAGCTGGTGGACAACACGGACCACGACGGATCGTCACACGTCGCCGACGACTCCGCGACGGCCCGCCGGACCGTGTCGAGACAACCGGGAATCCCGCTCACACTCTGGTCGCAGACGATGAGGACCTCCGGATTGAACAGATCCAGCAGACGCGCCGCGACCACTCCGACGCCGTGCGCCCGCTCAGTGAACAGGGCCAGCGCCTCCGGGTGCCGGCGGCGGCCCGCGTCGAGAAGGTCGCGGAAGATCGGCCGGTCGATGATGCCCAGCTCCATCGCCCTGCGCACCAGCACCCGATCCGACAGGGTGGCCTGCACACATCCGGTGCGCCCGCAGGCGCACTCCTCGACACTGTTCTCGACGGGCACGTGCGCCACCGCGCCCGCCGCCGCGCGAGGGCCGTGGTGGACCACGCCGCCGGTCGCGAGCGCGGCGTCCACCACGTTCCCGACGAAGAGTTGCATCACGCTCTCGCGCGCCCTCGGCTCCCCGAACAGCACCTCCGCGTCGATGAGAGCGCGCGCGTGCGAATCCATCCGGACGTCCAGGCCCGTGCGCTGCTCGAGATCCGCGCGGACCGGGTACCCGTTCCACCCCGGGATCGGATGCTCGCGCACCACACCCGATTCCGAGTCGATCCAGCCGCCCGCCGCGAAACCGACACCGATCGGAACCGACGGCTCACCGTGCCGGACGGCCAGCGCCTCCAGCGTCGTCACGGCGTTCCGCAGGATCTCGGCCGGGCCCAGCCCGTAGTGCGGATCCCGCGACCGCGCCAGTACCCGCCCGCGCAGGTCGAGCAACGCGGTGGTCACGTGCGTGATCGCCAGATGGATGCCGTAGACGACGTACCGGCTGTCGTCGACGTCCACCGGCACGTGTGGCCGTCCCAGCCCGGTGGGACCCGCGATCTCCGGCAGTTCCCGCAGCAGGCCGTGGTCGACGAGTTGGGCGCTGGCCGTGGTCACCGTCGCGGGTGAGAGCCCGGTGACGCGGGCGATGGTGCTGCGGGCGATCGGCCCGCTGTCGAGAACCGTGCGCAGTACCGTGCCTGCGCTGGCGCCGGAACGTCCGGCGCCGCGCCGGGTGACGGGCTGGGTTCGCGCCATCGTTCCCCCTTCGCCGCGCGCAGTGATATGGCCTGACCTCGAACGCTAGCGAAGGGGAACGTACAGTTCAACGGACTGGATTCCCGTGAATTTAACTCCCTGTGAGTACTTGTTAACCGCCGGCGGTTGATAAGTACTCACGGGGCGTCAGCCACCCAGATTGACCTCGATGCAGTACGTGCGCTGGGGTTCGGAGAAGGCGATGGGGAATGCGGTGTCGAACTCATTGCACAGGGTTTCGTCGTCCTGGCCGTCGGCGCGTCTGACGACCTTGACGGTCTGCATGTCGGAGCAGTCGGACGGCACGATCCGGCCGTCGTCCTCGAGCAGGTAGCAGGAGTCCTCGATCATGTTCGGGACGAGGCACAGCGTGGTCTGCACGTCCTTGTCCTCGCCGACCAGGGTGTAGGAGAAGTAGTCCTCGCCGCACTGGACGTCGCCGTCGTTCTTCTGCGCCACCTCGTACGTTGCCTCGCTGTCGGAGCAGTCCCGCTTCTCGTGTGAGGTGTCGGCCGCGGTGGTCGACGCGGATTCGAAGAACAGGCAGTCGCCGACGTCGAGGGCGTTCTCGTCGGCGCTCTTGACGGCGTACACACCGAACGCGGCGACGGCGGCGAGGATCACGACGGCGAGGACGCCGAGAGTGATGAACAACCCTTTCCGCGACTTCTTCGGCTGCGGTGGGTACTGGCCGGGCGGGTACTGGCCGGGCTGCTGCCCGTACTGGCCCGGCGGATACTGACCGGGTTGCTGAGCGTATTGACCCTGCTGGTACGGCTGCTGCGGGTACTGACCCTGCTGGTAGGGCTGCTGCGGCCCACCTTGGGGGTACGGTTGCTGCGGGTTGTTCGGCGGCTCGCCGGGGACGCTCGGATCGGGACGGTTCGGGTCGTCGGGGGGCTGGGTCATCGCGCGCCTCGTCTCTGGGTCGATCCATCCGGCTGCCCCTCAATTTAGGCCCCGACCGCCCCGGATGTGCAGGTATCGGCCCTGCCGGGGGCCGCGACGTGGCGCGCCGCCGCCCGGATCAGGACAATGGACAGGCTGGCTACATCCGGCACCGCATTTTCGAGGAGGCTTCCGTGACCGACGGACCGTTGATCGTCCAATCCGACAAGACCCTGCTGTTGGAGGTCGATCACGAACGCGCGAACGACGCCCGTCAGGCGATCGCCCCGTTCGCGGAACTCGAGCGCGCGCCCGAACACGTCCACACGTACCGCATCACCCCGCTGGCGCTGTGGAACGCGCGCGCCGCCGGGCACGACGCCGAGCAGGTGGTCGATGCACTGGTCAACTTCTCCCGGTACGCGGTGCCGCAGCCGCTGCTGGTCGACATCGTCGACACGATGGCCCGGTACGGGCGCCTGCAGCTGGTGAAAAACCCCGCCCACGGTCTGACGCTGGTCAGCCTGGACCGCGCGGTCCTCACCGAGGTGACCCGGCACAAGAAGATCGCCCCGATGCTCGGTGCCCGCGTCGACGACGACACGGTGGTGGTCCACCCGAGCGAGCGCGGCCGTCTCAAGCAGTTGCTGCTCAAGGTCGGCTGGCCGGCGGAGGACCTCGCCGGGTACGTCGACGGCGAGGCGCACGCCATCGACCTGGACTTCGAGGGCACGTCCCCGGGGTCGGCGGACGGCAAGTGGCATCTGCGCGACTACCAGGAGATGGCCGCCGACTCGTTCTGGGCGGGCGGATCCGGCGTCGTCGTCCTGCCCTGTGGTGCGGGCAAGACGATGGTCGGTGCGGCGGCGATGGCCAAGGCGAAGGCCACCACGCTGATCCTGGTGACGAACACGGTCGCGGGACGGCAGTGGAAGCGCGAGCTGATCGCGCGCACGTCGCTGACCGAGGACGAGATCGGCGAGTACTCCGGCGAGCGCAAGGAGATCCGCCCGGTCACGATCGCCACGTACCAGGTGATCACCCGGCGCACCAAGGGCGAATACAAGCATCTCGAACTGTTCGATTCCCGCGACTGGGGTCTCGTGATCTACGACGAGGTGCACCTGCTGCCCGCCCCGGTGTTCCGAATGACCGCCGACCTGCAGTCCCGCCGACGCCTCGGCCTCACCGCCACCCTGGTGCGCGAGGACGGCCGCGAGGGCGACGTGTTCTCGCTGATCGGGCCGAAGCGGTACGACGCGCCGTGGAAGGACATCGAGGCACAGGGGTGGATCGCTCCCGCCGACTGCGTCGAGGTGCGGGTGACGCTGACGGACGCCGAACGCATGGCGTACGCCGTCGCCGAACCCGACGAGCGATACAAGCTGTGTTCCACCGCACACACCAAGATCGCGGTGGTGAAGTCCATCCTGGAACGGCACACCGACGCACCGACGTTGATCATCGGCGCGTACCTCGACCAGCTCGACGAACTGGGTGAGGCGTTGAACGCCCCGGTCATCAAGGGGTCGACGAAGAACAAGGAGCGGGAGGAACTGTTCGACCGTTTCCGGGCGGGCGAAATCCAGACGCTGGTGGTCAGCAAGGTCGCGAACTTCTCGATCGACCTCCCGGAAGCGTCTGTCGCCGTGCAGGTTTCGGGAACGTTCGGGTCCCGTCAGGAGGAGGCTCAGCGGCTGGGGCGCCTGCTGCGGCCCAAGCACGACGGCGGCCAGGCCCACTTCTACTCGGTGGTGGCGCGGGACACGCTCGACGCCGAGTACGCCGCCCACCGGCAGCGGTTTCTCGCCGAGCAGGGGTACGCGTACCGGATCACCGACGCCGACGACCTGCTGGGCCCGGCCATCGGGTAGCCGCCTGCCACCGGAGCGGGGCCTCTAAGCTGGGGCCGTGCGACATTTCGAGTTCACCGTCGACCGGCCCTACGCGAAGTCCGTCAACCAGACGTTCGCCGACATGCGACGCCTGCAGGTGTCGGCGATCGTGGTGGCGCTGCTGTTCGCGGCCGCCGCTGCCGGTCTGATCCTGCTCGCCCACCCCTGGTCGATCATCCTGGGTGCCGTCGTGGCGATCGCCGCGCTGACGTCCGTGTGGGTGGCGTTCTGGGTACCGAAGAAGGTCGGCAGCATCGAGGACCTGTACGCGAAGAGCCCGCTGGTGCCCGCCGTCGTCTCGGAGGTCCATCCCCGCGCGGTGACCCTGCTGTCGCTGATCGACATCGCGAAGCCGTCCGCGGGCCACCCGTCGTACGCCCTCGTCACCCGCAACGTTCCGATCCGCACCGGCCAGAAGCAGCGGGTGGGTGACCGGGTGCCGTCCGTCGCCCTGCTGAACGACCGCAACACCCACAGCGTGGCCGATACCTGGGAGATGGTCAGCCCGATGCCGATCGCGTGGGGCACCCGCGACGCGGCCGTGCGGTCCCGCGCGGAGGTCGCCATCGATCAGGTCGAGTGGGATTTCCTGCAGAGCCGGATCGCCGAGTCCGAGCACATCCGGACCAGCCCCGACCAGCGGGTCGCGGTGTCCGAGCACGACCTTCCGGAAGGCTTACGCTAGCCCGGCCAGCCTTCGGCCGGTTGCCGCGGGTCGCCGGCCAGCAGGGCGGCGGCCCACGAATCACGCCGGACGCCGCGCTGCACCAGTCCGGCGCGCTGGACTCCCTCGAACCGGAAGCCCACCCGGCGGGCGACCGCCGCCGAGTCCCGGTTGCCGACGAACGCACGCCATTCGATGCGTTCGAGCGCCATCCCGTCCGGACGAAACGCGAAATCGCACACCAGGTTCACCGCCGTCGTCATCAGCCCCCGCGAGCGTGCGGACGACGACAGCCAATACCCGATCTCCGCAGCCGTCAGGTCCCGGGCCATCAGGCCGATCATCCCCAGCACCGGCCCGTTCTCGTGTCCGCGCAGCGCCCAGGTGGGGCTGCGGTCGGCCCAGCCGGTCGGCACCGTCTGCCGCACGAACTGCTCTGCGTCCGAGCGTGCGTACGGGGCGGGCATCGTCGTCCACTCGGCGATCGACGCCTCACCGCACGCCGAGCAGATCGCGTCGATGTCGGTGACGACCGGTGGGCTCAGCCACACGTTGTCGGCGGCGAGGGTGACGACGAACATGCCCGCCACTCTATGCCCGGATAACTGCCGTCAGCACGTCCGGCCGAAGGGCCGGCCCTCAGCACGTCCGGCCGAAGGGCCGGCCATCAGCGCAGCGCCGGCAGGACCTCTTTCTCGAAGAGTTCGATGCCCGAGGTGTCGTAGGCGGCTTCGGGGAAGTAGAAGATGCCGTAGGACATGCCGAGTTCCTTCAGCGCCGACAGTTTCTCGACGATCTGTTCCGGTGTGCCCACGCCGGGCATGCCCCGGAAGGCTCCGAGCGCGCCCTCGGCGGCGTCGGCGCCGACGTGGGGGGTGAGCCGGTCCTTCAGGGTGAGCAACCGCTGCTCGACCTCCGCCTCGGTGGTGCCGATCGCGACGTTGTAGTTGGCCGAGCGGGTGATGGCGTCGAAGTCGGTGCCGACGGTGTCGCAGTGCTTACGCAGGATCTCGGACTTCTGTGCGAATCCGTCGGGTGTGCCGTCGAAGTTGGTGTACTGCGCGTACTTTGCCGCGATCTTCAACGTCACCTTTTCGCCGCCACCGGCGATCCACAGCGGAATGCCGCCGTCCTGCAGCGGAAGTGGGCGGACGATGGCGCCGTCGACCTGGTAGTGCTTGCCTTCGAGGGTCGCGGTGCCGTTGGTCCAGGCCTGGCGCATGATCTGCACGCCCTCGTCGAGGCGGCCGAGACGCGTACCGGCGGAGGGGAATCCGTACCCGTAGGCCCGCCATTCGTGCTCGTACCAGCCGCCGCCGATGCCCATCTCGATCCGTCCGCCCGAGATGAGGTCGGTGGTGGCGGCGACCTTGGCGAGGTAGGCGGGGTTGCGGTAGCTCATCGCCGTACACATCTGACCGAGACGCACCCGCGACGTGACGGCCGCGAACGCGGACATGAGGGTCCACGCCTCGTGCGTGGCCTCCTCGGTCGGGGCCGGGACGGTGTGGAAGTGGTCGTAGACCCACAGTGAATCCCAGGACGAACCCTGGTCGGCGCGCAACGCGAAGTCGCGCATCACCGACCATTGATCCGCGGGATCGATTCCGACGAGATCCAGACGCCAACCTTGAGGAACGAACAATCCGAAGCGCATGAAACGAATGTACCTATGCTTCCTGTTTTTCGAGCGGTGAGGAATCCGGCTCCGCCGCGGGCGGCGGTGGCCAGGGCGAATAGACGGGGATGAATCGGAACAGGAGTCCGGCGCCGAGCAGCGCCGCTCCCCCGATCGCGGCGACGGCGGCGCCGAGCGGGACCACCGCGGCGAGCGCGCCGACCCCGAACGGTCCGGCGAACATGCCGGTATCGTGGGTGAGCCGCCATGCTGCGAGGAATTCGGCGCGCGTGGCCGGTGGCGCGATGTCGGCGCCGAGCGTCATGATGACGCCGTTGCCGAGGCCGTTGCCGATTCCCATCACGACGGCGACGACCCCGATCGACCACAGGTCGTGCGAGAACGGCAACGCCAGGTAGGACACGCCGATCACCAGCAGCGACGGCACCGCGATGAACCTGCGCCCGTACCGGTCCATGAAATGTCCGGCCGGATACGAGCACAGCAGGTCGACGGCGGCACCGACACCGAAGACGAGGCTGACCTGGGCGGCGTCGAGTCCGAGGTGGGCGGCCCACAGTGGGAGCACCGCTTCCCGGGAGGCGCGGGCCGCGCCCATCATGAGCGATCCGGCTCCGAGGGTGGCCAGCAGTTTCCGGTGGCGACGCAGGATCGACGGCAGCGTCGCGTGCCCACGTACGGAGGCCGGGTCGCGGCGCGGCGGGTCGGGGACCCGCGACATCAGCCACCCGGACAGCACGACGCCGACGAACTGCACCATGAACCCGCCCCGCGCGCCGACCACCAGGATCACCGCGGCACCGAGCAGCGGACCGACGAAGAATCCGAGCCGCCACATCGCCGCGAACGACGACATCGCCCGGGCCCGCAGTCCGATCGGCACGGCATCGGCCAGATAGCTCTGGCGGGCCAGCCCCCACACGGCGTTCGCGAGCCCGGTCAGCAGTGCACCGACACCGAGCATCCAGGGCGTCTGCGCGAGGAGGCAGACCAGTACTCCGGTGGCACCGACGGCACTGCCGCCGATGATCGACCGCCGCTCCCCGAACCTGGCGACGATCCGGCCCGCGGGCAGATCGCCGAGGACGGCGCCGAGCCCGACGACCGCGACGATCAGCCCGGACACAGCCACCGACGCACCCAGTTCGCGGGCCGTCAGTGCCATGACCGGGGCGGCGGCGCCCTGGCCGATGCCGAAGATCGCGGCGGGGATGAAGACGGTGGTAACGAGAGGCTTCAGACTGTTCTCGCCGCTCATGCGCTCGCTTCGTCGACCGCGCCCGCGAACCGGTTGTCGACGTCCGCGAGACCGTAGTGACCGCGCAGGGTGGTCGCCGTGTACTCCGTGCGGAACAGTCCGCGCTGCTGCAGGATCGGCACGACCCGGTCGACGAAGTCGTCGAGTCCGCCGGGAAGGTACGGCGGCATGATGTTGAAACCGTCGGCCGCGCCCTGCTCGAACCAGGTCTGCAGTTCGTCCGCCACCTGTTCCGGGGTGCCTGCGAACGTGCGGTGCCCGCGTCCGCCGCCGAGCAGCCCGATCAGCTGCCGTACGGTGAGCGATCCGTCCGCCGCGAGATCCTTCACCAGCTGGTACCGGCTCTTGTTGCCCTGGATCTCGTCCAGCGGAGGGAGCGGCGGCAGCGGGGCGTCGAGGGAATGCTTCGTGAGATCGACACCGAGCATCGTCGACAGTTGCCGCAGCGAGTACTCGGGCGAGATCAGATCGGTGAACGACTGCTCGAGCGCCTTCGCCTCCTCCTCGGTGTCGGCGATGAACGGCACGATGCCGGGCAGCACCTTGAGGTCGCCGGCGCTGCGGCCGTGCTTGACGACCCGCGCCTTGAGGTCGCGGTAGAACTCCTGCCCCTGCTCGAGGGTGCGCTGCGCGGTGAACACGGCCTCGGCGTACCGCGCCGCGAACTCCTTGCCGCTCTCGGACGATCCGGCCTGCACCAGCAGGGGCCGCCCCTGAGCGGATCTCGGCGAGTTCAGCGGGCCCTTGATCCGGAACCGCGGTCCGTCGTGGTCGATGGTGTGGACCTTGCCGGGGTCGGCGAACACGCCGGTCTCCGGGTCGAGCACCACCGCGCCGTCCTCCCAGCTGTCCCACAGGGCGAGGGCGACGTCGACGAATTCCTCTGCACGCTCGTACCGTCCGCTGTGCGCGGGGATGCCGTCGACGCCGAAGTTGGCGGCCTCGTCAGCGCCTGCCGACGTCACGATGTTCCAACCCGCCCGGCCACTGCTGATGTGGTCGAGCGAAGTGAACTTGCGGGCCAGGGTGTACGGGTCGGAGTAACTCGTCGACGCCGTGGCGATCAGCCCGACGTGTTCGGTGGCGACGGCGATCGCCGAGAGCAGCGTGACGGGTTCGAAGATCGCCTGCGTGTTGTGCTTGATCCGCGGTCCGACGGCGAGACCGTCGGCGAAGAACACCGAATCGAGCTTGCCGCGCTCCGCGATCCGGCCGAGTTCCTGGAAGTGAGCGACGTCCAGGACGCGGTGCGCCTCGGTGCGGGGGTGGCGCCACGCCGCCTCGTGATGTCCCACGCCCATGAGAAACGCGTTGAGGTGGAACTGGGAATTCTGTGACATGTAGTTTTTCTTTTCCGGTAAGGACTAGACCCGCCAGCGGGACAGCCTGCGTTCGATCAGTACGAGAACGGCGTTGATCGTCAGGCCGAGAACCGAGATGGCGACGATGCCCGCGTACATGTTGGGGATCTGGAAGTTGAACTGGGAGGCCGTGATCAGGTAGCCGAGCCCGGCCTTGGCCCCGACCATCTCGGCGGCGATCAGCACGAGGATGGACGACGCCGCGGCCATCCGGATTCCGGTGAAGATGGTGGGGACGGCGGCGGGCAGGACCACCTTCTGGAACAGGCGCACCGGCGACAACCCCAGCGAGGACGCCGACTTGATCAGCAGCGGGTCGACGGTGCGGACACCGGAGATCGTGTTCAGCAGGATCGGGAAGGTGCACGCGTAGATCACCAGGGCGATCTTGGACTCCTCACCGATGCCGAGGATCAGGATGAAGACGGGGAGCAGTGCCAGCGCCGCCGTGTTGCGGAACAGTTCCAGGATCGGGTTCAGGAAGTCCGACACGGGCCGGTACCAGGCGATGGCGATGCCCAGCGGGATCGCGATCACGATGGCCACGAAGAAGCCGATCAGCGCGCGGGAGAGGCTGGCGGACACGTGCTGCCACAGCTCACCGCTCTGGACCAGGTCGAAGAACGCCTCGATCACCGTGCTGAACGGGGGCAGGAACACCTCGTCGACGAGACCGACGCGGGGAGCGATCTCCCACAGCGCCAGGAAGGCGACGATCGCGATGGACGGCTTCAGGATCCGCCAGGCGATGGGCCCCAGCGCCGCGCCGGCACGCTGGACGGCACCCGGCTCGGGCGGGGTGGAAGCGGGTGTCGGAGCCGCGGTCCGGGTCGGATCGGCGGCGACGGGAACTTCGGGTGCCGCGAGTGCGCTAGACATGTGCTTCCTCCTTCTCGATAACCTGTGCACGCTCCACTTCGCCGTGCAGCAGCGTCCAGATGCGGTGCCGGTAGTGCCGGAACTGCTCGTTGGACCGGACGTCCTCGCCGCTGCGGTCGATGTCGATGTCCACGAACGTCTTCACCCGGCCGGGGCGTGACGTCAGGACGGCGACCCGCTGCCCGAGGTAGATGGCCTCGTCGATGCCGTGGGTGATGAACAGGATGGTCTTGCCGGTGGCCTTCCAGATGCGCAGCAGTTCATCCTGCAGCGACTCGCGGGTCTGCGCGTCGAGCGCGGCGAACGGCTCGTCCATCAGCAACACCTCGGGGTCGAACGCCAGGCTGCGGGCGATCGCGACACGCTGCTTCATGCCACCCGACAGCTCGTGCGGGTAGCGGTCGCCGAATCCCTTCAGACCGACGAGTTCGAGGTAGTGCTCGGAGAGTTCCCGCCGTTCCTTCTTGGGCAGTCCCTTCGCCTCGAGTCCGAACTCGATGTTGTGCCGTGCCGTCCGCCACGGCAGGAGCGCGTACTGCTGGAAGACGATGCCGCGGTCGAGACCGGGGCCGGTGACAGGCTTCCCGTCGAGCAGGATCCGGCCGGACGTGGGTGTGCTGAGCCCACCGAGCAGGTCGAGCAGCGTGGACTTTCCGCAACCGCTCGGTCCGACGAGGACGAGGAATTCGCCGTCCGCGAGATCGATGTCGATGTCTTCGATCGCGGTGAACTTGTCCTTCGACCCGCGCACGTCGAACTGCTTGGTGACGTGCTCGAGGCGGAGCTTGGGCGTCTGAACCCGGTCGGGATTCGAGGCGGTGGTGCTCATTTCTGTCCTTCCAGTACTTCTCCGTCGGGCCCGCTCTCGGCGGGGAACGTGCCGTTGGCGTACGGGTTGAATTCGTTGGTGTAGAGGTCGGTCGCGGTCAGCTTGCCCTCGTCGAGCTCCCCGTTCCGGACGAGCCAGTCGATCCAGGTCTGCAGCTCCTTCTCCTGGATCACGGCCCCGGCGATGGGAATTCCGGAGCTGCGCCAGTAGTCGATGGCCTCGTCGCTCTCATTGCGGCCACGTCGGTCGATGATGCTCTTCAGCCGTGCGACCACCTCTTCGCGCGGGGTCACCTGGGTCCAGCGGATGGCCCGGGCCGTGCCCTGCACGAAGTCCGCGACGGCGTCCTCGTTCTTCGCCAGGAAGTCGTCCCGCATCACGTAGGTGCCGTAGCTGAACGCGCCGAACAGATCCCGGTCCGTGAACAGCGGCCGGATTCCCCCACGCTCCTGGGCTGTTTCGCGGTAGATGCCGTTGATCGCGGCCACGTCGATCTGGCCTTCGCGCAGCGCCTGTTCGTTGTTCACGGGCGGAACGACGATCAGCTCCACCTGCTTGATCTCGTCCGGGGTCAGGCCCTGCTGGGCCAGCCACTCCCGGACGAGGAACTCGTGGTGCGCGCCGAGCGTGTTCATCCCGACCTTCTTGCCGATCAGGTCCCGCGCCGAGCGAATGGGGCTGCCGTCCAGCACGAAGTATCCCGTGAACTCGCCGGCGTCCGCGCCGTAGGAACTCAGCACCGACGTGATCGGCGCGCCCGCGGCGTTGAGCTTGACGACGGCTCCGTTGAAGGCCGAGCCGAACTCGACGTCACCGGTGGCCGCCGACTGGATGTCCTGCGGGCCGCTGGTGGTGTCGCCCACCCATTCGAGCTTGACCTTGTCGTAATACCCCAGGTCCTCGGCGAGTTCGTGGAATCCCACGTCTCCGGCCCACCCCTGGTACCGCAGGACCGTCTTCCCGTCCTCGGTGGTAGCGGTATCCGACGAGCCGGCACACCCCGCCACTCCCGAGGCCAGCGTGAACAGTGCCGCGGTCGCCGCGAGTGCGCGCACGGCGCCGCGCCGGAACCGGGAGTGGGACATCGACTTCACTTTCTCCTCGTGGGGACCTGGGGCGGAATTCACTTGGCGGCCAGCGCTTGTCCGTCGGGGCCGCTGTCGGCGGGGTACGTGCCGTTGGCGTACGGGTTGTACTCGTTGGTGTAGACGTCGGCCGGCGTGAGCTTGCCGTCCTCGAGTTCCCCGTTGCGGACGAGCCAGTCGATCCAGGTCTGGATTTCCTTGTCGGTGATCACGCCACCGGGACCGGCAATACCGGGCGACTTCCAGTAGCCGACGAGGTCGGTGGTCTCGTTGCGGCCGCGCCCGGTAATGATCTCCTTGTACTTCGCGATCACCTCGTCGCGCGGCGTCGTCTGCGTCCAGCGGATGGCCCGGGCCGTGCCCTGCACGAAGTCGGCGACGGCGTCCTTGTTCTTCGAAATGAAGTCGTTGCGGAACAGCAGCGATCCGTAGGTGAAGGAACCGAAGATGGACTCGTCGGTGAACAGCGGGCGGATGCCGCCGCGTTCGACGGCCTTGTCCCGGAACACGCTTCCGAGCGTTCCGACGTCGATCTGTCCCTGCCGCAGCGCCTGCTCGGTGTTCACCGGCGGCACGACAGTGAGCTCGACCTGCTTGATCTCGTCCGGGGTCAGTCCCTCCCGCGCCAGCCACTCACGCACGAGGAACTCGTGGTGCGCGCCGAGCGTGTTCATGCCGACCTTCTTGCCGATCAGGTCACGCGCCGACGTGATCGGGCTTCCGTCGAGCACGTAGTACCCGTTGAACGTCTCCTTGTCGGAGCCGTAGTAGCCGATGACGGACGTGATCGGAGAATCGGCCGCAGCAAGTTTCAGCACCGCTCCGTTGAACGCCCCACCGAAGTCGGTCTGACCCGTGGCGGCGTTCTGAATGCTTTGCGGGCCACTGGTGCTGTCGCCGATCCAGTTCAATTCGACCTTCTGGTAGTAGCCGAGGTCGGCCGCGAGTTCGGGGAACGAGACCTGGCCCGTGGTTCCCTCGTAGCGCAGCACGGTCTTGCCGTCGGCGGTCGTGGTGGTTTCGGATTTGGAGCAGGCAACGGCGAGACTGGTGAGGGAGAGGAGGGCGGCCGCGGCCGCCAGAGTCCGCGCGAAACGGGGACGAGTCATCGAAGGTCTTCCTAGTGTGTGGTGCCCGCGAACGACGAAGCAGCGGGTCGTGCGAGCGCACTCCGGCCGGCCCGGCGGTCGCCGGAGGGGGGTTGGCAGGACGTGCAGACGAAAAAGGGGTGCGGAAAAGCCAGGTCAGCTACGACAGCTGGAACACTGGAACATGGCAGACTCCCTGGACGTGGTGTGGTCGCCACACCATACGTCCGGACCCACCACCAGGGTCAACGGTTACGCACACGACGGATTTTATGTCTGGACCGCACGTAGGATATCGGCATGCCCACTGCGACGCTGGTAGACGAATTCGAGTCCCACCGGCGGCATCTGCTCTCGGTAGCGTACCGGCTGACCGGAAGTGTCAGTGACGCGGAGGACGCCGTGCAGGAGTCGTGGCTGCGACTCGACGACGCGAACGCCGCGACCATCCGCGACCTCGGGTCCTGGCTGACCACGGTGGTCGGGCGGATCTGTCTCGACCGGTTGCGTTCGGCCGCGGTGCGGCGGGAACAGTATGTCGGCCAATGGCTTCCGGAACCGGTCGTCACCGGGCTGTCGCCGTCCGCCGAGCCGGATCCCTTGGAAGCGGTCGTCCGGGACGAGGACAACCGCCTCGCGGCGCTGATCGTGCTCGACACCCTCACCCCGGCGCAACGGGTCGCGTTCGTGCTGCACGACGGTTTCGGGGTGCCGTTCGACGAGGTGGCCGGGATTCTCGGTATCGAGGCACCCGCGGCGCGCCAGCTCGCGTCGAGAGCCCGCAAGGCGGCTGCCGCAACGACACCCGCCGTTCCCGACGAGGAGCATGCTCTCGCCGTGCAGCGGCTGCTCGAGGCTCTCGCCGGCGGCGACCTCGACGCGGTGGTCGCGGCGCTGCACCCGGACGCCCTGGTCATCGGCGACGCCAACGGCACCACGAGCACCGCCGTCAACGTCATCCGCGGCGCCGACAAGTTCGCCCGCTTCTTCCTCGGCCTCGTCCAGCGGTACGGGCCGGAGGTGTTCACCGCCATGCAGCTCGTACTGGTCAACGGCCAGCTCGGCTATTTCACCGCCGGATTCACCGGAGACGAAGCCCACCGCAGCTCGCCTGCGCGAGTGGGTGGGTTCACCGTCCGCGACGGTCTCGTCTATGCGGCGTACGACATCGCCAACCCGGAGAAGTTCGCCGGGATCATGCTCCCGGACCGTCCGTCGTGACCGCGGCGTCGTCGGCCCACGGCACCCGGCACGAATCGGTGCCGAAGCCCTGTTCGGTGATGCCCAGCGCCGAGTACATCCGGGCGCGCATGTTCTCGATACCGATCTGATACGACAGTTCGACGACGCCGGCCCGGCCGAAGCGGTGCTCGAGGTCCGCGACCTGCTCGTCGGTGACAGTGGTGGGCGTCGCCGTCATCGCGTCGGCGTACGCGATGGCCGCGCGCTCGTCCTCGCTGTACGCGGGCGAGTCTGCGTAATCGGCGATGTGCTTCAGCCGCTCCACGTCCAGGCCGTCGAGGCGCTGCAGCATCGTGCCGAAGTCCACGCACCACGAGCAGCCGATCGTCCACGCCACGCGGAAGACGGCGATCTCGCGCACGTTCGCCGGGAGGACGGTCGACGCCTTCTGCACCGCCATCTCGTGCCGGGCCGAGGCGACGAACAGTTTGCGGTGATGGGCGAGCACGGCGAACGGCTCGGGCACCTCGTCGAACTTGTGGGCAGCATATTTGTAGGCGACCTTCACCAGCGGGCTCGCGTCCGCCGGGGCCACTGCGGGAATGCGGGGCATTGCGTCCTCCATCGTCACCGGGCGCCCTTCGCGCGCCGTCTACAGAGAAGACGAGACAGCCCCGCAGAACGTGACGCGGCCGTGTGCAACGGTCGCCGTCACACCGACTACGCTGCAGTAATGCCCGCAACGCCGCGCAACCGCACCGTCCAGCGCTTGCAGCCGTTCGCGTCCACAATCTTTGCCGAGATGACCGCGCTCGCCGTGCGTCACGACGCGATCAACCTCGGTCAGGGTTTCCCCGACACCGACGGTCCCGCGTCCATGCTCAACACGGCGCGGCAAGCGATCGCGGACGGGCTCAACCAGTACCCACCCGGCCCCGGTATGCCCGTGCTCCGGCAGGCGGTCGCCGCCGACCGCCTGGCCCGGTACGGACTCGACCACGACCCCGACTCGGAGGTGCTGGTCACCGTCGGCGCCACCGAGGCCATCAGCGCCGCCATCCTCGGCCTGGTCGAACCGGGTGAGGAAGTGGTGCTGATCGAGCCGTACTACGACTCCTACGCCGCCTCGGTCGCGCTGGCGGGAGCGGTGCGGCGCAGTGTCCCGCTCGCCCGCTCCGGCACGAAGTTCGTCGTCGACCTCGACGCTCTGCGCGCCGCGATCACGCCGAAGACCCGGATGCTGGTGATCAACACCCCGCACAATCCGACGGGCACCGTGTTCACCCCGGACGAGATCGCCGCGGTCGCGGAACTGGCCTGCGAGCACGACCTGCTGGTGCTGAGCGACGAGGTGTACGAACACCTGGTCTTCGACGGCCGGACGCACACCGCCCTGGCCACCCTCCCGGGAATGTACGAACGCACCGTCTCGGTGTCGAGCGCCGCCAAGACGTTCAACGTCACCGGGTGGAAGATCGGCTGGGCATGCGGTCCGGCGGAACTGATCGACGCCGTCCGCACCGCGAAGCAGTACATGTCGTTCGTCGGCGGCGGACCGTTCCAGCCCGCGGTGGCGCACGCGCTGAGCCACGAGCAGCAGTGGGTGAAGGAACTGCGGGACAGTCTCCAGACCAAGCGGGACGTGCTGTACGACGCGCTCGTCGCGTCCGGTCTGGAGGTCCATTCGGGCGGCGGCACGTACTACCTGTGCGCTGACATCACCGCGATCGGCGAACGCGACGGCATCGGCTTCTGCCGCACACTGCCGGAGCGCGTCGGTGTGGCCGCGGTGCCGGTCAGTGTGTTCACCGACCATCCGCAGCCGTGGAACCCAATGGTGCGGTTCGCTTTCTGCAAACAGGATCACGTGCTCGAGGAGGCCGCACGACGGCTACGGACCCTCGGGAAGCCCGGATCGTGACTGCGCGCACCATCCCCGCCGACTTCGTGCGGCGGTCGCTCGACCTCTCGGCGCGCCGCGGCGTCGACCTCTCCGCCGCGCTGTCGGCGGCGGGACTCACGACGGTGTCGCTGGAAGATCCGTTGGCCCGGTTGACGCCCACCCAGGTCACCGCGTTCACCCAGGCCGTCTGGCAGATCACGGGCGACGAACTCTTCGGCCTCGGCCCGGCTCCGGTCCCCCGCGGCACGTTCCGGCTCGTGTGCCTCGCCCTTATCCACACCGCGGACCTGTCCGCCGCCCTCGAGCGGATGGCCGACATCCTCCGTGCGCTGCCGTCACTGCCCGCGCTGCACATCGGCCCGGGTATCCACGGCGGCACCCGGATGACCATCGACATCCGCCCGGCGGCGGCCGAACTCTCCGCCGAGGAGGTGCAGTTGTCGCTCGAGGCGACGCGCGTCACCACGGACTTCCTGCTGATCCTGCTCCACCGGTTCGCGGCGTGGCTCGTCGGCAAGAGGGTCCGGTTGCTGGCGGTGGAACTGCCGTATCCGGCGCCGCTGCCGCAACTCGCCGAGAACTACGATCACATCTTCGGTGTCCCCGTGACATTCGATTCCGACATTCCCGCAGTCGAATTCGACAACGCGGTGATGCGGGCACCCATCATCCAGACCGAGGAGACGCTCGAGGAATATCTGCGCGAGTCGCCGACGCTGCTGATGTCGGAGCGCGACTACGACAGCACGGCGTCCGCGCAGGTACGCCGGGTCCTCGAACACGGCATGAAGGGCCGCACCTCGGCGGCCGAGGACATCGCGGAGATGCTGTCGATCAGCGTCCCCCACCTGCGTCGGCTGCTCCGGCAGGAGGGGACGTCACTGAACCAGTTGCGGGAGGAAGTGCTCCGCGACGCCGCCGTCGCCGGGCTCCGGCGCGGCGAGTCCGTGGACGACCTGTCGGCGCGGCTCGGCTTCTCCGAACCCAGCGCGTTTCGTCGCGCCTTCAAGCGCTGGACCGGCAGCACACCGAGTTCCTACCGCTGAGTGGTCGGCTGTCAGCTGACGCAGAACTCGTTGCCCTCCGGGTCGGTCATCGTGACCCACTCGCTCGGACCCTGGCGGCCCCGGTGGAGCACGATGGCGCCGGCCTGCTCGAGCTTCTCGGCGACCTCGTAGCGGGCGTCCCCGACCCTGATGTCCAGGTGCAGGCGGTTCTTCACCGTCTTCCGTTCGGGAACCAACTGGAACAGCACGCGCGGGCGCTCGGGGTGCTCCGGATCGCGGATGGCCTGGCCCTCACGCCACACCAGGACACCCTCGAACTCGATGGTGTCGGACTCCTGCGCGTGGCCGGCCTGCACGAGCCCGCGGATGAACTCCTCGTCGCTCGGCTCCACCTCCCAGCCGAGCGCCTGGGCCCACCATTTGGCCAGGGTATGCGGGTTCTCCGAGTCCACCGTGACTTGAAATTCATATCCCATGGCGCGACGGTACAGCGGGGCACCGACAGGTCCCGGTGCGCTGCGTCACCCGTCAGGGTTTGACCAGGATCCGGATGGGATCCCCCTCGTGGTTCGCGAGCTTCTCGACGCCCTTCGCGACGTCCTCGAGCGGGACGATCTCGCTGATCGACCGCGACAGGTCGAGGCGGCCGCGCGACACCAGTTCGGCGAGGGTTTCGATGTCGACGTTCTTGTAACCCAGGTGGCCGAGGACCTGCTTCTGCGACAGCGTCTACGTAGATCTCATACTGTCTGCCACTTGCGTGGCAGGCGGGGGAGATGGACGTGTGTCACGGCTACCCGCATCACCGTGAGGTGGTGCGGGTTCGACCGTGTCCCACACCGACGCTCGTGGTGCAGGAACATATCTGTTCGGAGTCACCCCCGCCCGCGGTGTTGCGGTGGGCAGGCTGCGGCGGACCCGACGGTGCCGCGGCCTGCTCGGTGTCGGACTGGTCTTTTCCCGGGACTTGCGGACCGGCGCGTGCTCGGCGACCCCGATCGCGGGCATCTGCCCCCGCCGCCGGGTCACCTTGGTTCTACCAAGCAGCGCACGTTTGGCCAGGTTCACCCCCGCGATATGGTCCCGGTTTCCGCCGACCCCGCAACCCGAACACCACGCACTGTGATAGCCGCCGGGGCGTGCCAGTGGTGCGTCGCAGCCCGGACACAACGCGGACGATCCGCGGGCCGACACCGACACCACCGTGACACCGACACCGGCGGCGGTGTGGGCGAGGGCGGCGACCGCCTTTCGGCGGGCGGACTGCGCGGCCCGATTGTTGTTGACCCGGCCGTGCCCGCGGGCCTCGAGGGTGGTCAGGTCCTCCACCGCGATCACCTGCGCGCCCGCGGCGGTGGCGTAGTCGGTGACCTGGCGGGCGAAGTGGAAGGCCAGTTCTCGGTTAATCTTTCCCCGCTTGACGCCCACCGCCTCCCGGTGCTCGTCGAGGACGGCGATCTTCTCCTCCAGCCGGGTGCGGACCTCGGGTGGGGCGGTGGCGGCCAGTCGCGTCAGCCGGGCGGCCTTGCGGTGCAGCATCTGGCCTTCGGTCACGACGTCAACAGTTGAGAGCCCGACCGCGACGAGACGGCCGCCCACCGTCAGGCAGTCGAGTGCCTGCTCGAACGTCACCTTCAGTCCGGACGCGTCGAACGCCACGTCCAGCATCCGGCCCGTCGCCTCCGCGACCTTCTCCTTCAGGTCCTCGTCCCGCGAGTCGAACGCGTAATCGGCGCCGAGTTCCAGAGCACGTTCCCGCACAGCGGGATTGATGTCGAACGCGATCACCGGAACGGCACCGACGAGACGCGCCAACTGCACGATGTGGGTGCCGACGCCGCCCACGCCCCACACGCCGAGGTCTCCCCGACCACGACCTTGCCGGTGCGCACGACCGCACCGAATGGCGTCGACACCGCATCGGCGAGTAGGGCCGCCTGCTCGAACGGAACGTTGTCCGGGATGCGGGTCAGTCCCCCGGCCTGCGCGACGGTGTACTCGGCCCACGCGCCGTCGTAGGCGAACGCCATGAGCTGGATGTTCAGGCAGTTCGTGAGGTCTCCGCGGCGGCAGTTGCGGCACAGGGCCTGCCCGCGGACGGCACGACGCGGTCGCCTTCGGTCCAGCCGGTCACTCCGGCACCGACTTTCGCGATGGTGCCCGACGCCTCGTGACCCTGGGTCACCTCGGGAAGAAGCGCGGGAATCGTGCCGTCGATCAGACTGAGGTCGGAATGACAGATGCCACAGAACTCGACCTTGACGAGCACGTCACCAGGGCCGCGGCCGGCTCAGACGACCGCAGGCCGGGCCCGGTCCAGCGCGAGGTGGACGGCGAGCCCGCCGAGGACGCTTCCCATCACGAACTTCTGCGCCCGCAGCCATGCCGGGCGTCCCGACAGAAATGTCGCGACAGTTCCTGCGACGCAGACGATCAGCGCGTTCACGGTGAGCGCGACCACGATCTGCACACTGCCCAGCAGCAGGCTCTGCAACCAGACCGGTCCGGCGCCGGGGTGCACGAACTGCGGGATCAGCGCCAGGTACATCACCGCGATCTTCGGATTGAGCAGATTCGTCGTGAGACCCATCAGGAACAGCCGGGCGGACGAATCCCGGGGCAGTGCCCGGGCAGGCGCGAACGGCGCACTACCGCCGGGCCGCAACGCCTGCCACGCCAGCCATCCCAGATAGCACGCGCCCGCCACCTTCAGCGCGGTGTACGCCTGCGGGACGGCGGAGAACACCGCCGAAATACCCAGTGCCGCAGCGGCCAGATAGCACAGGAACCCGAGAGCGACACCGGCCAGCGAGACCAGGCCCGCCGCCCTGCCCTGAGTGATGCTGCGCGAGACCAGATACAGCATGTTGGGTCCCGGCGTGAGAACCATGCCGAGCGCGATCGCCGCCACCCCGAGTACCGCCACCGAATCGATCATGTCCGTCACGATCCCACCGCGGCGACGCGCCGTCGCGGTCCAGTCCAGCCTCGGTGGACCTGTGTCCGGGTTGCATTCGTCGACGACCAGTGAGAACGTCGGAAGAGTAAAGCGTTGTCCAATCCGAAAGGGTGAAACACGAATTATGCGTACGGCCGTAGCCGACAACTACCCCACGAGGGACCGCGACGAGTGCACGATGACCGTCCGTCAGGACCCGGTCACCTGGTTCGATCCGAAACGGGGTGAGACCCGGTCCGGTCCGCTCACTGCGAATCAGATTGCCGACTACGACAAGCGCGGATACCACTCCGCCGACGCGATCATCCCGCCGCGCGACGTGTTCGACCTGGTCGACGAGATGACCCGCCTCGCCGAGACCGACACGTTGCGCGGCGACGACCGCATCGTGCGGGAGAACGGTAACGGCGCCGTGCGGTCCGTGTTCGACATCCACCGCCTCAGCGACGTCGTCGACGACATCATCCGCCGCCCCGAGGTGGTGGGTATCGCCCGGCAGATCCTCGGTTCGGACGTCTACGTCCACCAGTCGCGGCTCAACTTCAAACCGGGTTTCACCGGCGGCCCGTTCTACTGGCACTCCGACTTCGAGACCTGGCACGCGGAGGACGGAATGCCCACTCCGCGCGCCGCGAGCATCTCGATCGCGCTGACCGAGAACTACGGGCACAACGGCGGGCTGATGATCATGCCCGGATCGCACCGCGCGTACGTCTCGTGCGCCGGCGAGACCCCCGAGGACTACTTCAAGGAATCGCTGGTCAGCTACGTTCCGCCCACCGGGTCGCCGGATCAGCCGACGCTCACCCGGATGGCCAACGAGTACGGCATCGACACGATGACCGGGCCCGCGGGTTCGGCCACCGTCTTCGATTCGAACTGCATGCACGGTTCGAACGGCAACATCACGCCGTTCGCGCGATCCAACCTCTTCATCGTGTTCAACAGTGTCGAAAACACTCTGACGGATCCGTTCTCGGCGCCCGCCCCGCGCCCCGGCTACCTCGGTAGCCGGGATTTCACCCCCCTGCGGTAACGAGCACCACGACGTATCGCGGCCCCGCTCCCTGACGTCGGAGCGGGGCCGCGGTGTTCTCGATGCGGCGGAACCCGTAGCCTTCGCGGCGCCCTGCGTGCGACGATGACTTGGCACGGTTCGACCGCCCGGCCCCGGGCGCCGGCCGAACCTTCATCTCCCGGAACGGGGAATGATGTTTGCCTACATCGCGCGTACCGTCGTCGCACACCCGTGGCGAGTCATCGCAGCCTGGGTCGTCGCCGCCATAGCGGTCATTCTGTTCGCACCCAGCCTCGACGACTACACCACCGGTAACCAGCAGACGTTCCTGCCCAGTTCATTCGAGTCCTCCGAGGCGCAGGCCGTCGGCAACCAGTACTTCCCCAGCCTGTCCGGTGCCACCGGCAGCCTGGTGGTGGTCCGCGCCGACGACGCCCCACTGTCTCCCGCCGACCAGCAGACTGCCCTCAATCTCGCGACTTCCCTGCAGAATTCGGCGATCCCGGGCGTGCTGAGCGTGCAGGGGTCGCCCACGTCGCTGTCCGCCGACGGCAAGGCCGCCGCACTGCAGGTGGTGTTCGCCGGGCAACCCGGCGACGACCAGGTCAACGACGCCGTCCCGGTCGTCCGGAACGACGCCGAGCAGCAACTGAGCGGCACCGGACTGGTGAGCGGGCTGACCGGCAACGCGGCCATCCAGGTCGACACCACCGCCGCTTACGACAACGCCGACAAGGTCATCACGATCGCCACGGTGATCGTCATCCTCACGCTGCTCGGCCTGATCTTCCGCAGCCCCGTCATCGCGGTCCTGCCGGTCCTCGTGATCGGCGTCGTGCTGGCGGTGGTCACCGGGCTGACCGCCGTGCTCGCCGATCTGTTCGACTTCCAGGTCAGCACGTCACTCCAATCGATCCTCGTGGTCGTCCTCTTCGGTGTCGGCACCGACTACATCGTCTTCCTGCTGTTCCGGTACCGCGAGCGTCTCCGGCAGCAGGCCGCGGCAGGCTCCACCACCGACACGCACCGGGAAGCGCTCGTGTTCTCCACCGACGTCGTCGGACGCGTCGTCGCGTCGTCGGCGCTCACGGTCATCGTCGCGTTCGCCGCGCTGCTGCTGGCGAAACTCGGTTCGCTGACCACGCTCGCCCCGGGGCTCATCGTCGCGGTGGCCGCCATGCTCGTGACCGCGCTGACGCTCATTCCCGCCGTGTTCACCGTGCTGGGCCGCCACCTGTTCTGGCCGCTCGGCCCGGGGCACGACAGCCCCCACACACCGTTCGCCTCGATCGGCGCCGCGATCGGACGCCGCCCGGCCGTGTTCGCCGTCGTCATCGGCGTCGTACTGATCGCGCTCGCCTCGTTCGCGTCCGGCTACAAGTCGACGTACAACACGCTCGGCGAACTGCCCGCCGACACACCGTCCCAGCAGGCGTTCGACACCCTCGGCAAGTCGTTCCCCGCGGGCGCGCTCAGCCCCACCCAGGTGTACGTCGTGACTCCCGGACCGCTCGACCCCGCGTCGCTGACGCCCCTCGTGACCGCGCTGACGCAAGTGCCGGGGGTGTCCTCGGTCGCCCCGCCGCGACCGAGTCAGGACGGTCGCGCCGCACTCGTCAACGTCATCCTCGCCGACGACCCCTACTCGAACGCGTCCCTCGACCTCGTCGAGGGACCGATCCGCGATGCCGCCCACGGAGCGGTCCCCGGCTCGGAAGTCGTTGTGGGAGGGCAGACGTCCACGTTCGTCGACGTCCGCGCTCAACTCGCGGCGGACACGCGCCTCGTCTTCCCCGTCGCCGCGGTCGCGATCGCGCTGATCCTCGCCCTGCTCCTGCTGGCGGTGCTCGCCCCGCTCAACCTGCTGGTGTGCGTGGCCCTCACGTTCGTCGCCACCCTCGGCGCCGTCGTGCTGCTGTTCCTGCACGGACTCGGCTACGACGGCATCGACTTCTCCATTCCGATCGTGCTCTACCTGTTCGTCGTGGCGATCGGCACCGACTACAACATTCTGCTCGCCTCGCGCCTGCGCGAGGAATTCCGCAACGGCTACGCCCCTCGCGACGCCGCGCGGATCGCCGTCGCCAACGACGCCCCCACCGTCGCCGCCGCAGGCCTGATCCTCGCGCTGACGTTCGCGTCCCTGACCCTCACCGGACTGGCCAACCTCGCCGAACTCGGCTTCGGAGTCGCGATCGGCGTCGCGCTCGCCGCCTTCGCGATGGCCCCGATGCTGGTGCCGAGCCTGTCGGCGCTCGAACGTCGCGCCTTCTGGTGGCCGAGCAGGCAGAAGGCGGTCGTCGACACCGGCGACGACCGGGAGCCCGCGGTGCCGCGGTAGCTGCTGTCGTTTCTGCAGACGCACCACTTCTCAATTCGTGCACGGGTTCTCGGGCCCTGAATTCCGTGCGCGAACAGAGAAGGAGTGCGCGGGTGCGGCACAGGACCGAAAATATGGGAACATGCGTTCGACCTCCGGTGTAGCATGGCCGCATGACCTCCGCGGATGCGCGGTATGCGCTGCAGGCTTCGCTGTTCGACGACGCGTCGTTCGGTGTGGAGCTGGGCGAACTCGGGCCGACGGTGCAGCGTCGCACACTGACGGCGGGGGCGTGGGTGGACGTGCGACCGGGGTGGATGACCGGCTCCGACGAGCTGTTCACGACGCTCGCGGAGACGGTGCCGTGGAAGGCGGAGCGCCGCCAGATGTACGACCGGGTGGTGGACGTGCCGCGGCTCGTCCGGTTCTACCGAGAGGACGAACCGCTCCCCGACCCCCTGCTGGTCACCGCGCGAGACGCCCTGAGCAGGCATTACCTGCCCGAACTCGGCGAAGGGTTCGCCACGTCCGGACTCTGTTTCTACCGCGACGGGTCCGACAGCGTCGCCTGGCACGGCGACGACACCGGTCGCAGCCGAACCGAGGACACGATGGTCGCCATCCTCTCGCTCGGCGCCTCGCGTCCGCTGCTGCTGCGCCCGCGCGGCGGCAGGCACTCGATCCGGTACTCCCTCGGCCACGGTGACCTGCTGGTGATGGGTGGTTCCTGCCAGCGCACCTGGGAGCATTGTGTACCGAAGAGTGCCCGCCCGCTCGGACCGCGGATCAGCGTCCAGTTCCGGACACGGGGCGTGCGGTGACTATCCGCGCCGGGCCGCGACGGCCTGCGCCAGCCGGTCGAGTTGCGCGGCCGTGGTGTTCCAGTCGATGCAGGCGTCGGTGATCGACTGGCCGTAGGTCAGCTCCTCGGACTTTCCGAGGGTGAGGTCCTGGCGTCCGGCCTCGATGAAGCTCTCCACCATCACGCCGACGATCCCCTTCTCGCCTGCCTCGAGGCGGGCCGCGATGTCGTCCAGCACGTCGACCTGCTTCTCGTGGTTCTTGCTGCTGTTGCCGTGGCTGGCGTCGATGACGACGCGTTCCGGCAGACCGGACTTGTTCAGCCGGGCGAGCGTGTCCGCGACCGTCTCTGCGTCGTAGTTCGGTCCGTCGCTGCCGCCGCGCAGGATGACGTGGCAGTCGGGGTTGCCCATGGTGCGGATCAGCGCGGCCTGCCCGTCGAGGTCGGTGCCGGGGAACACGTGGCTCGCCGCGGCGGCGCGGGTGCCGTCCACGGCCACCTGCACGTCGCCTTCCGTCGAGTTCTTGATGCCGACGGGCATCGACAGCGCGCTGCACAGCTGCCGGTGCACCTGGCTGGCGGCGGTGCGGGCACCGATCGCACCGTAGGTGACGAGGTCGGCGATGTACTGCGGCATGATCGGGTCGAGGAATTCGCAGCCGACCGGCAGGCCGAGCGAGGACACGTCGAGCAGCAGCTTGCGGCCCATGCGGATCCCGGTGTCGATGTCGAACGTGCCGTCCAGGTGGGGGTCGTTGAGCAGACCCTTCCAGCCCAGCGTGGTGCGCGGCTTCTCGAAGTAGACCCGCATCACGATGTGCAGGTCGTCGCGCAGTTCCTCGGCCTTGGCGGCGAGCCGGCGGGCGTAGTCCATCGCGGCGACGGGATCGTGCACGGAGCACGGGCCGACCACGACGAGCAAGCGGTCGTCGTCGCCGTTCAGCACGTTCACCGTGTCGGCGCGGCCCGAGCGGACGGTCGCGGACGCGACGTCGTCGGGGGCGTGTTCGCGACGCACGACGGACGGCGCCACCAGCGGGCTGATGCTCACGGTGCGCTGGGCGTCCAGGCGATCACTGCTGGTAGTGGTGTCGAGAGTGACAGTCATGGGTTCGGGTTCCTGTTCTCAGGCCGGCCCTCGAAGACTGTGGAGATTCCCGCGAGCCGGTCTGTAATCCGGCTCTGGGGTGGAGGAGGTCAGCGCGTGGTTACGCCGACCGGCCCACCCGGGGCCGGCCTGCTAAACCAGAAATATGCGCGCTGCATGACGGCCACAGTAACGGCTGGCCCGGATCGGCGCCACACCCACCCTCCCCTGACATTTGTCACGGTGAGGTCGTGACGGACGTGTGAGGGTCGCCGGCCGCCCGGATCGCACGCTGAATGCATGACATCGACAGAACCCCGCACCTCCGCGAAGGCGTCCGCGTCGCAGGCTCCGGCAGTCAGGCTGCGCGGCGTCCACAAGCACTTCGGTGACGTTCACGCCGTGCGCGGGCTGGACCTCGAGATCCGGCCCGGTGAGATCGTCGCGTTCCTCGGCCCGAACGGCGCAGGCAAGACCACCACCGTCGACATGGTCCTCGGACTGTCCCGACCCACCGTCGGCGAGGTGTCCGTCTTCGGCACGGACCCGCGCACCGCGATCGCGAAGGGCCTCGTCTCCGCGGTCATGCAGACGGGCGGCCTGCTGAAGGAACTGACGGTCGCGGAGACCGTCCGGCTCACGGCAAGCCTGTTCGCCGGCACCCGGCCCGTCGACGAGGTCCTCACCCGCGCCGGTATCGCCGATCTCGGAAACCGGTTGGTGGGCAAGTGTTCCGGCGGGCAGCAGCAACGACTGCGGTTCGCGATGGCACTGCTGTCCGATCCGGAGTTGCTGATCCTCGACGAGCCGACCACCGGCATGGACGTCGAGGGCAGGCGGGACTTCTGGTCGGCGATCCGCGCCGACGCGGACAGCGGCCGGACGGTCGTCTTCGCAACGCACTACCTCGAGGAGGCCGACGCGTACGCCGACCGGATCGTGCTGGTGCGCAAGGGGAAAATCGTCGCCGACGGCACCGTCGCCGAGGTGAAGGCGCTGGCCGCGGGACGCACCGTCCGCGCCCACTTCCCGGGCGCGGACCGGGAACAGCTGTTCGCGATTCCCGGCGCCGACAGCATCGAGGTGCGCGGCGACAGCGTCCTGATCCACTCGACGGACACCGACGCCGTAGCCCGCCACCTCCTGACCCGGACACCCGCCAGCGACCTCGAAATCGTCTCCCGGGGCCTCGAAGACGCGTTCATCGCGCTCACCTCCGACGACTCCGCCACGGAAGGACCGAACTCGTGACCACCCTCGCCGCCCACCGCCGCGTTCCCCCGCTGGGCGGGCTCAACACCACCCTCCTCGGACTCGAACTGCGTCGCCTGCTGCGCAATCGGCGCACGATGATCATCACCCTCGTGATGCCCGTCGTGTTCTTCCTCATCTTCGGGCTGAACCCGAGCTATTCGGGGGAGAGCGCGGGCAACGGGAACGTCTCGGCGTACGTGATGATCAGCATGGCCCTGTACGGCGCGATGATCGCGACGACGAGCGGCGGCGCGATGGTGTCGGTGGAGCGGGCGTCCGGGTGGAGTCGGCAGTTGCGGCTCACCCCGTTGTCCCCGGGGGTCTACATCCTCGTCAAGGTGCTGGTCGCGATGATGCTCGGGCTCGCGGCCGTCGGCGTCGTCTATCTCGTGGGCGCGTTCGCGTCCGTCCAGATGGACACGTCCCTGTGGTTCACGACGGCCCTGATCACCTGGCTGGGCTCTGCAGTGTTCGCGGCGTTCGGCCTGTTCATGGGATATCTGCTGCCGAGCGAGAACGTCATGCAGATCCTCGGCCCCGGGCTCGCCGTGCTCGGCTTCGCGGGCGGCCTGTTCATGCCGCTGCAGGACGGCTCCGTGTGGGCGTCGATTGCACAGTTCATGCCCACGTACGGGCTCAGCCAACTCGTGCACGCACCGCTCACCGGCGACGCGATGCAGTGGACGTGGGTCCTGAACGTCGCGGTGTGGCTGGCGATCTTCGTCGGCGGTGCGGTGTGGCGGTTCCAGCGCGACACCGAGCGAGTGTGACGGCGGTATCGTGGCTTCCGTGACCACCCCCGACGGCCCCGTCGTGACCAGGCGATGGGGCCGTTTCGGATTCATCTTCGCCGCCGCGTGGACAATGTTCCTGTTCCAGCCCTTCCTCGACGGCTGGGCCGACCGCGGTCACGTCCGCGGCTGGATCGGGATGATCGCCACGCTCGCGTTCGCGGTGACGTATCTCGCGATGTTCCGGTGGTCGCATACCCGCCGCGCGCACAACGAGTTTCGGCCGCCGCTGAACCAGGCGCTGCCGGTGATGGCGGCGCTGTTCACGCTCGCGGCGGTCATGACCCTGGCCGTGGGGCCGTCGGGATTGTCCGCCGCCGTCTTCCTCGCGGTGTCGGCGATCATCCTGCTGCCCGCCTGGCTCGGTGGCGTCACCGCCCTCACGATCGCCGTGCTCGTAGAGGTGATCTCCACGGCCATGGGCTGGGGTTCGGGCACCGGGCTGTCGCTGGGTGTGTGCGCGGCGGCGTTCGCGATGTTCGGGGTGACCAAGCTGATCAACCGCAACATCGAACTGGTCCGCGAACGGGAGGAGAGCGAACGGCTCGCGGTGCAGGAGGAACGCACCCGAATGGCCCGCGACCTCCACGACATCCTCGGGCACTCCCTCACCGTCATCACCGTCAAGGCCGAACTCGTGGGCCGGCTCCTCGACATCGACCTCGACCGGGCCCGCACGGAAGTGGCAGACCTGGAACGTCTTTCCCGCGACGCGCTCGCCGACGTCCGGCAGGCCGTGCAGGGAATCCGGGGACTGTCGCTGCCGATGGAGATCGCCCGGGCCAGGGAAGCGTTGCGGGCGGCCGGGATCGAGGCCGAGCTACCGGGCAGCACCGAGTCCGTGCCCACCGAATTGCGCGAGCTGTTCGCGTGGTCCGTCCGCGAGGGTGTCACGAACGTGGTCCGGCACAGCGGCGCGACGCACTGCGCGGTCACGGTGGGCGAACGCGACGTCACCGTCGTCGACAACGGTTCCGGCTGTGGCGAACTTGTGCACGGGAACGGCGCCCACGGAAACGGGCTCGTCGGCCTCCGGGAGCGCGCGGCCGCGGCCGGAGCGCGGGTCGTCATCACCCACCCGCAACCCGGCGGATTCTCGTTGCACGTGCTGAAGGAAGAGGTCCCGTGACGATCCGGTTGCTGCTCGCCGACGACCAGGCACTCGTCCGCGGCGCCCTCGCCGCCCTGCTCGACCTCGAACCGGACCTGTCGGTGGTCGCGGAGGTCGGGCGTGGCGACGAGGTGGTCGCCGCGGCCCGCGAGCACACCCCCGACGTCGCGCTCCTCGACGTCGAGATGCCCGGGCTGGACGGGATCGCCGCCGCGGCGGCACTGCGCGCCGAGGTGCCGCAGACCCGCGTCCTGATCGTGACGACGTTCGGTCGTCCTGGCTACCTGCGCAGGGCCCTGCAGGCGGGGGCGTCGGGATTCGTCGTGAAGGACACCCCGGCCCGGCAACTCGCCGACGCCGTGCGCCGGGTCCACGCGGGACTGCGCGTCGTCGATCCCACCCTCGCCGCCGACAGCCTCGTCAGCGGGGAATCGCCGCTCACCGACCGGGAGACCGACGTGCTGCGGGCCGCGCGGGACGGTGCGCCGGTCGCCTCGATCGCGGCCGCACTGTTTCTCTCCGCGGGCACGGTGCGCAACCATCTGTCGTCGGCGATCGGCAAGACCGGCGCCAGCACCCGCGCCGAGGCCGTCCGCGCGGCGGAGTCCCACGGCTGGCTGTAGGCGGCTCCGCCGCCCGTGAGTGGTTAGGGAGTCCCTGGACTCGTCAGCCACTCACGGGGCCGGAGGCCCTGGTCTGCGACGGATTCTCACCGAACCGCCGGCGGTAGGACGCCGCGAACAGGCCGAGGTTGACGTATCCCCACGCGCCGGCGATCGAGGCGACGGTCTCGCCGGGAGGTGCGGTGAGCAGTTCCTCCCGGATGCCCCGAAGCCGCTGCTCACGCACGTACTCGGCCGGCGTCACGTCCAGGTATTTCCGGAAAGATCCGGACAGGGTCCGGACGCTGACCCCCACCGCGTCGGCGATGTCGGAGGCCGTCGGCAGTTCGCGGGCGCACTCCCGGATGTACTGGACCGCGTGCCGCACGTAGCCCGGTGCCGCCGGGCCGGTGGTCCGGTCCGGGTCGACTCCGGCGCGGGCCGCCCATTCGGTGAGCAGGTGGCCGACGAGCAACTCCTGCAGGTTGAGCCCGATGCGCCCGTCGGCGGCGTGTCCCGGTAACTCCCCTGTCGTCCGCATGGCGTACCCGAGCAGCGCCTGCCAGCCGGACCCGCCGCCCCCGATGACGCATTTGCGTTGCCAGAGAACATCTCCCGGATCAAATCCCCACCAGCGCACCGCCGTGTCGGCGAGCATCCGGTGGGGAATCGTGAGATTGAGTTGCACGTGGTCCGGCGAAAATTCGACGAGGTAGTCGATTCGGCTGCAGTCGGCGACGAACGTGTCGCCGGCCGGTGTGTCCGCGGTGGCGCCGCAGTCGACATGGTGCCGGGCGTTCCCGCGGATGGTCGTGAGAACGAGCGCGTTTCCGGCATCGGGTGAGAAGTCGCCGACGGAGACGGGGATTCCGTAGGAGAACCGGGTGACGGTGATGTCGCCGATCTTCGTGGAGTACATGCTCGACCTGGGCGCCAACCCGACCCCGAGCGGACGCACGACATACGGCATGTACACGCGGTCGGACCAGTGCCGGATCTGGTCCCAGTCGTCCGACGTCCTGCGCTCGGCGACCGGTGGCCGTCCCACCGCAAACGGATCCAGCGCGACCATGCGTCGAGTATGCCCTGTGCGCCTTTTTGGTAGCGGGAACAACCAGAAAGGCGCACAGGCGGCATTGCTTATATCGTGAGTGTGTGCTCATAATATGGGTGTACCTGTGACACCAGTCACTGCCCGCCTCCTCGAAGGACGCGCACATGTCAGACGTAGGAATCCTGATCAACACCACGGTCGCCGTAGCGGCGGTCGTGCTGATGATCGTGCGTTTCAAGTTCAACCCCGTGGTGTCGCTGGTCGTGGGATCCGCGTACCTCGGACTCACGACAGGACTCGGCACAGCCAAGACGGTGGAAGTCATCAGCACCGGTTTCGGCGACATCATGGCCGAAGTAGGACTTCTGATCGCCTTCGGCGTCCTGATGGGCGCCATGCTGAAAGAAATGGGCGCCATCCAGCGCCTGGTCGGAACGCTTCTCCGGGTGTTCGGGCCGAAACGAATGCCCTATGCGATGTCGCTGACGATCGCGACGTTGCTGCAGTCCATCTTCCTCGACGTCCTGCTGGTCATCTCGGCGCCGCTGGCCCGCAACCTCGCACCGAAGGTCGGCCGGGTCGGGACCGCCCGCATGGCCACCGCCCTCGCCATCGGCCTCGAGTGCGGCATCGTCCTCATGGTTCCCGGTGTCGGCGCCCTCGCCCTGGCCGGACTGCTCGGTGTGCCGCTCGGCAAGATGCTGATCTTCGGGCTCATCCTGGTGATCCCGACCGTGGCGATCTCGGTCGCGATCATGTCGTTCCTGTTCACCCGCGGTTGGTGGAATCCGGACAAGGACGAGGAGCACTTCCATCAGACGGTCGTCGACGACGAAGAAGAGGACTGGACCGACGGCACCGGTGGCAGCACCCCTCGGCCGGACGCCGGCGGAGGTGTCGCCCAGGCGCAACGCGCTGCGACCGTCACCACCGAGCGCACCAAGCACGACCGTCCGCTGATCCTGCTCCTCGCCCCGCTGCTCTTCTCCCTCCTGCTCATCGCGACCGGCGCGATCCTGGACATCGCCGACATCAGCAACCCGGTCGTCTCGTTCGTGTCGGAGCCGCTCATCGCGTTGCTGATCGGACTGATCGGCACCAGCTTCGTCGGTAGGTTCAGCATCGGCCAGCACCGCGTCCAGAAGGCGATCGCCAGCGGGTTCAGCGAGAGCGGCCAGATCCTCATCCTCACCGGTGTCGGCGGATCCCTCGCCGCGACCATCGCCGCGGTGGGCCTCGGCGACATCCTCGGCAAGTACTTCACCGCCAATCACGCGGCTCCGCTGCTGATGGTCTGGGTTGTCGCCGCCGTCCTGCACATCGCTGTCGGCTCGGTGACGATCTCCGCTATCACCGCCGCGGGCATCCTCGCGCCCATCGCCCCCACCCTGGGGCTCGACCCGGTCCTCATCGCTCTCGCGGCCGGCGCCGGCTCCCTGTTCGCGGTGCATGTCACCAGCAACACGTTCTGGTTGCTGCAATCCTTGATGGGTCAGACCACACGAGGCACGCTGAAGACGTGTTCGGTGGGAGTATCGGTGGCATCGGTCGTCGCAATACTGCTCGTCCTGCCCATGAGCCTCGTTCTCTGAGCGTCACTATCAGTTAAGGATCACCATGTTCTCCGACAACACCATTCGGCCTCTCGACGGCGTTCGGGTACTCGAGCTGGGCAATTACATCGCCGCACCGACGGCGGGCCGGATGCTCGCCGACTTCGGCGCCGAGGTCATCAAGGTGGAGCGCCCGAAGACCGGCGACGAACTGCGTAACTGGCGCCTGTACTCCGGCGACACCTCGATGCTGTACCGCACGATCAACCGGAACAAGAAGTCGATCGTGCTGGACCTGCGCACCGAGGAGGGCAGGCAACTCGTCCTCGACCTCGCCGCCCACTGCGACATCCTGCTGGAGAACTTCCGGCCCGGCACTCTGGAGAAGTGGGGTATCGGACCGGACGCGTTGAACGAGGCCAATCCGGACCTGGTGATCGCAAGGATCTCGGCGTTCGGGCAGACCGGACCGATGTCGCAGCGGCCGGGCTTCGCCGCGGTCGCGGAGGCCGCAGGCGGGTTCCGCGAACTCGTCGGCGACCCGGACCGGCCGCCGGTGCGGGTCGGGGTGTCGATCGGCGATTCGATCGCCGGACTCTATGCGGCATTCGGGGCGGTGATGGCACTGTTCCAACGCGAGGCCGCGAAGGTCGCCGGGACGCAGGGCCCGTCCCTGCCGCATCGGATCATCGACGTCGCGCTGAACGAATCGATCCTGTCGATGATGGAGTCGCTGATCCCCGACTACCTGGCGTACGGCATCAAACGCGAACGCGTCGGCGGCCGGATGGAGGGCATCGCCCCGTCGAACGCGTACACCTGCAACGACGGCAACAGCATCATCATCGCCGGCAACGGGGACGCCATCTTCCAGCGCTACATGGAGACCATCGGCCGCCCCGACCTCGGCGCCGACCCGGACCTGTCCACCAACGCCGGACGGTGGGCGCGCCGCGACGAACTCGACGCCGCGATCGGCGAGTGGACCATCCAGTACTCGCGCGACGACGCGCTGAAGATCCTCGACACCGCCGGGGTGCCGTCGGGTCCGATCAACACCGCCGCCGACATCTGCAGCGACGACCAGTACGCGGCCCGCAACATGATTCAGCAGTTCACCGTCGACACCGGTGAGGCCGAGCCGAAGCAGGTCGGGTTCCCCGGCATCGTCCCGGTGATCGGCGGACAGTCGCTGCCGATCCGCAACGTCGGGCCGGACCTCGGCGAGCACACCCGGGAGGTCCTCGAGACGCTGCTCGGCAAGACCCCGGAACAGATCGACTCCCTCGTCAACGACACGGTAGGTGACATCTCATGACGCAGTCCTTCGAATCACGCGCCCTGCTCCGCGACGTCACCCTGCGCGACGGACTGCAGCTCACCGGCAAGATGCTGCCCACCGCGCGGAAGCTCGAGATCGCGCGACGACTCCTCGAACTCGGCGTGCCCGCCCTCGAGATCGGGTCGATGGCCCGCCCCGACCTCGTCCCGCCGATGGCGAACACCGTCGAGGTGATCTCGGAACTGACCCCGGAGGAACTGGAGCACTGCTGGGTGTGGGTCGCCACGCCCCGGCACGTGGAGAAGGCCGCCGCCGCGGGCGCACGCTATTTCCAGTACTGCTTCTCCGCGTCCGATTCCCACAACCAGGCGAACATCGGCCGGTCCACCGACGACAGCCTCGCCGCGATGCCCGCCGCGATCGAACTCGCGCAGGACGTCGGGGGCAGCATCCAACTGTGCATCGCGACGTCGTTCACCTGCCCGTTCGAGGGCCGGGTGCCGGAGCAGCGGGTGATCGACATCGCCAACGACCCGCGCGCCCACGGCGCCGTCGACGTCGTCGTCTGCGACACCCTCGGCCAGGCGGTCCCCGCCGAGGTGTACTCCCTCGTCTCCCGGGTCCGGCTCGAGACCCCGCAACGCGGCATCGTCTACCACGGTCACGACACCTGGGGTCTGGGGGTCGCGAACAGTCTCGCCGCGGTCGCGGCGGGGGCGATGACCGTCGACGGTGCCCTCGGCGGGCTCGGCGGCTGTCCGTTCGCGCCCGGCGCCAGCGGCAACACCGCCAGCGAGGACCTCCTGTTCGCCACCCGCCCGGACTGGCTGAACCCCACCACGTTCGGCTCGCTGGTGGAACTGTCCGAGAAGACCCTCGCCGAACTCGGCGAAGCCAATCGGTCCAAGGCCGCGCAGGGCGCGCGCTCCAACGCGTCCGCGTTCGAGTGGGTCATCGGCGGCGGCCGATGAGCGGCGCCCGGTTCTACGTCACCACCCCGATCCCCGAACCCGCTCTCACCCTGCTGCGTGCTGCGGGCAGCGTCGAACTGCCCGAAGAACTTCCGGACGCCGCCCGGCTGCGGGAGGTCTGCGTGTCCGGCGACTACGACGTGGTGGTGTCCCAACTGCGCGACACGTTCGACGCCGACCTCCTCGCCGCCGCGAAGATCCGCGGGATCTCCAACTACGCGGTCGGGTTCAACAACGTCGACATCGGCGCGGCCACCGCCAACAAGATCCTCGTCGGGAACACCCCGGGTGTGCTCACCGACGCCACCGCCGACGTCGCGATGCTGCTGATCATGGCCACCGCGCGCCGGGCGGTGGAGGCCGACGCGTTCGTCCGCTCCGGCAAGTTCACCGGCTGGGAACCGAACCTGCTGCTCGGCCAGGACGTTTCGGGACGCACCCTCGGACTCGCCGGATTCGGGCGGATCGCCCGCGCCACCGCCCGCCGGGCACTGGCCTTCGGCATGCAGGTCTTGTTCTGCCCGCGGCCTCCCGGCGACCGGCCGGTGCCGGACGACGAACTCGGCGAGTTCGCCGGACTCGTCACCCACACCGACTGGGACACCCTCGTCACCACCAGCGACTTCCTGTCCCTGCATGTTCCGCTGAACGAGCAGACACGGCACCTGGTGGACGCGGACGTCCTGCACGCGATGAAGCCGACGGCGATCCTCGTCAACACCGCGCGCGGTCCCGTCGTCGACGAGACCGCCCTCGTCGCCGCCCTGAAATCCGGGGAGATCGCCGGGGCCGGACTGGACGTCTACGAGGACGAGCCCGCGCTCGCACCCGGGCTCGCGGAACTGCCGAACACGGTGCTGCTCCCCCACGTCGGCAGCGCCACCGTCGCCGTACGGTCCGAGATGGCGCGGCTGTGCGCCGAAAACGCGGTGGCCATGGCGCAGAACCGGATCCCACCGCACCCGGTCAACCCGGAGGCGTGGACGTCGTGACGGACGCCGCTACCCGTCGTGACGCGCGAGCACGCCTCACGACGGGTAGCGGCCGCCCAGCGTCCGGGTGACCTGCTCGGCGCTGCCGACGAGCAGATCCACCCACTTCTCGCACTGCTCGCGGGGCATGCGGAGGGTCGGCCCGCTGATCGCCAGCGCGCCGAGCACGTCGCCGGACGAATCGAACACGGGCGCAGCCAATCCCGAAGCGCTGTCCTCCCGCTCCCCCGCCGTGATGGCGTACCCGTCGGCCCGCGCCTGGTGGATCAGTTCGCGCAGCACCGCGGTGTCGGTGACGGTGCCCTCCGTCATCGGTTCGATGGGTCCGGCGAGGACCTGCTCGGTGAGGTCCGGGTTCCAGGCGAGCAGCACCCGGCCGGCCGACCCCGCGGGCAGGGGGACGATCTTTCCGACGTACATGTTCCGTCGCAGGGCGTGCTCGGTCTCCGCGATGGCCACGCACACGCGGTAGCCCTGCTCGACCCGGAAGAAGCTGGCGGTCTCACCGGTAGCGTCGCGGATCTCCTTCAGCACCGGCGTGACGACGGCCAGCACGTCGAGTCCCTTGGTGGCCGTCGCCGCCCAAAATGCCATCTTGACGCCGATCCGGATCTGGTCGCCGGACCGGTCGAGGAATTCCTGCGCCACCAGGTTGCTGACCAGCCGCTGGACCGTCGACGTCGGCAGGCCCGTAGCCTGGTGGATCTCGCCCAGAGTCATCGACGGACGCGACAGACTGAAGGCATCGAGGATCTCCGTGATCTTGCTCAGCACCAGCAACGGCTGGTGTTTGGAGGTCAATTCGCCGTCTTCCGCTCGCATACCCACGACGATAGTCGCCCCCACCAGCACGTGAGTGCCGAAGGATGGCGGAACACACTTCGGCACTCACCTGGGGAGAAAATACCGTCGCTACTCGAGCGGCGATGTGGTACCAATTGAAGATGCTCGAATTCGACTCGACGAAAGGCGCATGAGCGCCCTCCGAGATTTCTCTCCGACACGTTGCCTCGGGGAATTCACCCGCGCGTTCGGCGCGCTTCGCTCGGTACCCACCCGGTGCCGCGACCCTGCCTTCACATTCGCTGTGCCCCACGACGTCTTCGAGGAAGGAGGTACACGTGAAATTGGCTGAGGCACTGGCCGAACGCGGCGATCTGACGCGCCGGGTGGAGCAACTGAAGTCGCGCATCCTCACCAATGCCCGACATCAGGAGGGCGAGGCGCCGGCGGAGGACGCCGCGGCGCTCCTCGCCGAACTGGACGAGGTCCTGGACCGCACGGAAGTCCTGGTGCGCAGAATCAACCGGACGAATACCGCTGCGCCACTCGGCGATGCGAGAATCACGGACGCGCTGGCCCGCCGGGACATGCTGCGCATCCGGCACCGGGTGGTGTCCGCGGCAGCGGATGCCGCCTCGGGTCGTGAGCAGGACCGATACGGCAGGCAGCTGCGCTCCGAACTCGTCTTCGTCGCGGCGTTGCCCGTCCGGGATCTGCGGCGTAGGGCGGACGATCTCGCGCGGCGGATCCGGGCGATCGATCTGCAAGTGCAGAAGGCGAATTGGGAAGTCGAGTTGCTCGACTGACCTTTCGCCGGGTAGTGGGTAACCGTTCCGGAGGCGAGCACGCACCGCGGTCGGCGGCAATCCGGCCACTTCTCCTGCGCGGAGGGCAGCGCACCCCGGGCACACACCCGGATCACAGTGCAGCCCTGCACAACGCACAGGTGACGGTGCACGGCGCACATCTCATCACCGGGTGCTGATCGGGAACGGCGAGGGCGGGTAAGGGGCTACCCACACACGTGAGTGGCAAAGCGTGCGGGAGCACACTTTGCCACTCACGTGGGGGATCAGCCGACCACGAGGTCCAACTCGTCGTCGGCCACGCCGACCGCGATGCTGCCACCCTCGACGAGGACGTCGTCGAGCAGCATATCGGCGATCCGATCGTCGACGGCCCGCTGAATCGACCGGCGCAACGGGCGCGCCCCGAACTCGGGCTGGTGTCCGTGCTCGGCAATCCAGTCGACCGCGGCGTCGCTGAACGAGATCTCGATGCCCTTGGACTGCAGCCGCTTCCGGCTGTCGTCCAGCAGCAGGTCGGTGATCCGGTGCAGCTGATCGGTGTCGAGCTTGCGGAAGATCACGATCTCGTCGATCCGGTTCAGGAACTCCGGACGCATCGACTCGCGCAGCCGGCCCATCACCCGATCCCGCAGCGGCTTCTCCGACGCCTCCGCGTCTCCGGTGCTGAAGCCCAGCGCACCCGACTTGCTGGAGATGATGTCGGATCCCAGGTTGCTGGTCATGATCAGCACGGTGTTCTTGAAGTCCACCGTCCGGCCCTGACCGTCGGTGAGCCGACCGTCGTCGAGCACCTGCAGCAGCGTGTTGAACACGTCCGGGTGCGCCTTCTCGATCTCGTCGAGCAGGATCACCGAGTACGGGTTCCGCCGGACCTGCTCGGTGAGCTGCCCCGCCTCCCCGTACCCGACGTAGCCGGGAGGAGCACCGACGAGCCGGCTGACCGTGTGACGTTCACCGAACTCGCTCATGTCGAGCCGCAGCATCTTGTTCTCGTCACCGAACAGTGTGGCGGCCAGAGCCTTCGCGAGTTCGGTCTTGCCGACACCCGTCGGTCCGAGGAACAGGAAGCTGCCCACGGGACGGTCGGGATCGTTCATCCCGGTGCGGCTGCGGCGCACGGCCCGGGCGATCGCCTTCACGGCGTCGTCCTGGCCGATGACGCGGCGGTGCAGTTCGTCCTCGAGCCGGCGGAGACGTTCCTTCTCCTCCTCGGTCATCTGGCTGGCCGGGATCCCGGTGGCCCGCGACACGACCTCGGCGATCTGCTCGGCCGTCACCTCGGGCGCGGCGTCGGACGCACCGACGGACTTCCCGTCGATTCGGGCCTGGACCGCCGTGGCCTCGTCGCGCAGACTCGACGCCTTCTCGTACTGCTCGTCGGCGACGGCCTGCTCCTTGGCCTGTTCGAGTTCCGCCAGCTTCGCCCGCAGAGCCTCGACGTCGACGCTCGGCATCCGCAGCCGCAACCGGGCGCCGGCCTGATCGATCAGGTCGATCGCCTTGTCCGGCAGGAAGCGGTCGCCGATGTAGCGGGCCGACAGCTCGACCGCGGCCGTGATCGCCTCGTCGGTGTAGCGGACACCGTGATGCTCCTCGTACCGGTCACGCAGACCGGACAGGATCGCCACCGCATCCTCGACGCTCGGCTCCGCCACCGTCACCGGCTGGAAGCGCCGTTCGAGCGCCGGGTCCTTCTCGATGTGCTTGCGGTACTCGTCGAGCGTCGTCGCACCGACGATGTGCAGTTCACCACGGGCCAGCTTCGGCTTGAGGATGTTGCCGGCGTCCATCGCACCGTCGGCGCCGCCACCGGCACCGGCGATGGAGTGCACCTCGTCGATGAAGACGATCAGCTCGTCCGAGTGGGCCGAGATCTCGTCGATCACCTTGTTGAGGCGTTCCTCGAAGTCGCCGCGGTACCGGGTGCCCGACACCATGCTCGACAGGTCGAGTTGCACGATGCGCTTACCCGTCAGACGGTCGGGGACGTCGCCGTCGACGATGCGCTGGGCCAGGCCCTCGACGACCGCCGTCTTGCCGACGCCGGCCTCACCGACCAGCACGGGGTTGTTCTTGGTGCGGCGCGACAGGATCTCGATGGTCTGCTCGATCTCGTCGGCGCGCCCGATCACCGGGTCGACTCCGCCGCCGCGTGCGCGTTCGGTGAGGTCGAAGCCGTACTTGTCGAGCGTGGGGGTCTCGGAGTCCGGGGACTCCTCCACCGACCCGCCCTGCACCGCGGTCTGCAGGCGTTCCGGGGTGATGCCCTCGGACGCGAGCAGTCGTCCTGCGGCGTGGTCCTGATCCGCGGCGAGCGCCAGGAAGAGGTGCTCGGGATCGATGTAGGTGGAACCGAGAGCACGCGCGAGCTGATGCGCCTCGAGCAGCGCGGTCTTCAGCGCACCGCTCAGTGCGGGCGTTGCAAAGCCTGACGTGTCCCGGCCCTGAGGCAGTCGCAGCTCGACGGAATCGGCGACGGCCGACGTGTCGGCGCCTGCGCGGCGCATCAGGGAACTGACGGGGTCGTGTTCTGTCATGACGCGCAGAACGTGGAGTGCATCGAGTTCCGCGTCGCCACGACCTGCGGCGAAGCGGGCGGCAGCAGCCATGAGCTCCTGGGTGGAGCGGCTCATGAGCCGACTGATGTCGATGCGACCTGGGCCCTCCGGCCCGAAGAATGCTGGCATTCCTCAGCCTCCTATAAGTTGAGCGTTACTGACTCAACTAACGTGCCAACCCTGCGATCAATTCCCAGGGACACCGGATGTGAGCGCGATCACAGGCGCTTCGCGCTCGTGCGCCTTTTTGGTAGCTGGAACAACCAGAAAGGCGCACGGGCGCGGAGCGCCTACTGCATGGGCAGTTCGTCCTCGTCGAACACCCGACCCATGCGTTTGCGGACGCCGAGAACGAGGCACCGGTCGAGGATGCTGACCGCGGGCAGTTTCTGCTCGACGACGGCCTCGAGCCCTTCGACGTCGGAGAGTCCACGCAACCACACCGACACCAGGAGATTGGCAGGCCCGGCCACCGACAACACCGTCCGCACCGCTGGCAGCCCGCTCAGGTTGGCGCCGACCCTGGCCATCTGGGCGGCGGGAACCCGGAGGAAGTACCACGCGCAGACGGGATACCCCGAGGCCCAGCGCGGCATGTCCGTGCGGAATTCGAAAGCGCCCGAAGCGAGGGTCGCACTGAGCCGTTCGCGCGCCCGCCGCGTGGAGGTCCCGAGGGCCTCCGCGACGGTCCGAGTCGTCGCACGACCGTCGCGGGACAGGATGGCGATGATGTCCCGTTCGGCGACCGGCGGACGGGCGAACATCGCCGAGAGCCGGACGGCGTCGCGGCGTCGGGCGGCGTCGATCGCGCCCGACTCGTCGGCGTCGAGAGCGCGCAGACGCCACTGCGATGCTCCGGAGATCGTGGTGATCACCGGGTGCGTGCGGACGGTGCGAACGTCGGGGATGCCCGCGACGCGGGACACGACGTATCGGTTGAACGCTGTCGGGTCGGGGCAGCCCACGGTGAGGATCAGGTCGCGACCACCCGAGGCGACGTCGATCGACATGCACTCGGTGTCCTGGGACAACTCGGTGATCACCACGTCGATCGACCCGGCGACGCACTCGACCTCGACGATCGCGCCGCGCGCGGCCTCGGACATCGGCGGCTGGACCGTCACCCAGGCCATGCCCCGTTCGCTCAGCCCGGACCACCGTCGCGCGAGAGTCACCGGGTCGGCCCCGAGGATCGGCCCGAGTTGCGACCACGGCACCCGCGGCCACACCTGCAACGCGTGGATAAGTCGAAGTTCGTCCTCCGTGGGCGTCTTCTCCTGCATATCAGTACCTCCTCAGCGTCAACTTCTGCGCATTTACACCGCAGAAATTCACTGACCCAACACTCGGACGCATCGATTCGGTCGTTTCGCTCATATTGTCATGTCGCCTCCCGAGGCGGCCCGCAACCTTGGAGGTCACACATGGGAGCACTCCGATCCCCCATTCCCACCGGCGCCGGTTCCGACCGGCGTCTCGGCGCCGCGGCCGGCTTCGTCGGGTTCCTCTTCGCCATGGAACTGTCGAGCGGATTCCTCCAGGCATGGTTCAGTCCGGTCCTCTCGGCGATCGGTGAGAAGTACTCGGTCGGCCCCGCCGACCTGAACTGGGTGCAGACGAGTTATCTGCTCGCGACCGCGGTCCTCGTGCCGTTGCTCGCCAAGATGGGCGACCAGTACGGACACAAGCGGATGCTCGTCGTCGCGACGGCGATGGTCACGGTCGGCAGCGTCGTGTCGGCGCTCGCCCCGACGTTCGGCATCTTCATCCTGGGCCGGGCGATCACCGGCGCACTCGCGGCGTTCCTGCCGCTCGAGTTCGCGATCGTGCGGGAGCGCGCCGGGGAGCAGTCCGGGAAAGCGATCGGTTTGCTGGTCGGCGGGCTCACGCTCGGCGCCAGCGTCGGCGTCGTCCTGTCCGGGGTCCTCGCATCGTTCCTCAGTCTGACTGTGCTGCTTCTCGTTCCGGCGGCACTCATGGCGCTCGCGCTCGTCGTCGTGGTGTCCTTCGTCCCCGAAACGACGGCGCGCACGTCGGGCCGCCTCGACTGGGCCGGGGCGATTCTCCTGGGGGCGGGGCTGGCGTTCGCGTTGTTCGCGATCAGCACGGGCAACAGGTTCGGGTGGGCGTCGGGGCCGGTGCTGGGTGGGCTCCTGCTCGGCGGCACGCTTCTCGCGCTGTGGGTGGTGCTCGAGCGGCGGGTGTCCTCGCCGCTGGTCGATTTCGCGATGCTCTCCGGCCGTGCCGGTGTCGGGCTGCCGATCCTGCTCGCGGCCCTGTTCGGGGCCCAATTGTTCGGCAGCCAGACCCCGATCGCGCTCTTCGTCGGCACCGACCCGGCAGCGGCCGGATTCGGGCTCGGCCTGTCATCGTCGCTGATCGGGCTGGTCCTCGTGTTCGCGTCGATCGCGGCGTTCGCCGGCACGTTCGCCGGACCGCGGCTGGGTGCGCGGGTCGGCGACGTCACCGCCGTCATCGTCGGCGCGGTGGCCGCCGCACTGGGGTACGCCCTGCTCACGGTGCTGCACTCGGACACCGTCAGCGTCCTCGTGTGGCTCGTCGTGTCCGGACTCGGCAACGGCATCATCATCTCCGCGCTCCCCAACGTGGTGGTGGCACGGGCGCCACGGGACTCGGTCGGCATCGCATCGGGCCTCTACAACACTGCCCGCACCGTCGCCGGTGCCATCGCAGGCGCCAGCTTCACTGCGGTGATGTCCGGGTTCACGGCGACGCTCGACGGCGGTTCGGTGATCACGAGCGAGGCGGGGTACCAAGCGGTGTGGGTGATCTGCGGGCTGCTCTCGCTCGCCGTCGCCGGCCTCGCGGTGGTGACACGCGGACCCGCCGCCGACCGCACTGCGCCTACCGTCACTGCCGCCGCGCCCGCCGAGGCGTGATCACCGTTCTCTCCAGAAGAAAGGAAAGTTCATGACCGACACCGCAATTGCCGGCGACATCGACGTCTCCGGCGGCCCGAACGCAGTCGCCGAGGAGTTGAAGCGACGCGTGGAGGACACCGTCCTCGAATGGCGCGACCGCCTCGTCGCCACGAGCCACGACCTGCACGCCCATCCGGAACTCGCGTTCGAGGAACACCGTTCGGCGGCGCTCGTCGCAGACCTGCTCCGCGATGCCGGTTTCACGGTGGACGTGGGTGTCTGGGGGCAGGACACCGCCCTCGAGGCCGTGTACGGCAGCGGTGACCTGACGGTCGTGGTCTGCGCCGAGTACGACGCCCTCCCCGGCATCGGGCACGCATGCGGCCACAACATCATCGCGACTGCCGGAGCGGGGGCGGCGATCGCGCTGTCCCGGGTTGCGGACGAGCTCGGCATCCGGGTCAAGCTTCTCGGGACGCCGGCCGAGGAGAAGGGTGCGGGCAAGGCCCACATGCTGGAGGCCGGCGCCTGGGAGGACGCGACGGTGTCGCTGATGGTTCACCCCGGTCCCGGCATCGTCGTGCCCACCGCGGGGAGCACGTCGCAGTCCCGCGACCGGTTCCGGGTCGAGTTCACCGGGCGGGCGTCGCACGCGGCGGCCGCGCCGAGCGCAGGGATCAACGCGGGCGACGCGGCGACGGTCATGCAGGTGGCCGTGGGACTGCTGCGGCAGCACCTGCCCGACACCGTGCGGGTCAGCGCCGTCACGCTGTCCGGTGGCGACGTCTCCAACATCATTCCGGCAACCGCGGTCGTCGAGGCCGAGGTGCGCTCCTTCGACCTCGCGGAGACCGCCGAACTGAAGAAGAAGGTGCTCGCCTGCGTGGACGGCGCCGCGACGGCCACCGGATGCAGCTACGCCGTCACCCCTGTCGATCCGATCTACGAGCCCCTCGTCCAGCACCCGTTCCTCGCCGACCGTTTCGACGCCGCCCTCGGGCATCGGGGCCGGGTGATGACACCGCTGAACGGCGGCGCACTCGGCGGCGGATCGACCGACATGGGCAACGTCTCCCAGGCCCTCCCGTCGATCCACCCGTTGATCGGGGTGATGGGTTCGACGGCGGCGCCACACACAGCGGCATTCGCGGCCGACGCGATCTCGCCGGCCGCCGACGACGCCATCGTCGACGGGGCCTACGCTCTGGCCGCGGCGATCGTCGACCTCGCCACCGACGTCGAGGCGCGGGCCGAGGTTCTCGAGCGGCAGCGCACCCGGGCACCCGGCGCCACACGCCGGCCTGCGTACGTGTAGCCCTCCGGTGGGGTGCAGCGCGGCCTGAGAGCGAAAACCCGCGCTGCACCCCACCGCGGTTCTACGCTGAACTGGTGGTGGCTCTCGTTCGAGCGGTCCGGCGGCTGGCTCTGGGACGCCCGCTGCGCAGTGACGATCTCGGGGAGCAGTTGCTGACCAAGCGTCTGGCGCTGCCGATCTTCGCGTCCGACCCGCTGTCGTCCGTCGCGTATGCGACGCAGGAGATCCTGCTGATCCTGTCGCTGGGCGGTCTCGCGTACTTCTATCTGACACCGTATCTGGCGGTCGGGGTGGTGGTGCTTCTCGCGGTCGTCGCCCTGTCGTACCGCCAGGTGGTGTACGCGTATCCCAGCGGGGGCGGCTCGTACGAGGTGGCCACCAAGAACCTCGGCCCGTCCGCAGGATTGACGGTGGCGTCCGCACTGCTCATCGATTATGTGATGACGGTGGCGGTGTCGGTCTCGGCCGGCGTCGACAATCTGATCTCGGCGGTGCCTGTGCTGGACACGCACCGGGTGACCCTGGCCGTGGCGTTCGTGGTGCTGCTGACGGTGATGAACCTGCGCGGGATCCGCGAATCGGGGGCCATGTTCGCCTTCCCGACGTACGGGTTCATCGCCGGCGTGATGATCCTGATCGTGACGGGGTTCATCCGTGTCGCGGTGGGTTCGACACCCGTCGCCGAAAGCGCCGGCTACACTATCGAACCGGAACTGTCCGGGCTGACCGGTCTGGCCCTCGTGTTCTTCGCGCTGCGCGCGTTCTCGTCCGGATGCACCGCGCTGACGGGGGTGGAGGCGATCTCCAACGGGGTGCCCGCGTTCCGTAAACCGAAGAGCGCCAACGCCGCGAAGACCCTCATGGCGATGGCGGCGACGGCCATCGTGATGTTCGCGGGAATCACCGCGCTGGCCATTGTCGCCAAGGTTCACGTCGCGGTGAATCCGTGCGATCTGATCGGGTTCTCCGGAAACTGCGAGACCGACCCGCAGCGCACCGTCATCGCGCAGATCGCGGCCGCCGTGTTCGGCGGCACCACCAACTTCGGCTTCTTCTACGTGCAGGCCGCGACCGTGCTGATCCTCGTGCTCGCCGCGAACACCGCCTACAACGGCTTCCCGCTGCTCGCGTCGGTGCTCGGCCGCGACCGTTACCTTCCCGTCCAGCTCAACACTCGCGGCGACCGGTTGGCGTTCAGCAACGGCATCGTTCTCCTCGCGGTGACGGCGGGCGGGCTGATCGTCCTGTTCCACGCGTCCGTCACCCACCTCATCCAGCTGTACATCCTCGGGGTGTTCACGTCCTTCACCCTCAGCCAGGCGGGCATGGTCCGGCACTGGAACGGTGTGCTGGCAACCGAATCCGACTCCCGCGAACGGCGTCGTATCCGCGGCAGGCGGGCGCTCAACGGCACCGGCGCCGTCCTCACGGGCACCGTCCTTGTCATCGTCACGATCACGAAGTTCACCGAGGGCGCCTACCTGGTGGTCATCGCGATGCCGATCCTGTTCTTCCTGATGCGCGGGGTGCGGCGGCACTACGACCGGATCGCGGCGCTCCTCGTCGTCGACGAGGACAGCTTCACCCTGCCCTCCCAGGTGCACACCATCGTGCTGGTGTCCGTGCTCAACAAACCCACCGCCCGTGCCCTCGCGTACGCCCGCGCCACCCATCCGACGACGCTCGAGGCCGTCACCGTGCAGGGCGCCGACACCACGAAGTTGCAGCGGGAGTGGGAGAAATACGAGATTCCGGTGCCACTGAAGGTCCTCGAATCGCCGTACCGCGAAGTCACCGGCCCCATCGTGGGATACGTGAAATCCGTCCGGAAGCGGGTTCCCGGCGGAGTCGTCACTATCTTCATCCCCGAATATGTGGTCGGTCGCTGGTGGGAACACCTGCTGCACAACCAGAATGCGCTGCGTCTCAAGGGCCGGTTGCTGTTCACGTCCGGGGTGATGGTCACGAGCGTGCCGTGGCTGCTGGATTCGGCCACGCGGGCCGGGGCACCGCTCGGCAAGCCCGCGCCGGGCGACATCCGGCGTGGCCTGCCCACGACCGTCGAACTCAGCGGAAAGTCGGCTTCAGATACTCGGTGAGTCCGTCGACGGCGACCGGACTCTGCCGGAATCCCAGATAGCCGTCCGGGCGGACGACGAACGCGGCGGAACCTTCGGTTCCGTAGGCGCGGGCGAACTCGCCGTCGCGGTCCCGGATCAGCGGCAGCACCGTTTCGCCGACCTCGGCGGCAGGCGATGCGACGAGGTACGTGTCGACGAGTCCGCCGGTCGCCGCGTCCACCGACGTCGCGGCGGCCTCGAGCAGTTCCAGCCCGCGCGCGTCGACCGAGTCGTCGGCATACAGCAGCAGCGTGTGGTTCGGTCCCGCGAGGAGCGTGAACAGCCGGAGGGGAAACGCGACGGTGGTGCGGGTCAGCCCGCGGGCGTCGGGTGCCCGACTGCCGGGCACGAGTGCCGCATTCGACTCCGGTCGGCCGACGATCGGACTGTCCGCGTAACTGATGAGAAGTTGCGCCTCGCGGCGGATCACGTAGTCGGGATCCGACGACCCCGCCCCGATTCCCTCCCGGGCGCTGCGCACGGTGCGTCCCACCACCTCCTCCCCGACGGGCCGCCGCTCGGCGTCGTAGCTGTCCAGCAGATCGGGGGCCGCGGCACCGGACACCGCCAGCGCGACCTTCCACGCCAGGTTGTGGGCGTCCTGGATGCCGGTGTTCATGCCCTGTGCGCCGGTCGGCGGATGGATGTGCGCGGCGTCGCCCGCGACGAACACCCGGCCGCGCCCGTACGAGTCGACGATGCGGTGACTGATCCGGAAGACGGACGACCAGCGAAGATTCGACGCCCGCGTGGGCTGGGGCGACAGCCGGTCGAGCACGGCCTGGATGTGGCTCAGCTCGGGCGTCGGTCCCGCTTCGAAACCGTGCGCGATCTTGTCGGCCGCCGGAGTTCCGGTGCCTGCGAGATCGCTGGGCACCAGCATCGACATCCGGTAGCGGCGGCGCCCGGGCAGCGGAATGCACACGAGCAGGTCGTCGGTCTCGCCGTCCGTCTGATGCATCGACCGGATTCCGTAGCCGCGCGGCATCGTCCAGTCGACCTCGACGTCGCCGAGCATGTACTGCTCGACGAACGCACCGCCCTCGAAGGTGAGGCCGAGACCCTTGCGGACCACGCTGTGCGCGCCGTCGCAGCCGAAAAGGTACTGGGTTCGGACGGTTTCGTCGCCGTCCGCTCCGGTGACCGTGGCGACGACGCCGTCGTCGTCCTGTTCGAACGCCGTCAGCCTGATTCCGCGTTCGATCGTGGTGCCGAACGTGGCCAGGTGCTCGGTGAGGATGCGTTCGGTCTCGTACTGGGGCAGCCCGATGAATTCGAACGGGATGTCCGCTGGGAGCGACAGGTCCAGCCGGGCGACCTCGTCGCCGTTGACGTACACGATCTGCCCGAGCATCTCGATCGACGCGTCCAGGATGTTCCGCAGCACACCCATGCTCTCGAACACCTCGAGTGTGCGCGGCTGAATTCCCACCGCCTTCGCGTACTGCGGCGGCTCGAGCAGGGGATCGATGATGCGGCAGGCGACGCCTCGCCTGCGCAGTTCGATCGCCGCCGTCAGACCGACAGGACCCGCTCCGACCACCAATACCTCGGGATGCACCACACGACACCGCCTCGTCAGCAGGGACCGACCACCGCCCAGTATGCGGGACCGGCCACGTGATCGACCGGGGTTCGGGCCAGACAGAGGCCGTGGCCGCAGCTTTCAGGTGGGCACGGCGTGCTCCCGTGGCCGGCGGACGGCCTCCCTGGCCACCAGTTCGATCGTCACGGCCACCGCGCAGGTCTGCGCGAGCAGCAGCCCTACCAGAACGAGGATCTGGACGGCGCCGGCCTGGACGGCGGAACCGCTCGCGAGCAGCACCCCGACGAACGCTCCCGGCAGGGTGACCAGCCCGACGGTCCGGGTCTGGTCCAGCCCCGGAAGCAACGCGTCCGAGGCGGCGGACCGGACCACCTCCAGGCGGGCGTCGCGGACGCTGAGCCCGAGACTGAGCCCCGCCTCCACCTCACCCCACCGCTGTTCGACCGCATCGAGCCCGCGCCGCGCCGCGAGGGAGGTCGCCGTCATCGCGCCGCCGAGCACGATCCCGCCGACCGGAACGAGGGCGACACCTTCGAGCGGAACCACCCCGCTCACCAGCATCAATGGCAGCACGATGCCCACTCCCGCCGTGAGCGACAGCGCCAGCCACAGCGCGGACCGCCCGGCCCTCGCACGCCGAGCTGATGTCCCCACCGCCGCCGCGAACATGACGACCAGCACGAGGATCGAGGACCACAACTGCGCGAGAGCGGCGGCCAGGATCAGCGACACCGCGGCGAGCTGGGCGGCGCCCCGGATCGCCGCGGCGGGCACGACCAGTGGACTACCGAGCCGGGTGAAGCGGTAGACCACGGCCGCACAGACGACCATCACGGTGCACAGCACGGCCAGTCCGACACCGGGATTCGCCAGGGACGTACTCACCCGACCCAGTGTTCCTCACTGGAAGCCCCGGGTTCGGGAGTACCCGTTCTGCCCACGCCGCCCGGGGAGTGCGTGCGACCATGGAGGAGTCGACGCTCTACGCCCGATGACGCTGACCGGAGGCCGTGGCGATGGACGACCGGGCGAACACAGAGCACCCGCGGGTCGTGGTCGAGACCGAACACGCCCGCACGACCCACAGCGCGGGCAAAGCCGTCCGCATCGGCCGGGATCCGCAGCTGGAGGTCACGATCGTCGACCCCGTGGTGTCCCGCGAACATGCGCAGCTCACCTGGGACGACGGCTGGCAGCTCGTCGACTCCGGCAGTAAGAACGGGATCTACGTCGACGGTGAGCGCCGCGAGAAGGTTCCCGTCACGAGCCCCGTCCGCGTCCGCCTGGGTGACGCGACCGAGGGTCCGGTCGTGCGGCTCTCGATCGAAGATCCGGACGCGACGCGACAGGACGTGGGCGCCCGATGGGACGAGTCCACGATCAGCGTCGGGACACCCAGCGCCCCGACTGCGACACCGCACGACGAGACTCCGGCGGGATCACTCACGGTGGGGCGGTCGCCCGACAACGACATCGTCGTCCGGGACGTGCTGGCCTCACGCCATCACGCCATCGTCCACCACGTGCCGTCCGGCCTCGAGATCGACGACCTGGGGAGCGTCAACGGAACGTTCGTCGGCGGCGCCCGGGTGTCGCGCGCGCAGTTGACCGACGGCGACGTCGTCACGATCGGCAACACCGATTTCGGCGTGCGGGAAGGCCGGCTCGTTCCGCGGCGCGTGGTGTCTCCGACCGCGGGCGGTCTGCGCGTGGACGGCGTCGGACTGACCATCGAAGGCGGGCGCCGCCTGCTCGAGGACGTCACGTTCACCGCCCAGCCGGGCAGCCTCACCGCGGTGATCGGCCCGTCCGGCGCGGGCAAGACCACGGTGGCCACCATCATCTCCGGTTCGGAACGACCCACCGAGGGCGTGGTCGAATTCGAGGGACGCAGCGTGCACGCCGAATACCAGGTGCTGCGCTCCCGCATCGGGATGGTCCCCCAGGACGACGTCGTGCACCGCCAGTTGACCATCCGGCAGGCGCTGGGCTACGCGGCGGAGCTGAGACTGCCGCCGGACACCAGCCGGGAAGACCGTGAGGAGGTGATCGCGACGGTCCTGGGTGAACTGCAACTGTCCGAACACGCCGACACGAGGGTCGACCGGCTGTCCGGCGGACAACGCAAACGCGCGTCCGTCGCGATGGAGTTGCTCACCGGCCCGTCCCTGCTGATCCTCGACGAACCGACGTCGGGCCTCGACCCCGCGCTCGACCGGCAGATCATGGCGACGTTGCGCCGGCTCGCCGATTCGGGCCGCGTCGTCGTGATCGTCACCCATTCGCTGTCGTACCTCGAGATGTGCGATCAGGTGCTGCTCCTCGCACCCGGCGGCAAGACCGCGTACGTGGGCCCGCCGGACCGGGTCGGGGCCGCGCTCGGCAGCACCGACTGGGCCGACATCTTCGCCCGCGTCGCGGCCGACCCGGACGGGGTGTTCGCCGCCTACCGCGCCACCCGCCCGTCGGTTGAGGTGCCTGCCCCGAGCCCGCCGGGACCTCTCGGCAGTCCGGCGCACACCTCGCGGCGCAAGCAGTTGAGTACCGTCGCCCGCCGCCAGGTGCGGCTGATCCGCGCCGACCGGGGATACCTCATCTTTCTGTCCCTGCTGCCGTTCGTCCTCGGCGGGCTGGCTGTACTCGTGCCCGGCGACACCGGGTTCGGGCCGTCCGGTCTCGACGAATCGGGCGAACTCACCCAGATCCTGGTCGTGCTGATCCTCGGCGCCGCGTTCATGGGATGCTCACTGACCATCCGCGACCTGGTCGGCGAACGCATGATCTATCACCGCGAACGCGCCGCCGGGCTGCTCCCGTCCGCCTACCTGACGGCGAAGATCGTCGTGTTCTGCGCCGCCGCGATCGTGCAGTCGGTGATCATGGTGGCGATCGTGTTCGTGGGCAAGGGTTTTCCGGGCCGGGGCAGCCTGATTCCCTCGGGCTCCGTCGAACTGATCGTGGACATCGCCGTCACCACCTGCTCCTGCGTCCTCGTCGGTTTGGCGTTGTCCTCGGTGGCGCGCTCCAACGAGCAGGTGATGCCGATGCTGGTGGTCACGATCATGGTGCAGTTGGTGATGTGCGGAGGACTGATCACCATCACCGGACGCAAGGTCCTCGAACAGCTGTCGTGGCTCTTCCCGTCCCGCTGGGGGTTCGCGGCCTCCGCCTCGACGGTGGACCTGCGCACCAACGCCACCGGCACCGAGCCCGACACACTGTGGCAGCACGCCGCGTCGTGGTGGCTGCTCAGCATCGCCATGCTGGTGCTCATCAGTGGTGTGCTCGGGGTCGTCACCTACGCCCGGCTCCGACTCCGGCGTTCCCGCCGGGCCGGCTAGCTCAGTTCGACGACTGTCCCCAGGTCATGCACGTGCTCCCGGTCCGAATTTTCGGGGGCCGGCGTGATGTCGCCTCTCGCCGTATGGGCCATCGTTCTCGCCTCGCCCGCGACGAAGGCGACCGGTACGGCCACGGCAACGGACAGGACGGCGGCTGCTGCATCGAACGCCAGGCGGGCGACGCCGAAGGCACAGTTCGCGGTTTGTCGGATCGTCATCGTCCGCCTTCCTCCATCCCAGCCCACAGGACGCAGCGGACCACTCCTCTTTGCAGAATCATTACCTACTCGAGGTTATTAGCAGCATCCACTACTCGCGAGTACCAAACCGACCAGATCGAATAATTTTGTCACCGACCCCTCGAACCCGGCGGCAGAGCGAGGGAAGACAGGCACGTATCCAGGTAATTCGGCCGGTGCGCCCGGCCCGTGTCGGGGCCACCCTGTAATCAGAGCGCGCCCCGCAGACGCGACACCACACCGAGCGCACTGGAGTACCGACGGCATGAACCCCCACACCGGAAACCACGGGCTTCACCTGGTTCAGACGTTTCGCGCCGCCCCGGTGCGGCCGGGACGCCACGCCCTGCGCGCCGCCTCCACCAGAATCGGCATCGCCTGCACCCGCGGCGCCGGCGACCACAGCGCGTTCGACAGTTCCGGTCTCGTCCAGTGGGCGTACAAACAGGCGGGCGTATCGGTTCCGCGCACCACGTACGAGCAACTCCTGCACGGAACCGCCGTCGACCGGGACGACCTGCAGCCCGGTGACGTCGTCCTCTTCTACGGGGGCGGCCACGCCGGGATCTACGCGGGCGACGACACCGTCGTCCACGCCCCGGCTCCGGGTCGGCCGGTCACGCGAGTGGCCTTGAACTCCATGTCGTTTCACGCAGCGCGGCGATACTGACGGCTGCGTCCGAGACCGCCCCCAGCCGACCCGGTCGGGGGCGGTTGGGGGCCCCTTTTCGACCACCCGCGACGACGCGATCTCAGTGCGCCGCGTTGTACGCTTCCTCGATCTGGGCGGGAATACGGCCGCGCGCGGACAACTCGTAGCCCTGCGCCGTCGCCCATTCCCGGATTTCCTTCGCCTGCCCACGGCCCTGCGACGGATCCACCGCAGTGGTCGACCGGCGCTTCCTTCCCCCGACCCGAGTTGCATGCTCGATGTAGAACTCGAGAGTCTTGTGGAATTCCCTGGCGTTCTTGAGCTTCAGATCGATCTCGTAGTCGACGCCGTCGACTGAGAACGGAATGGTCTCCCCCTTACCGTTCTTGATCGGAGTTCCGTCGATGTCGTCGATGCGTTCGACAACAACTTTGCGCGCCACAGTTCCACTCCTTCATCGTCGATAACCCGGGGAACACTACGTCGAAGTATTGTTCACCTGCCAATCCCCGACGGGGCTTTTCGCACTGTGGACCTGCGAGCGTCTGATTGGCACACCCCGATGTCGGGGTATTCGTCGGACATGACAGCGAAGGACGATTCCGGACCGAAGACGACGACCACCGACAGCGGCGCCCCCGGCGCGGACAAGGACGTGGTGTCCGATCCGGCCGAGGACGACAAGGGTTCCGGCGCCGACTGGAGCGGCGAAGGTGGCGCAACCCCCGAGGGGCCCGCCACCGACACGGAGTCCGACTCCGCCGATTAAGTCACCGGCGGACGACTACGTCACCAGGGGATCTGCCCGAGGACCACACCGACCACCAGCATCGACAGCGACACCAGCGCCGCGCGCCACAGCACCTTCTTGTGGTGGTCCGCCAGCGGGACCCCCGCCAGGGTGACGAGCAGGAGGATTGCCGGGACGAGTGGGCTCTGCATGTGGAACGTCTGGCCGGTGATGGAGGCGCGGGCCATCTCGACCGGTTCGATGCCGTACGTGGCCGCCGTCTCGGCGAGCACGGGCATGACGCCGAAGTAGAAGGCGTCGTTGCTCATGAAGAACGTGAACGGCAGGCTCAGGATGCCGGTGATGACGGCCAGGTGCGGTCCGAGCGCGGCGGGGATGATCTCGAGCAGCCACTGCGCCATCGCCTCGACCATGCCGGTGCCCTGGAACACGCCGGTGAGCACGGCCGCGGCGAACACCATCGCGACGACGGAGACGATGCTCGACGAGTGCCGGGTGATCGCTTCCTGCTGTTCCTTGACCCGCGGGAAGTTCACCGTCAGCGCGATCGCCGCGGCCACCATGAACAGCACCGGAATCGGCAGCACGTCCATCACGAGCACGACGAGCAGCGTCACGGTCACGAGCATGTTGAACCACAACAGCTTCGGTCGCAGCGTGGGCCGCTGGGGGTCGAGGCCGTCGGCGAAGCCCTGGCCGTCGTCCGAACCGGCGTCGCCGGAACCGCCACCCGTCCGGGGTGCGTCACCGTTGCCCCCGGAGCCCGAGCCGGAGCGGCGGAGGCCGGAGCCTGCGGCGACGAGGAGGCGCTCGTCGGTGAGTTCGAGTGTGCCGATGCGGCGGCGTTCGCTGTAGCCGAGTTGCACGGCGAACAGCAGCACGACGACGAGTCCGACCACGAGCGACGGGATCATCGGGACGAACACGTCCGACGGGGAGATGCCCAGCGCCGAGGCGGCCCGGACCGTCGGTCCGCCCCACGGGACGATGTTCATCGCGCCGTTCGCCAGGCCGGCGACCACCGTGAGCACGACGGGGCTGACCTTCAGCTTCATGTACAGCGGCAACAGTGCGGACGTCACGATGATGAACGTCGTGGATCCGTCACCGTCCAGCGACACCACCATCGCGAGCACCGCGGTGCCGACGACGAGCCGCATGGGGTCGTTGCGGACGAGCCGGAGGATGAGTTTCACCAGCGGGTCGAACAGTCCGACGTCGATCATGATCCCGAAGAAGATGATCGCGAAGAACAGCAACGCGGCCGTGGGGGCCAGCGATTTGATCCCGTCGGTGATCATGTCGCCGATGCCGAGGCCCGCCCCGGCCGCGATGCCGAATGCGACCGGGACGGCGATCAGCCCGACCACGGGAGTGGCCCGTTTGGACATGATCAAGAACATGAACACGGCCACCATCAGAAAGCCGAGCGCTACCAGCATTGCCACTCCTCGTCCGAGCTCGAGTCGCGATGTGATCGCGATAACAGCCAGTGTCGGGGGGAGGGACGCTCACAGTCACTGTTGCGTACTTAGAGAAGGTTGTGTTCTTTGTGGTGGCAACTACCGGCGACCCCGGAGATGGTCGCGCAGGGTCTCCGTCTCATACTCCGCGCGGAACAGCCCGCGCTTCTGCAGGACCGGGATCACCTCGTCGACGAAGTCGGCGAGCCCGTTCGGGTAGAGCGGCGGCATCAGGTTGAAGCCGTCGGCGCCGCCGCCGCGGAACCACACCTCGATCTCGTCGGCGATCGATTCCGGGGTTCCGATCATGGTGCAGTGCCCGCCGCCTGCCGCCAGCGTGCCCAGCAGTGACCGCACGGTGGGACGGTCCTTCTCGATGATCCGCAGGATCGTGTCGTACCGGCCCTGCGGTCCGGTGAACTCCGAGAGCGGCGGCAGCGCCGGAACGGGTGCGTCCAATTCCCATGCGCTGCAATCCTGCTGGACGAACATCGACAACTGCGCCAGCGACTGTTCGACGGGCAGGAGTGTGTCGAGTTCCGCCTTCTTCCTGCGCGCCTCCGCGGTGGTCGAGCCCACGTAGGTGACGAGACCGGGCATCACGATCACGGCGTCGGCGTCGCGGCCCGCAGCGCGGATGCGCCGCTTCACGTCGCCGTAGTAACTCTGCGCGGCCGTGAGGTCGTAGGCGACGGCGTAGATGCCCTCGGCGCACCGGGCAGCCAGGTCACGGCCTTGATCCGACGCGCCCGCCTGGAACAGCACCGGACGCCCCTGCGGCGAGTGCGGCACGTTCAGCGGACCGTCCACGAGGAAATGTTTGCCCCGATGCCCGACCGCGTTCACCTTGGCCGGATCCGCGAAGAGGCCCTCCCGGTCGAGCACGAGCGCGTCGGGCTCCCACGAATCCCACAGCGCGAGTGCCACCTCGACGAACTCCGCGGCCCGCGAGTAGCGGTCGTCGTGCGGCGGCATCTCCTCGAGACCGTGATTGCGGGCCTCGGCGTCGAACATCGACGTCACCACGTTCCAGCCGGCGCGGCCGCCGCTGATGTGGTCGAGCGACGCCAGCATCCGCGCGGCGTGGAACGGGGTGTAGAACGTGGTGGACACGGTCGTCACGAGACCGACCCGCTCGGTCGCCCGCGCCATCGCGGACAGCGCGGTGAGCGGTTCGAGGAACCACATGCCCCCGGACGCGGGGTCGCGCACCGAATGCCCGTCGGCGAAGAACACCGCGTCGAGGCAACCCCGCTCCGCGGTCTGCGCCAGTTCCTCGTAGTAGGCGATGTCGCTGAGCCGCTCCACCTGCGAGGCGGGGTGCCGCCACGCGGCGCCGTGGTGCCCGCAGCCGAACAGGAACGCGTTGAAGTGCAGTTGCCGGGCGTCGCTCATGTCAGTCCTTGACCAGTCCGCCGTCGACGACGAGGTTCTGGCCGGTCACCGAACGCGACCACGGGGACGCGAAGAACAGGACCGCGTCGGCGAACTCGTCGGGGGTGGTGACCCGCTGCAGCGGAGTGCTCGCCGCGATGAGGTCGAACACCTCGTCGGGGGTGGCGGCGCTCGCGTCGGTGGTGCGCAGCAACCCGCCCGAGACCATGTTGACGGTGATGCCGTCGGGCCCGAGGTCGGCGGCGAGAGTGCGGGTCAGCGACAGCGCGGCGGCCTTGGCGGCGGTGTAGTCGTGGTACGGGACGACGGGGTTCTGGAACAGGTTGGTTCCGATGTTCACGATGCGGCCGAACCCGAGCGCGCGCATGCCCGGCAGCGCGGCCTGCGTGGTGTTCAGGGTCGCCTGCACGCTGCCGCGCAACTGCGAGTCGAAGGCCTCCCACGTGATGACGTCCGCCTTGTCGCGTGCGTCGCCGTTGAAGGAGAAGTCGGCGAGGGCGTTGTTGATCACGGTGGTCACCGGCGATCCGAAGTGCGCTTCCGCTGCGGCGAACAGTGCTGCCACCTGCGCGGCATCGGTGACGTCCGCCTGGAGCGCGACCGCGCGGTCCGCACCCAGGGATGCCGCGAGTTCCTCCGCCGCATCCCGGCTGTTGCGGTAGTTCACGACCACGCGCGCGTGCTGCGCCGCGAACGACCGCACGATGGCGGAACCGAGGCCCCGGCCACCGCCGGTCACCAGGACGATCTGCTTGTCGAGCTGCATTGCTGTCACCTTCCGATCGGTCGGCGACGAGACATCGGATGAGCGCATACGGCCGTCTCCGCGACATCCCTTCGCCGGCATTACCCAGTTCAGGTTCGACGGGTGTCTTCTCAGCCGCCCGGATTCTCGCCGGGCAGCACCCCGTGTCACTGGCCAACAGTGTAAGGGCAAACACCGTTTCCGATTTCTTGGTTGTGCACAACCTAGTTGTGTGCAACCATTCAGAGGTGACCGACAACCTCGCCCTCGACCGCCAGGTGTGCTTCGCGCTGTACTCGGCCTCCCGGGCGATGACCGCGAGATACCGGTCGATGCTCGACTCGCTGGGCGTGACCTACCCGCAGTACCTCGTGCTGCTGGTCCTCTGGGAACAGGACGGTCGCGGGGTGCGGGAGATCTGCGACGCCCTCGACCTCGACACCGGCACCCTGTCGCCACTGCTCAAGCGGCTCGAGGCGCTGGGCCTGGTCGAACGGAGGCGTTCGTCGGCCGACGAACGCCGCGTCGGGATCCACCTCACCGAGAAGGGCGCGAGCCTCCGCGCCGCTGCGGAGGGCATCCCCACCGAACTCGCCCGCTCGACGGGAATGGGCATCGACGAACTCGTCGCCCTGCGCGACACCCTGTCGCGCCTCACCGAATCGCTCCACAGTTTCGAAACCCCTACAGGAGAGAAGTAACCATGAAGATCGTCTACACCGCCGAAGCGCTCGCAACCGGGGAAGGCCGCAACGGCCACGCCCGCACGTCCGACGGCCGGCTCGACTTGAACCTCGCCATCCCCACCGAGATGGGCGGGTCGGGCGACGGCACCAACCCCGAGCAGCTGTTCGCCGCCGGATACGCGGCGTGCTTCCACTCCGCACTCCAGCTCGTCGGCCGTCAGGCCGGGGCGAATGTCGCCGACTCGGCCGTCGGCGCCCGCGTCGGGATCGGCTCCACGGACGGCGGCGGATTCGGCCTCGCCGTCATCCTCGAGGTGTCCCTCCCCCACCTGCCGCGCGCGGAGGCACTCGAACTGACGGAGAAGGCACATCAGGTGTGCCCCTACTCCAACGCCACCCGCGGCAACGTCGACGTCACCCTCGAGGTCACCGAAGACTGAGCAACCTGCGCGGGCGTCGGGTCACCCGAACTCGTACTCGACGCCCGTCAGGTCCTCCGACAGCGACCACAGCCCCTTCGCGGTCTGCTCGTCCCGCGACTTCTTGTTGGAGCCCACCACCTTCGGGTGGCCCCGCTGCTCGAACAGGCCGTCCGGCCCGATGTAACTGCCGCCGATCACGTCGGGGGCGGTGGCCGCGAACAACATCGGCAGCGCCCCCATCTCCGCCGACTGCGCGAAGATCCGGTTGCCGACTGCCATCAGCTTGTCCTGCACCGATTCGGTGTGCGCCTGCAGATTGGTCGACGCGTAGCCGGGATGCGCGGCCACCGCTTTGACGGGCGACCCCGCCGCGGCCAGCCTGCGCTGCAATTCGTACGTGAACAGCAGATTCGCGAGTTTCGACTGCCCGTACGCGCTCCAGCGGTTGTACTTGCGGTGTTCCCAGTTGAGATCGTCGAGGTGGATCGTCCCGGCCTGATGCGCCGCACTCGACATCGTCGCGACCCGGTCGGTGATCTTGCCGAGCAGCAGTCCGGTCAACGCGAAGTGCCCGAGATGATTTGTGCCGATCTGCATTTCGAATCCGTCGGCGGTCTTGCGCTGCGGTACCGCCATCACCCCGGCGTTGTTCACGAGCACGTCGACGGAATCGACGCCGGCGGCGAACTCGCGCACCGACGCGAGGTCGGACAGGTCGAGACGGCGCACCTCGGCGTTGTCACCGATCGACCGCGCGACCACCTCACCCTTGTGGGTGTTGCGGCAGGCCAGCACGACGTGCGCTCCCGCCTTCCCCAGAGCCCGCGCGGCCACCTCCCCCAGACCACTGTTGGCGCCCGTGACGACGAACGTGCGGCCGCTCTGATCGACGATGTCCGAAGCTGTCCACTTGGTCATGCCGTCAACCCTACGGATCCCGGGACGCGGCGTGAACCCGTCACCACGCCTGCGCCCCGACCAGCGGCAGGTTGAGGAAACTCGGCCGGTCCGGCGACAACGCCACGTGCTGCGGCTTCAGCTGACTGTCCGCCAGAATCGGTCCGAGCGGCAGGTACCGGGGAACGCTGCCCGCGTACACGTCGACGCGCAACCGGTGCCCCGGCGCGAGGACCGCATCGGTGGGCACGAAGTTGATATCGACCGGTGTCACCTCACCCGGAACCAGCGGCTGACGCGCGGCCACCGTCAGATAGTGGTGCGGTTCGGTGTAGTCGCCGTTCGGCGACCTGGTGCTCTTCGAATCGTCCACGGCCCGCATCGAAGCCGTGAGCGCACCGTTCGTGAGTGGGGTAGACGTGCCGTCCGGTGCGACGTCGTTCAGCGTCACCGCCCAGAAGCCGTCCGGCGCGTCCAGCACGGTTTCGAGGTGCAGGTTGACCGGACCCGACAGTTCCGTCGGCTGCGCGACGGGGGCACTGGTGAACGTCAGGCCCTCGGCCTCGTTGAAGCGGGAGTCCTTGCTGCACACCGACCCGAAGACGACGGCCGCGCCCGCGGTGCCCTGCGTCCCGTCGCGGGAGCAGAGCCCGCGGAGACCGGGTGCGACGGTGAGTTGCGCCGTGTCGCCGGGTTTCGCCGGCACCAGGCTGCCGTCGTGGGCGGCGTGCCCGGCGGTGCCGCTGGGGGCACCCGACAGGTACATCCGCTGGTAGTCGACACCGGCCCGCGGGAACTGATCGGTGGTGGTCCAGCCGTTGCCCTGCTGGTACAGCGTGACCGGGCCGTACTCGTCGATGCCGTTGTCGATGCCCTTCAGCCACTTGTCGAACCACGCGCGTTCGAGGACGTCGAGTCGCGGCGGCGCACCCGGCTCGCCGAAGCCGCCACCGAACGAGACGTGGTAGGCATCGCTCATGATCAGCTGCTTCTCACCGGCGGGCAGCGGAATGTCGTTGTAGACCCGCGGTTCGCTGTTCACGAAGATGTCGTGCCAGGCGCCGTAGAGCATGGTCGGCACGTCGATGTTCCCGGCCTGCGCCTTCCGCTCCTCGTAGAACTGGCCGTCCTGCGCCACCCGCAGCGTGCCGGCGTCGAGATCGCCGATCTGCGACGCGGTCATCGCCTGGATCAGTGCGGAGAACAGCGTCAGCGGATCCCGCAACCGGTCCTGCAGCCACCGCTCGTCGAAGTTCCCCTGGGCGAGTGCCTGGACGTCGGGAACGAACTTGAGACCGTTGACCAGTGACAGCCACAGCGGCATGAATCCCACGCCGAGACCACCGCCCGTCCCGACGATGTCGCGGAGCAGGTCGTTGCCCGGTTCGGTGGGGAAGATCGCCTTCAACGCCGGCGGCCGATGCCCCGCGGCCTGCAGCGAGTTGATTCCCGAATAGGACACCCCCGCCATCCCGACCTCGCCGTCGGACCACCCCTGCCTGCTCATCCAATCGATGATCTCGACGGAATCCTGCTGCTCGAGCGGGCCGAGTGCCTGCCATTCGCCCTGCGAGAAGCCGGTGCCGCGCGCATCGACCACCACCTGGGTGTATCCGTTCCGGACGAGGTCGCGGTTGACGCCGAAGACGCGCATGCCGCCGCCGGTGAGCACCTTCGACAACTCTCCGACGCCGTCGAGCGGTGTCCCGGCGAGATCGAAGGAGTTCACCAGGTCGACGACCGTGTCCTCGAGCCCCGGCACCGCGAGCACGGAATCGACGAGGTTGCCGACCAACTTCGTGTACGGCGTGACGTTCAGGACCGACGGCATCGCGGTGTCGATCGGCGTGCCCGAGGCGTCCGCGGGGCGATAGACGTTGGCCTTCAACACCGTTCCGTCGCTCATCGTGATGGGAACGTCCCAGTCGATCGCGATCACCGGGTACTTCGGCGGGGCGTCGACCGCGGCGTTCCACTCGGCCCCCGCGGCGCCGCCCGTCGGATCCGCCGACGCCGTCACCGTGGGCACCACGGCAAGTCCCACCCCCACCGCCAGCGCGACTGCCGCCGCACCCGGTCGAAACGCCCATCGACGCACGATCACTTCGAACCCCCGTGAAATCCTCCGATGACGCGCCTCAGCGACCAGTCAGGGTGGCCCGCGTCACAAACTTACCGGATAGTAACCATGAGTCCCCTCGCGGTCAACGACGGATTTCGGCCTCCTCTCGACTACCGTGACGGGGTGCCCGACGCCCCACTTCCCGTCCGCGACGGCCTCAACCCGACGCGGCTGAGGATGCCGGACACCGGCGTGTGGCCCACCGTGCTCGAATACCTCGTCGCACGCTTTCCGCACGACGAGACCCGCCTGCGCGAGAAGGTCGCCGCGTCCGAAGTCGTCGACGAGCGCGGGCAGCCGATCACCGCGGCCACGCCGTTCGCGCCCCGCCGATTCGTGTACCTGTACCGGGATCCGCCGGTCGAGACACGGGTGCCGTTCGAGATCGAGATCCTCCACCGCGACGAGAATCTCCTCGTCGTGGACAAACCCCACTTCCTGGCGAGCACCCCGCGCGGCGCGTACATCGCCGAGTCGGCGCTGATCCGGTTGCGCCGAGACCTCGACCTCCCGGAACTGACACCCGCGCACCGGCTCGACCGGTTGACCGCCGGGGTGCTCATCTTCACGGTGCGGCGCGAGGTCCGGCGCGACTACCAGTCGCTGTTCGATCAGCGCCGGGTGACCAAGGAGTACGAGGCCGTCGCCCGCCACGACCCCGATCTCGTGCTGCCCGCCACGGTCCGCAGTCGAATCGTCAAGGAACGCGGGGTCCTGAAGGCGTACGAGGTGGACGGTCCCGCCAACAGCGAGAGCCGGATCGAACTACTCGAGGTCCACGGCGACGCGGCCCGGTACCGGCTGCTCCCGCACACCGGCAAGACGCACCAGTTGCGGGTGCACATGAGTTCGCTCGGCATCCCGATCCACGGCGACAACTTCTATCCCGATTTCTACGACGTTGCCGCCGACGACTATTCGACGCCGCTGCGCCTGCTGGCCCGTTCCGTCGAGTTCGCCGACCCCTGCTCAGGCGCCACACGACGCTTCGCGAGCGTCCGGAGCCTCGACTGGCCGCTGTGACCTCGGCTTCTTTCGCCCGGCGCGCTCAGCCGGAAAGATGGGGACATGAGTACCGCGACGTCCGTCTCCGAAGTGGAACGCAAGTACGAAGCGACATCCGAGCAGCAACTCCCGGCGCTGTCGGGGCTTCCGGGCGTCGACGGTGAACCGCGACGCGACACCGTCCAGTTGTCCGCCCTGTACTACGACACGGGCGAACTGCTGTTGCTCCGCGCCGGAATCACGCTCCGCCGCCGGGAAGGCGGCGACGACGCCGGCTGGCATCTGAAGATTCCGGCAGGCGCGGACGAGCGGACCGAACTGCAGCTGGCACCCGACCCCGAGCACCCGGAGACGGAAGTGCCCCGCGAGTTCGCGGAACTGCTCACGGCCGTCACCCGCGGCGCCGACCTGAACCCGGTCGCGCTCATCAGCACCGACCGCGAGCGGCAGCGGCTCGTGGACGCGGCGGGAACGACGCTCGCCGAGGTCGTGTCGGATGTCGTGATCGCCGCCGTCCCCGAGACGGGCACCGGAACCGACGAGCGGGTGTGGCGGGAGATCGAAGTCGAACTCGCCGCCGGTGACCGAAAACTGTTCGACGCCATAGACTCCCGGCTGACCGATGCCGGAATCACCCGCTCGGACGCGCCGTCGAAGCTGCGGCGGGCACTCGGTGACGCGGTGGGCGGCACCCCGTCCCCCGTGCGTGAGAAGAAGCGGTCCACGCCGCGGACACTGCTTCTGGAGTATCTGACCGAGCAGAAGGACAATCTCGTGACGGCCGACCTCGGCGTGCGGCGCGACCTCGAGGAGTCCGTCCACGACCTCCGGGTCTCGGCCCGGCGGATCCGGAGCGTCCTCCAGGTGTACGGGTCCAGCCTGCGCGACCAGGAGACGGTCGACGAGTTGATCGCCGAACTCCGCTGGGTCGGTCAGGCCCTCGGCCCGGCGCGGGACACCGAGGTGCAGTGGAGCCGTCTCGTGGATCTGCTGGGTGACGCCGAGGAGATACCCGACCGCGAGGTCGTGCGGGCGCGCCTCGACGAATACTTCTCGGGACTCGCCGCCGCGGCCCGGCCCGCGGCGCTGGCCGCCCTGAACTCCCGGCGCTACCTCGACCTGCTCGCCGGGCTCGACACGTTCCTCGCCGCCGTCGAGTCGTCGGAGGGCTCGGACCCGTCGAAGAAGACCGTCGCGAAAACCCTGCGCAAATTGTCGAAGTCCGTCCACAAGCGCGTGCGGAAGGCGGCGGCCGCGACCACCCGGGCCGAGCGCGACGAACTGACGCACCGAGCGCGTAAGCGCGCCAAACGATTGCGCTACGCGATCGAGTCCACGCGGTCACTGACACCGAAGGCCTCCGACCGCGCGCAGAAGAAGTTCAAGAGCTTTCAGGACGTTCTCGGCGACTACCAGGACGCCGTCGTCGCACGGGAACACATCCTCGCGGCCGTCGCGGAGGATCAGCACTCCGCGGAGTCGAGCCTGGGCCTCGGAATGCTGCTGCAGCGTGAACTCGACCGCGGCGACGCACTGGCCGCCGATGTGAAACCGGAGTGGAAGAGCGCGAAGAAGGTGGCCCGAAAAGTCTGGAAGTAGGGCACAGTCGGGGAGTACCCACCAGCGTCAGCGAAGGGATCCGGACGTGAGCACACCCGCCAGTCATTCCGTCGTCGTCGGCCTGGACGGATCCGACGCCTCGACCGCCGCCGCCCTGTGGGGCGCCTCCGTCGCGTCGAAGTGGGGTGCCACACTGTCGCTCGTGCACGCGCTGCCGCAGGACGGCCCGCTGTACAGCCCGGCGGCGATCATGCTGGAATCGCAGTTCCTCAGTCAGCTCCGCGAGGACGGCGAGGCCATCATCGGGACGGCGAAGAGGCTGCTGGGGCCGAAGTTCCCCGGTCTCGAGATCGAGACGACCATCAGTCCCGGCCCCGCAGGCACCGCACTGCTCGAGGCCGCCGACTGGGCGCGGTTGATCGTGCTCGGATCCACGGGAGCGGGCGCGTTCCGTTCGGTGCTGGTGGGGTCGACGGCGCTGCACGTGGTCAACCGCGCCCCCTGCCCGGTGACCGTTCTCCGCGGCGAGGTCACCACGCCGGACCAGCGTCCGGTGGTGGTCGGGGTCGACGGCAGCGATCTCAGCAGCGAAGCGGTGGGTCACGCATTCGAGTTCGCGTCGTTCTTCGAGGCGCCGCTGAGCGCCGTCCACACCTGGCAGGGCTCCCCCACGCTCGGCGCCGGCGGCACCGGCATGCTCGTCGACTGGGACGCCGTCAGGCAGGAAGAGGAGGCGCTGCTCTCCGAGGGCCTCGCGGGTGAGGCGGAACGCTACCCGGACGTGGCCGTGACCAGGGTGGCCGAGCAGGGCGCCGCCGCGGACGTCATCCTGCGGCATTCGGCCGACGCCCAGTTGATCGTCGTCGGCAGCCACGGCCGGGGGGCGCTGCTCGGCGCGCTGATGGGTTCGACCAGCCAGAACCTGCTCCATCACGCCACCTGCCCGGTCATGATCTGCCGGAACGAGTGACGGTCGCCGGGGTCAGGAGATGCTCGTCCCCACCAGTTGGCCGATCCCGTAGGTGACGATCATCGCGAGCGCCCCACCCAGCACGACGCGGAGTACCGCCCGGGTGCGCCGGGCGCCGCCGAGGGCCGCGCTGACGGTGCCGGTGAGAGCGAGCGCGACCAGCACTGCGAAAAACGCCACCGGAATCCTCAGGTGCACAGGCGGTAAGAGGATCGCCAGCAGCGGGACGAGGGCGCCGAGCGTGAACGAGAGCGCCGAGGATCCCGCGGCCTGCCAGGGGTTGGTCAGATCGTCCGGGTCGATGCCCAGTTCGACGTCCACGTGCGCGGCGAACGCATCGTGATCGGTGAGTTCGCGGGCGACCGTCCGGGCGGTCTCGTCCCGCAGTCCCTTGTCCTGGTACATCGCGACGAGTTCCTCGAACTCGGCGTCGGGGGTCTCGGCGAGTTCGCGACGCTCCTTCGACAGCAGCGCGCGTTCGGTGTCTCGTTGGGTGCTCACCGAGACGTACTCGCCGAGCGCCATCGACACCGCCCCGGCCGCGAGGCCGGCGAATCCGGCGGTGAAGATCTCCGACCGCTCGGTGGTCGCCGCCGCCACCCCGACCACCAGACCGGCCGTCGACACGATGCCGTCGTTGGCCCCGAGGACACCGGCCCGCAACCAGTTGAGGCGGCTCGCCAGACTGGGTGCGTGCGGCTCGTCGGGGTGCCGGGACGGCTCGGCCCGCTCGGCGTTCTCTGCTGACATGCGTTCAGGCTAAGACGAAAAGGCCTGGTCGGATAGCCAGGCAAGGCTGCGCTCGGCTGCGGTGCACGGTTCCCCGCACACCGAAACCAAGCAGTTGCTAGGTTAGGCGCGATACCCTCACACGCTTGGAGTTCCTCATGGCGACACCCGCCACCAGCACCCCCCGACGTCCCTGCGCCGCACTGGTCACCGGCGGCACCGGCGGCATCGGCTCCGCCATCGCGCGGCAACTCGCGAGCCTCGGCCACGACGTGGCCATCACCTACCGCTCCAATGCCGACATCGCTCAGGACCTCGTCGGCGAACTGGAAGGCCGGGGCGTCGCCGCGCGGGCGTTCTCCGCCGACCTCACCGACCAGCCGCGCGTCGCGGGCGTCGTGACGCAGACCGTCGAACACTTCGGCGGCCTCGGCATCCTGGTCCACGCCGCCGGCCCGCACGTCCCGATGATCCACCTGTCCGAGGTCGCGCCCCGGGACTACGCCGAGCACCTCGAGCAGGAGGCGGTCGCGTTCTTCACCGTCGTCAAGGCCGCCCTGCCCGCGCTGCGGGACGCGTCCGGTTCCGTCGTCGCCGTCACGACCGCGGCCACCAGCCGCTTCCCCGTGCGCGACGGCCTCTCCCCGGGAACGAAGGGCGCGATCGAACAACTCGTCAAGGGATTCGCCGCCGAGGAGGGCCGCTACGGCGTCCGCTTCAACTCGGTCGGCCCGGGGATGCTCACCGACGGCATGGCCGAGAGGCTCATCGCCTCCGAAGAACTCGATCGGCGCGCACTCGACGCCGCGATGAGCCGGATACCGCTACGCCGGTTCGGCACCGCCGCCGACGTCGCCGAGGCCGTCTGCTTCCTCGCCGGCGACCGGGCCGGATTCGTCACCGGGCAGAAGCTCGACGTCGACGGCGGATACACGGTCTGATCACCCGCCATGTGTAATGGACGCGTATGACTGACGCCGAGAACACCCGCCCGACGCCCCGCAGGCGTCGTGTTGCATGGGTGATCGGCGGCCTGCTCGTCGTGGTGCTCGCGGTGGAGATGGTCCTCATCTGGCCGGACCTGTCCGAGAGCGTCCAGAACCTCGGCGACCTCGAATGGGGATGGGTGGCCGCGGCCGTCGTCGCGTCGCTGGCGTCGATGTCGAGCTTCGCCCGCGTGCAGCGCTGCCTGCTGGGGGTCGCGGGCGTGCACATCAGGCAGCGGCAATCGCTGGCGGTGACGTTCGCGTCCAACTCGATGAGCGTGACGCTGCCGGGCGGCCCAGTTCTCGCGACGACGTTCACGTACCGGCAGACGCGGATCTGGGGTGCGTCGCCGGTGATCGCGACGTGGCAGCTGGTGATGGCCGGCGTCCTCCAGGCGATCGGCCTGGCGCTCGTCGGACTGGCGGGCGCACTGCTCGTCGGAGCCAAGACCAACCCGTTCTCGCTGATCTTCACGTTCGGTGGCCTGTGCGCCTTCCTCGTCGTGGCCCAGTACGCCGCGTCGCGACCCGACGCGCTCGAGGGGGTGGGCATCACCGCGCTGCGCGGCGTCAACGCGCTGCGAAAGAAGCCTCCACTGACCGGGGTTCGTCGGTGGAAGCACATCGTCGACCAGATGAGCGCCGTCCGGATGGATCGCCGCGACACCGCTCGCGCGTTCGGGTGGTCGCTGTTCAACTGGATCGCCGACGCCTCGTGCCTCGCGTTCGCGTGCTACGCCGTCGGCGCCCATCCCGGGTTCGCCGGGCTCGCCGTCGCATACGCGGCGGGCAACGCCGCGGGTTCGGCCATCCCACTCCTGCCCGCGGGGCTCGGTGTCATGGACGCCGTGCTGGTTCCCGCCCTGACCGCCAGCGGAATGGCCGGCTCCGAAGCGGTGTCCGCGATCGTCGTCTATCGGCTTGTCAGCTTCCTGCTGATGGCCGCCATCGGCTGGATCGTCTTCGCGGCACGCTTCCGGGGTGCGCAGCACGGCGAGGAGGGCCCGGACCTCGAACCGCTGTGGGGTCGCGGCACCTGAATCCTCCCGCTGAGCGAGAGGACCGGGCCGAGGCCGCCGTCGACGGTCCTACCGTCGAGCCGTGACGAAACCGGAATCAGGTGCACAGCAGGTTGTCGTCGTCACCGGCGCGGCCTCGGGAATCGGGGCGGGAATAGCGCGGCATGCGCACGCCCGCGGCATGGCGGTGGTGCTCGCCGACATCGACGCGGCCGCGCTCGACCGGGCGGCCGCGGAACTGGGCGGCGCCCTCACCCGCGTCACCGACGTGTCCGACTCCCGATCCGTCCACGTACTGGCCGAACTCGCGTTCGACTCGTTCGGCCGGGTGGATCTGCTCTTCAACAACGCCGGCATCATGCGGGCCGGATTCCTCTGGAAACTCGGCGAATCCGACTGGGACGCCGCACTCGGCGTCAACATCACGGGCGTCGTCAACGGGATCCGCGCGTTCGTTCCGCGGATGCTCGATCAGGGCGGCGCCGGCCGCGTCGTCAACACGGCGTCGGTCGGCGGTTTCGCACCGGGCCCGATGATGTCGCCGTACAGCGCATCGAAATTCGCGGTGGTCGCGATCACCGAGTGTCTGCAGATGGAGTTGAGCATGATCGACGCCCCGGTGTCCGCGAGCGTGCTCGCACCCGGGCCCGTCGTCACATCCGTGTTCGACAACCCGTTCGGGGCCGTCTCCCATCCGGCCGTCGATCGGATGGTCACGCAGATGCGCGAACTGCTCGACACCGACGGACTCGACGCAGACACGTTCGCGGAGTTGGTCTTCGCGGGCATCGACCGCGGCGACTTCTGGCTCGCACCGCAGGGTGAGCACCTCGACACGATGGTCCGGCAGCACACCGCCACCATCCTCGAACGGCGAGAACCGGTGATCCGGCAGTCGTTTCGCTGAGTTCGGCACGTCCGCGAGATCCTCCCGCCGAGTGAGACATTCCGCGGACATCGACCGTTAGTTCTGCTACCTTTTGCCGAACCAAGCACTTGCTTGCTCATGTTGAAGGGGCGCCCATGCGAATTCGATCCTCAGCTCTCACAGCGGCGCTCGCCGCAACCGCACTCGCGCTCACCGGGTGTTCCGGCGCGGGCGCAGACGACGCCGACGCCGCCGGCGGCCCCTACCGGGTGCTCGTGACCGGCGGAATCAGCGGGCAGGGCGCGCTCGCCGCCAACGCGCAGACGTCCGTGCTCGCAGCGAAAGCGAGCGCCGAGGCCGTGAACAGGGCGGGCGGTGTCGGCGGACGCCAAGTGGAGATCACCGTCGTCGACGACGCGGGCGACGCCACGACGGCCGTGTCCAAGCTGCGGGAGGCCATCGCGTCGGGGAAGAAGCCCGACCTCTTCCTCAACTCCGGCCCGTCGACCATCACCACCGCGACACTGCCGATCCTCGCGCAGAACAAGATCCTCTCGTTCAACATCGGGCCCACCGAGGATTCGGCGAACCCCGAGAAGTACCCGCTCAACTTCGACCTCGCCTCGGGACCGGCCGAGAACGCCGAGACCATCGCCCGATACACCAAGGGCAAGGGCTACCAGTCCGTCGGCATCATTCACGGAAGCAGCGCCTACGGTGAAGTATTCGGGCAGGCGATGGAAGACGCGCTGGGCGGTGAAGGCGTGAGCAGCACCGGATCCGAGGAGTACGACACCGCGGCGCTCGACATGACGGCCCAACTGCAGTCGCTGAAGAACCGGGGCACACAGGCACTCGTCGTGGACGCCTACGGGGCACCACTCGGATACCTCCTCGCGAGCCTTCAGCGGCTCGACTGGAACATTCCACTCGTCGGGAACACGTCGGTCGCGGGAACGTCGCTGGTCTCGAAGGCGGCACCGGAAGGTGTGCTGGGCACTCCGGCCACGGCGAACCTGGTCATGCACGTGCTCTCGAGCACGGTTTACGACGTGAACGACACCGCCGTCAACACCATGGTCGACAACATGAAGGCGATGGGCGACATCCCGTCGACGCTGATCCTCGCCGACAACTACGACGCACTGCCCCTCGTCGTGGCTGCCGCGAACAAGGCCGGATCCTCCTCCGATCCCGAAGCCCTCGCCGAGGCGCTCGAGAACCAGGAGGTCCTCGACGGCGCCGAGACCGCGTTCTCCCCGTCGTATCACTTCTCGGCCGACTCGCACGCGTCGAAGCCGGGTGACGAGGCGTACAAGTTCGTGCCGCCGAGCCCACTCCTCAACGGCCAGTACGGAAACCCGAGCGCGTGACCCCCGAGCACAGGAGAAACCGGTGACCATCGTCTGGTCGGGCCTCGCGCTGGGGGCGGTTTACACGCTCGTCGCGATCGGCTACAACATCGTCTTCATCTCGTCCCACACGTTCAACTTCGCTCAGGCCCAGCTGATGATGGTCGGCACGTTCGTCGCCTACACCGGCCTGGTCACCCTGAAGTTGCCGATCCTCGTCGTCGCGGTGACGGCGACGGTCGCCGTGATGATCCTGGCCGGGATCGAGGAGATCGTCGCGGTCCGGCCGGTCCGCGATCACCAGAATCAGCTCGTCACCACGCTCGGCGCCGCGACCCTGATCAACGGTGCGACGCAGCTGATCTGGGGAAGCGAACCGCTCACCGTCCCGTTCTTCGGTTCGAACGATCCGATCACGGTCCTCGGCGGCCGCACCTATCCCGTCGAGATCGTGCTGCTGATTCTGGCGGTCGTGCTGGTGGTCGTCCTCGGCCGGGTCGGGACGAAGACCATGACCGGTCTCGCGCTCCTCGGCATCTCCGAGGACCGCGAAGCCGCCCTGTTGCGCGGCGTCAACGTCCGGCGCTGGCCCTCGGTGCGTTCGCGTTCTCCGGCGCGCTCGCCGGTTTCCTCGGGCTCTTCGTGGGTCCCAAGACGTTCGCGGTGGCCACCCTGGGTTCGGCGCTGGCCATCAAGGGCTTCGTCGCCCTGGCCATCGGCGGATTCGGCTCACTCCCCGGCGCATTGGTCGGCGGCCTGACCGTCGGTCTCGTCGAGTCGTTCGCCGCTCTCGAACTGGGTAGCCAGTACAGCAACATCGCGGTCTTCGTCGTCCTCATCGCGATCCTCATGGTGCGTCCGGCCGGACTGTTCGGCCGGACGCGGGAACGGGTGGTGTGAACAATGGCTCTGTGGCGCCTGATTCGATCGGCTCCGGGTTGGCTCTTCCCGCTCGCCGTCGGTCTCCTCGTGCTGTTCCTGCCGGAGTTCGGTCTGGGCTTCGCGCTGTCCCGGCAGGTGCAACTCGCCTGCATTCTCGCGCTTGTCGTCAGCGGCCTCAATCTCAGTCTCGGCTACGCGGGGGAACTCGCTCTCGGCCAGGCCGCGATGTACGCGGCCGGGGCGTATACCGCCGGGCTCATGTCGATCGCCGGGTACACGGACATCGTGTTGCAGTTGACCGTCTCGGGCCTGGTCGCGCTCGCGGTGGGGATCGTCACCGGAATTCCGGGATTGCGGCTCGGCAGTTGGTCATTGGCGATGACCTCGTTCTTCCTCGTTCTCCTCGTCCCGGACATCATCGCCGTCTTCGGGGACACCACCGGCGGCCGCAACGGCCTCAGCGGGATCGAACCGGCCACCCTGTTCGGTGAGGCGATCGACTCCGACCGGTTCTACCTGGTGGTCGTGATCGTCGCGATCCTCTGGTTCGCGGTCGTGCGCAACCTGGTGGTCTCCCGGCACGGCATCGCGTTCCGCACCCTCAGACAGAGTCCCGTCCTCGCGTCCTCGGTGGGCATCTCGGTGTTCCGGATGAAGCTTCTCGGTTATGCGATCGGTGCCTTTCCCGCGGGCCTCGCGGGCGCCCTGTTCGCGAACATCGACATGTACGTCTCCCCCGAGGCATTCGGATTCACGTTCGCGACAGCAGTTCTCGCGGCATGCATCCTCGGGGGCGCGACCAGCGTCTACGGCGCGGCGGTCGGGGCGGCGATCATGCAACTCGGCCCGAACCAGTCGTCCGAGTTCCAGCAGTACGCCCTCGTCTTCTACGGCGGATTCCTGATCCTCGGCGGCGTCCTCCTCAGTGGTGGCCTCGCGAAGGTCGCCAAGCAGGCGACGGCGCGGCTGGACCGCGCGGCGGGCCTGACCGGCCGCGGAACACGCACCCGCCCCGGCGACACGGATCGACCGGCGATGGAACCGATGTCGGGTCAGGTGCTCGTGGTCGACGGCATCTCGAAAGCGTTCGGCGGCAACCAGGCACTCGACGACGCGTCGCTGCGTGCCGAACCGGGCAGCATCACCGCACTGATCGGACCGAACGGCTCGGGCAAGACCACGATGCTGAACATGATCTGCGGGTTCTACCGCCCCGACTCCGGGCGTATCCTGATCGGTGACACCGAGGTCCAGGGCAAGGCGCCGGAACGGGTCGCCGGATGCGGCGTGGCCCGCACATTCCAGACACCCGACATCCCCGACGGCGTCACCGTCCTCGAGGCCGTGGCCTCCGGCCGATACAGCACCGACCGGGTATCGATGCTCTCGACCGTCCTGCGGCTTCCCCGCCATCACAGGGTCCGCGCCGCCGACATCGCCGAGGCCGAGCGCGCACTCGACATCGTGGGACTGTCGCATCTGCGCGACGAGACCGCGACCTCGCTCCCGCTGGGAATGCGGCGGCTGCTCGAGGTCGCCCGCTCGGTGGTCGCCGAACCGCGGGTCCTGCTGCTCGACGAGGTCGCGTCCGGCCTCGACGAGGACGAAGTGGAACGCCTCGCCGGCCTGATCCGACAGCTCAGCGACGCCGGCTGCACGATCGTGCTGGTCGAGCACAACTTTCGCCTGGTACTGGCACTCGCCGACACCATCGTCGTGCTCGCCCAGGGCCGCGTGATCGCCGAAGGTCCGCCGTCCGCGATCGAACACAACCCTCGCGTACTCAGCGAATACCTCGGCGTCGCCGCCGAGGACACGGAACTGGCCGGAGAGGCGACCTCATGAGCGAACAGACGACACCGCTGCTGAGTCTGCGGAACGTGCAATCCGGCTACGGCGACCTGCGGGTGGTGTGGGACGTCTCGCTGGACGTGTGGCCCGGCAAGGTCACCGCGCTGCTCGGCCGGAACGGTGCGGGGAAGACCAGCACCCTGCGTGCCATCTCGGGGCTGAACCGGGTGTCCGCCGGGACGATCGAGTTCGACGGCCGCGACATCGCGAAGGTGGCGCCGCACCGGCGGGTCCGCCGGGGAATGGCCTACGTGCAGGAGGGGAAGCGGGTCTTCCACCGGCAGACCGTGGAACAGAACCTGATTCTCGGCGGGTACGTCCGCAGGATGAGACGGTCGGCCGTCCGCGAAGAGGTGGAGCGGATCTACGACCTGTTCCCCGTCCTCGGCGCGAAACGCGGCCTGCTCGCCGGTGCGATGTCCGGCGGGCAGCAGCAGATGCTGGCGATCGGGCAGGCGCTGATGGCGAAACCCACCCTGCTACTGCTCGACGAGCCGTCCGGCGGGCTGGCGCCCGTGATCGTCGGCGAAGTCATGGACCGCGTGAGCATCCTCAAGGAGGCCGGGCTGGCGGTCCTGCTCGTCGAGCAGGCCGTCGACGCCGCGATGAGCGTGGCCGATCACGTCACCGTCCTCGACGTCGGACGCGTCGTCATGGATGCGGATGCGGGCGAGATCGACGACAGGGCGGTGATCCGGGACGCCTACTTCGGGCGCGTCGGCTAGCCGCCGAGGCGGCGGAACACGAGACGGACCGCGAGCCCCAGGTGGGCCATCACCTCGTCCACCGAGATGCGGCCCGCCACCCAGGACACCAGGCTCGACATCCAGACGTCGCCGATCACGCGGATCGCGTTCAACTGGTCGTCGGAGATCTGCTCGACACCGATGGTCTTCGCGAACATCTCCGTCATCAGGGCGCCGAACGCATCCAGTTCGGCCGACGCCGACGCGTCCGCGAACATGAACGCACGCACGAGGGCCTCGTACCGCGGCCGGTCCTTCTCCAGGACTTCGGTGTTCTTCCGGAGGACGAACAGGATCCGCTCCGACGGTGTGTCGCCGGGGATCGCGACGTCCTCGAACCGGGACCGCATGCCCTCGAACACCATCAGCAGGCCCATCACCAGCATGTGGTTCTTCGACGGGAAGTAGCGGTACACGGTGCCCAGCGCGACGCCCGCCCGATCCGCGATGGCCCGCATCTGCACGGCGTCGTACCCGCCCTCGGACGCGAGTTCCATCGCCGCGGCGACGATCCGCTGGTATCGCTCCCGCTGTGGGGCCTTGGCCCCACGCGAGGGCAGCTGCCCGTTGCGGAGCAACGACAACAACCCGTCGCGGCCCGCCGTCAGCGGCTCTTCAGCAGTGCTCATGGACGTCAGCCTAGCGACAGACACTTCGCCGGCGTCGCGCGACGCCAACCCCATGTGAGTGCCAAAGTGTGCAGGAACACACTTTGGCACTCACGTGGGGTGGGAACGAAAAAACTCCGCTGTCGACGTTCTCGACAACGGAGTTTCTGTGAATCGTGGTGGCCAGGGCCGGGATCGAACCGGCGACCTTCCGCTTTTCAGGCGGACGCTCGTACCAACTGAGCTACCTGGCCGGACGGCACCCGAACCGAATGCCTATCGCATTGTGTTGCCGATACTCGGTATCGGCAACACACTTGCGACCCTGACGGGACTCGAACCCGCGACCTCCGCCGTGACAGGGCGGCGCGCTAACCAACTGCGCCACAGGGCCTTGCTTTTCCTGCTGTGCTCTACAAGTGTAAAGCGTTACTGCGTGTCACTTTTACTGCCGTCGAACCATACCGCATGCTCGACACCGGTCAAACGTACCCCCTACGGGATTCGAACCCGCGCTACCGCCTTGAAAGGGCGGCGTCCTAGGCCGCTAGACGAAGGGGGCCCGTCGGATCTCTCCGAACCAGTACCTCAACGGCGTTCCGTTGGGAGCTTGGATAGCTTAGGACACGGATCGAGAATTTCCCAAATCGCCAGGTCAGACTACGAATCGGGCAGTTCTGACGCGAAATCCGGCCATCCGTCCCTCGCAAACTTCTCCAGCCACTCGGGTGAAGCCATCGCCTCGAGGATCACCTCGAGCGATTCGACGAACCGTGCGCCGAGGTCGCCCTCCAGCACGGTCATGTCGGACATGTACCGCTGGCCGGCTAGAGACGCCGCCAGGACCCGGGTGAACTTCTCCGGGTCGGCATCGGCGCGCAGCAACCCGTCCCGCTGGGCGCGGATCGCGAACTCGTGCGCGGTTCGTCCCCACACCTGCGAACCGCCGGACTGCACGTCCGGGTAGAACTCGGGTTCGACGATCAGCCGGAACTCGGCACGCACGATGACGCTCGAATGGAACAGCTTCGCCAAGTCGATCACGAAACCGTGCAGAGCCTCGAAGGGCCCGATGTCCGTGCGACTCGTCCACCTGTCGGTCAGGGCGGTGAATTGCTCCACCCCGGACTGGAGGACGGCGCGGGCGAGTTCTTCCTTCGATTGGAAGTGGAAGTACATCGCCCCCTTGGTGGCGTTCGAGCCTTCGAGGATCGTGTTGACCGACGCCGCCGCATAGCCGCGCTTCGCGAACTCGATCGCGGCCGACTCCACCAGTGCAGCGCGAGTGCGTCGCGCACGCTCCTGCTGACGTGCCATGACGGTGAATCCCTCTCCCAAATGTAGTAACCCCCGCTTTCGCCCTACAGTGGCGAGCTTGGAGCCATACATAACAGTATCCCTGTTTTGAAAATAGCGACACAGCATTCTTAAGTTCATCAAAACTTCTCGAAAACATACTTGAATCCTGTTACGGAGCGGGAATCGGACCGCTGCCGAAAACACACCAAGTGGTATAATTTGGTTCGGCTCGGGTGCGCTGCAGGGGGTGCGCACCCGAGCCGACCCTTTCGATCCCCCGGGCGGCGCGCCGTGCCGGGGGTGCTGTTCTCTCGGTCACCGTCTGCGCACTAGACTCTGGCCCCGCGCCCCTATAGCTCAGTTGGTAGAGCTACGGACTTTTAATCCGCAGGTCGTAGGTTCGAGCCCTACTGGGGGCACCGTCCTGACCAGTTCATCCTGGTCAGGTAGTGCGATCGACGCGTTCGGAGCGGCGGAGTGGTCACCATGTGGCCGCCCGTCGACCGGACGGCGTACTCACCGTGGTCGCGGAATGTCGAGAATCCGCGACCGGCTCCGTCCCCGCAGTGAACACGGCCACAATGGGCCGTACCTCACCAAGGAGTTCGCGATGGCCAAGTACCTGCTGCTCAAGCACTACCGCGGCGCGCCGGCGGCGGTCAACGACGTCCCGATGACCGAGTGGACGCCAGAGGAGATCTCCGCGCACGTGCAGTACATGCAGGATTTCGCGACCAAGCTGGAGGGGACCGGGGAGTTCGTCGACGGTCAGGCGCTCGCCCCGGAGGGCACGTTCGTCCGCTACGGCGGCGAGGGACGGCCACCGGTCACCGACGGCCCGTTCGCGGAGACCAAGGACCTGATCGCCGGCTGGATGGTGATCGACGTCGACACCTACGAGCGGGCGCTCGAACTCGCCGGCGAGCTGTCCGCGGCGCCGGGTGCCGGCGGGAAACCGATCCACGAATGGCTCGAACTGCGTCCGTTCCTCACCGCACCCTCGACCACCATGGAATGCCACGGTGGATGAGGCGGTACTGCGCACCCTCACCCCCACGGTGATCGGGATCCTCGTCCGCCGCGGAGCCGACTTCGCGGCGGCCGAGGATGCCGTGCAGGACGCCCTGGTCGAGGCGGTGCGCGTGTGGCCGGACGACCCGCCGCGGGACCCGAAGGGCTGGCTGGTCACCGTGGCCTGGCGGAAGTTCCTCGACACCGCCCGCGCCCACACCTCCCGCCGGCAACGCGAGGAGCGCATCGAGGGTGAGCCCACGCCGGGACCGGTCGAGGCCGTCGACGACACGCTCCAGCTGTACTTCCTGTGCGCGCACCCGTCCCTGACACCGGCATCGTCCGTCGCACTGACGCTGCGCGCGGTCGGCGGCCTGACGACGCGTCAGATCGCGCAGGCCTACCTGGTGCCGGAAGCGACGATGGCCCAGCGCATCAGCCGGGCCAAGCGGACCGTCTCGGGCGTCCGGTTCAACCAGCCCGGCGACGTCGCGACGGTGCTGCGGGTGCTCTACCTCGTGTTCAACGAGGGGTATTCCGGCGAGGTCGACCTCGCCGCCGAGGCGATCCGGCTCACCCGCCAACTCGCGGCCGCGATCGACCATCCGGAGGTCGCGGGACTGCTCGCGCTCATGCTGCTCCACCACGCGCGACGCCCGGCCCGGACCGGGCCCGACGGCAGCCTCGTACCCCTTGCCGAACAGGACCGCGGCCTGTGGGACACCCGCCTGATCGCCGAGGGCGTCGACATACTCCAGGCAGCGCTCGCCCGCGACCGCCTGGGCGAGTTCCAGGCCCAGGCCGCCGTCGCCGCGCTCCACGCCGACGCCCGGACGGCCGAGGAGACCGACTGGGTGCAGATCGTCGAGTGGTACGACGAACTGGTGGATCTCACCGACAGCCCGGTGGCCCGCCTCAACCGGGCCGTCGCGGTCGGTGAGGCCGACGGCCCGCGCGCCGGACTGGCCGCACTCGCGGCGCTGGACGACGCGCTGCCCCGTCACACGGCGGTGGCGGCGTATCTCCACGAGCGGGACGGCGACCTGGCAAGGGCGGCACGGCTCTACGCGGAAGCGGCCGACAAGGCGCCCAATCTCCCCGAACGCGACCACCTCACACGGCAGGCCGCTCGGCTCAACGTGCTACTCCGCAGCTGAGCGGCACTCACTCGCGGCCCGGCGCGTCCTCCACCGAGGGCACTCGGATCAACCGCCGAACCGCCTCGACAGCGGTCTGCCGCCGCTGCGCCACCGTGCGCTCCCCCGACTTCCTGCCGCCGGGGGCGGTGGCCAGTGACCGGGCGATGTCGGTGATCACGAGCAGTAGTTCGCCTGCGTTCCACGACGGATCGACGAATCCCTCCTGCTGCCCTCGGCGAATCTCGGCGGCCTTGGGCCGCAGGGTGACCATCCGCGCGTCGCTGTCCGCGATCTGTTCCCGCATCTCGAGGTCGGCCCACTCCTGTAGCCGGGCGTTCTCGGGGTGCGCCACGTAGTCGTCGAACAGGCGGCCCGCGTACCCCGGCAGGTCGTCGCCCCGCAGTGCCGTCTGTTCCGTCGTCTCCACGATCCATTGCTGGATGACGGCGTCGAACAGCGCTTCCTTGCTGTCGAAGTACGCGTACAGGCGGTCCTTGCTCGCCCGGGCCGCCTCCGCGATTCGGTTGATCCGGGCCCCGGCGACTCCGTAGCGGGCGAATTCGTCCTTGGCCGCGGCGAGGATCCGCTCGCGCGTGGCTTCTCCCGCTGATCGCATGGCGACATCCTAAATCGCCCGTTGCCGAACCATCTGGTTCGGCGTAGCGTGCGCGTTGACGAACAACTTGGTTCGGAAACTCTTCCATCTGCACCTCCACACGAGACCCGAGGTACGACCATGGACATCGATCAGGCCCGCAGCACGTTCCACGAGCTTCGACGGCGCGACACCGGCGTCTCCTCCGACGAACTCGACGCCGTGTGGGCGGCACTCGACACCGTGCGGGCAGAGGACATCCTCGGCAGCTGGAAGGGCGACGACTTCGCCACCGGCCACCGCCTGCACGACAAGCTGGTCGCGAGCCGCTGGCACGGAAAGACGTTCCACTCCCTCGAGGACGCGAAGCCGTTGATCTGCCGTGACGCGGACGGCAACCTCTATTCCGACGTCGAGGGTGGCAACGGCGAGGCCAGTCTGTGGAACATCGAGTTCCGGGACGAGGTCACCGCGACCATGGTGTACGACGGCGCTCCCATCTTCGATCACTTCAAGAAGGTGGACGACTCGACGCTCATGGGCATCATGAACGGCAAGTCCGCGCTGGTCCTCGACGGCGGCAGGCACTACTACTTCCTGCTCGAACGGGACTGAGGTCCCGGCCGTGTCCCAGCCCCCCGCGCGGAACCCGGGGAACAGCAATGCAGGTCACGCCCGGCGACCACGTGATTCTCAGCTACCGCCACTGCGGTGACTGCGACCAATGCCGAAGTGCGGGTCTCTCCTCCCGATCCGTGTGCATCGCAACGCTTTTCGCGGCGGATCCGGAACCCGCGCGTCGTCGCTGCGGGCGCGAGGCAGCGCCGTGGTCGTCGGACTGGGCGCACCCGAAGTGGCGGTGAACGTTCAGGACCTGATGCTGAACGGCAAGACACTCCGCGGCTGCGTCGAGGGCGATTCGTCGGTGCAGCAGTTCATTCCGCAGTTGCTGGCGCTGCACGCCGAGGGGAGATTCCGTTCGACCGCCTCGTCGCCGAGTACCGGTTCGAGGACATCAACCTCGCCGTCGCCGATCAGGCCGCGGGTGCGGTGATCAAACCCGTGCTCGTATGGTGAATCCTCAGGGCGTGGCGGGTGACGGCCCGTCGCCGCCGACCTGCCCGTCTTTCGCTTTCGTGTCCCTGCGCATCTCGGCGAGATCCTCACCGCGCTTGCGGTACGTGAAGCTGACTCCGGCGACTCCGAGGAACAGCACCACCCCGATGATCGCGCCGGCGAGCGACGCACCGCGGAAGCCGGGCGCGTCGACGTCCATGATCCGTTCACCGGCGTGCGCCGCGCTGTTGCCGCCGAGCACCACACTGAGCGTCAGCAGATTGGGCAGCACCACAAGGACTCCGAGGATCAGGAATACGATCTGCACGGGCTTGAACCGGCGCTTGCGGAACAGTCGCCATGCCCCGCGGAACAGCAGCAGGGGCAGCAGGGTGCACAGGGTGCCGAACAGCAGTCCCCACAGGATGCCGCCGCCGAAGCTGCCGTCCGCCATTCCGCCCACGTTCTGCGCCCACGCCCGCGGGAGGTACGCCGCGAGGATGAAATACGCGACGACCAGTACCACCAGAAGGACGGCGATCCCGATGGCCTTCTTGGCCCACGACGGCAGTCCTGACTTCGCCGGCGTGGCGGTGGGTGCGCTGTTGTCGGTTGTCATGACTGGTCTCCCTGCGTCGGCAACGGTTCTTCGTCCAGCACCTGCTTGGCCAGTCGCTTCGGCGCGACGAGCGTGTACGACGTCCTGATCCACTCACGCAACTGTTCCCACCGGGGCCCATCCGCGTCCGCGACGTCCACTGCGATCCAGCCGTGTCTCCCGAGACCGTATCCCGCGGGCTCCGCCCCCGGTTCCGTCGCGACCACCGCTTCCGCCTCGTCGACGGTGAGCTTCACCGTCAACCGGGTGGCGTTCACGTCACTGAACACGAAGTTCTTGCCCCGCACCCGGAACGTCGGGTGCCCGTCCCACTGCTCGATGTCCACCCGTACGGCTTCGGGCAATTCGGCGGCGATCTCTTCGAGGCGGCTCATGTTGTTGCCCATGTGACGATTGTCGGCAGCACCCCGACCGACCGCAACAGGCATAACGGACATACGGGATCCACCGATGCCGGAAGTCCGGGGGTGGCGATATTCACACCTGGGGTGGATCGAATTCCCAGGAGACTCGGAGCCGGACGAACCGTCCCCAGCGCAACCGCCGACACGGCTCGAGTTGGGGCGGGGAATCTGTGGAGACCCACAAATCTGCGATCGTCCACAACTGCCCGCGCGTCGCTGTGATGATCTCTCCCTGGGATGATTACGCTGGTCACCGCACACGCAACCTCATCAGTACACTGTCATGTAACGGTTCGCCGCGTGGCGGCGACACATCCCGGAAGGTCCATTACGGATCGGTAACTTCGACGGTTCCCGGGCCGCCGACGGCGTTTACCAACCTACTTACGGTGCCGTAGGCTGAACAAAGTCAAATTTGAGCTACTGGAGGCATTACACATGGCGAGGGACCTGACCCAACTCGAACTGCTGCAGGAGTTGTCGCCGGTTGCAGAAGAGAACGTCAACCGCCACCTCTCCATGGCCAAGGAATGGCATCCCCACGACTATGTTCCGTGGGACGAAGGCCGCAACTTCGCCGCGATGGGCGGCAGCGATTGGGACCCCGAGCAGTCGCAGCTCGACGAGGTCGCCAAGGCCGCGATGATCACGAACCTCCTCACCGAGGACAACCTGCCGTCGTACCACCGCGAGATCGCCGAGAACTTCTCGCAGGACGGCGCGTGGGGAACGTGGGTCGGTCGCTGGACCGCCGAGGAGAACCGTCACGGGATCGTGATGCGCGATTACCTCGTCGTGACCCGCGCCGTCGACCCCGTCCAGCTCGAGCGCTTCCGCATGGAGCACATGACGAACGGCTTCGCATCCCCCGCCGACGTCGACGCAGGCTTCCTCCACTCCGTCGCATACGTCACGTTCCAGGAACTCGCCACCCGCGTGAGCCACCGCAACACCGGTAAGGCATGCAAGGACCCGATCGCCGACAAGATGCTGCAGCGCATCGCGGCCGACGAGAACCTGCACATGATCTTCTACCGCAACATGTGCGGTGCGGCCCTCGACCTCGCGCCCGACCAGGCGCTCGAGGCCGTCAACATGATCGTCCAGAACTTCCAGATGCCGGGTGCCGGTATGCCGAACTTCCGGCGCAACGGTGTCCTCATGGCCAAGCACGGCATCTACGACCTGCGTCAGCACCTCGAAGAGGTCGTGATGCCCGTCCTGCGCAAGTGGAGCATCTTCGAGCGGAACGATTTCACCGCCCGCGGCGAAGAGATCCGCGAGAGCCTCGGCAAGTTCCTCGAGAACCTCGAGAGCCAGGCCACCAAGTTCGAGGAGCAGCGCGACCGCATGCTGGCCCGCGAGGCCAAGAAGCGCGAGCAGAAGGCTTCCTGACGTAAACAGTTATCCTGTGCCCGGTACCGGATTCGGTACCGGGCACAGTTTTTTCCAGCACTTTCCCAGAGGTCGTCAATGTCATCCCTTCGTATCGGATCGCTCGAGCTGCGCAGTCCGGTGGTTCTGGCCCCCATGGCCGGGATCACCAACGTCGCCTTCCGCACACTGTGCCGTGAGCTCGAGACGGAACGCGCGGGCAGCACGTCCGGCCTGTACGTCTGCGAGATGGTGACCGCGCGGGCGCTCGTCGAGCGGCAGCCCGCGACCCTGCACATGACGACATTCGGCCCGACCGAGACGCCACGGTCGCTGCAGCTGTACACCGTCGACCCGGACACCACGTACGCCGCGGCCAAGATGATCGTGGACGAGAACATCGCCGATCACATCGACATGAATTTCGGCTGCCCCGTCCCCAAGGTGACCCGCAAGGGCGGCGGTGCGGCGCTGCCGTACAAGCGCACCCTGTTCGGCCGGATCGTCGCGGCGGCCGTGAAGGCCACCGAGGGCACCGACGTCCCGGTGACCGTCAAGTTCCGCGTCGGCATCGACGCCGAGCATCACACGCATCTCGACGCAGGCCGGATCGCCGCAGGCGAGGGTGCCGCCGCCGTCGCGCTGCACGCGCGGACCGCGTCGCAGCGGTACTCCGGCACGGCCGACTGGAACGAGATCGCCCGGCTCAAGGAGCACGTCACCGACGTGCCCGTCCTCGGGAACGGCGACATCTTCGCGGCCGAGGACGCGGCCCGCATGATGGAGCAGACCGGGTGCGACGGCGTCGTCGTCGGACGCGGGTGCCTCGGCAGGCCGTGGTTGTTCGCGGAGCTGAGCGCGGCACTGAACGGAAACCCGCAGCCCACTCCGCCCAACCTCGGCGAGGTGGCCACGATCATCCGCAGGCACGCGGAACTTCTCGCCGATCACCACGGCGAGGACAAGGGCCTGCGTGAACTGCGCAAGCACGTGTCCTGGTACCTGCGGGGCTTCCCCGCCGGGTCCGAACTGCGGGTCGCGATGGCCCTCGTGAGCAAACTCACCGAACTCGACGACCTCCTCGCCCAACTCGATCCGACCATCCCGTTCCCCAAGGACGCCGAGGGTCCGCGCGGGCGGCAGGGATCACCCGGCACGGTCGCACTCCCCGAGGGGTGGCTCGACGACCCCGACGACTGCCTGGTGCCCGCCGGCGCCGACCTCATGCATTCCGGTGGTTAGCGGCACGAACGCGCGTCCCCTCGGGACTTGTGGGGGGCCCCGACGTTCGATAAGTACTATGGCTGGAATCCGTCGGGGCCGACGGAGGTCCGAGTCGGCGGAGAGGTCAGGTTGCATCGGTGGGTGATGATCACAGTGCGGACTCACCGACTCCCGAATCCCGCGCCCCCTGGGAGCGTCCTCTAGCGGATCCCAGCTACCGGGAATCCCAGTCGGGGCGGCCGCGGCGACTCCCGCCCCTTCAGTCGCCTCCCGAACAGCGCCCTCCCGAGCAGCGCCCTCCCGAACAGCGCCCTCCCGAACGGACCGCGTCCCCCGAGCGCCGTGCGCCGGTGGAACGCACCGAACCGTCCCGCCACGACAGCGGCCGGATCGGCCGCCGGGCCGCCGGCGGGCCCACCGAAGGGCTCTCCGTCGCCGACCTGGTGAAGAAGGTCGCCGAGGACGAGAAGGTCGCCGAGAACGAATCGAACGAGCCCCACGATCCGGAGAAAACGGAGACCCTTCCCCCGATCGACGAGCGGCAACCGCCGCCTCCCGGGGTTCCGCCACGTAAGACCCCTCCGGCAGCCCCGCCGCCGGAGCCGCCGCAGACCCCGCCCGAACTCGAATGGGTCGCGGATTCCGCCGAGACCACCGCGGTACCGCAGGTGGTCGGCAACCCGGGCACCACGCGCCTGGCTCTCAACAAGACCCGCAAACGCAAGCGTCTCCGTGCAGTGGGACGCGCCGTCGTCGCGCTCGTGGCGGTGGTCGCACTCGCCGGCACCGGCATCGTCTGGGGCTACCTCCGCTCCACCGAGGGCAAGTTCGACCAGATCGCGGCACTCGACACCGAGTCGACCGACATCGTCGACGCCGTCGGGCAGACCGGTGACGAGACGTATCTCATCGTCGGCACCGATACCCGCGCCGGCGCGAGCGGCGAGGTGGGCGCCGGAACCATCGACGACGCCGAGGGCTCCCGCGCCGACACGGTGATGCTCGTCAACATCCCCGCCGACCGGAGCCGGGTGGTCGCGGTGTCGTTCCCCCGCGACCTCGACGTCGAACGGCCCGTCTGCCAGGGCTGGGACAACGACAGCGGCACCTACACCGGAGAGACCTTCCCCGCCGCCGACGGCGACAAACTCAACGCCACCTACGCACTCGGCGGACCGAAGTGCCTGGTGAAGGTGATCCAGAAGATGTCGGGGCTGAAGATCGGCCACTTCGTCGGCATGGACTTCGCCGGCTTCGAGTCGATGGTCAACGAGATCGGCGGGGTCAAGGTTTGTACCACCCAGCCGCTCGAGGACGACGTTCTCGGCACCGTTCTGCCGCAGCCCGGCACCCAGATGCTCGACGGCAAGACCGCACTGAACTTCGTCCGCGCCAGACACGTCGAGGCGGAGGGCAACGGCGACTACGGCCGCATCAACCGGCAGCAGAGATTCCTCTCCGCCCTGCTGCGGGGCGCCCTGTCCAGTCAGGTGCTGCTCAATCCCAGCAAACTGAACGGCTTCATCAACGCGTTCACCCGCGACACGTTCGTGGAGAACATCGACACGAAGTCACTGGTCACGCTCGGTCGCTCACTGCAGAACGTGGACGCGGGCGCGGTCACGTTCCTGACGGTCCCCACTGCGGGCACCACCGAGTGGGGCAACGAGATTCCGCGCACCGACGACATCAAGGCCATCTTCCGCGCCATCATCGACGACGAGGCACTGCCCGGCGAGAAGCGGGCGGAACCGCTGCCCTCGTCCGCCCCCGAACCGCAGGCCGCGCCCACCCCGCAGACGGTCCAGGCCGTCGACCCGTCCAGCGTGACCGTGCAGGTGTCGAATGCGTCGGGTGAGTCGGGACTGGCCGCGACCGTCGCCGACTCCCTGGCCGCCGAGGGCTTCCAGATCTACAACGTCGGCAACTACACGGGGACCAGCAGCGAAACCGTCATCCGGTTCTCGCCGGGCCACGAGGCCGAGGCGGCGACCCTCGCGTCGTCGTTCCCGGGTGCGGTCCTCGAATCGACCACCGGACTCGGCACCGTCGTCGAGGTCGCGATCGGTTCGAGCTTCACCGGAACCGTGCAGACACCGAGCCCGATCGACACCCCGCTCAGCATGGCGGACGTGCGAATCGGCCAGCCGGAGGACGCGGAAATCCCCGCGGACCTGGCCGTTGTGAACGCGGGCGACACGTCCTGCGATTGACGTCCCGATCAGCGGCGTCGTTCACCCTGCGTTCACCGTGTGATCGTGACTTGGTTTCCCGTGCACCGTAGGCTGTGACCTCATGCGCGTGGCTTACAACGAACAAATGACCGAGCTTGCCGACCTGCTCGGTGAGATGGCGGGGCTTGCGGGGGTCGCCATGGAGCGAGCCACCCAGTCGCTGCTCCAGGCAGATCTCTCGCTCGCCGAGCAGGTCATCGGCGAGCACGACAAGATCACCGAGCTCAGCACCATCTGCGAGGAGCGGGCCTTCGCCCTCCTCGCCCTGCAGGCACCGGTCGCCGGCGACCTCCGCTCCGTCGTCAGCGGAATCCAGATCGTCGCCGACATCGACCGGATGGGTGCCCTGGCGCTCCACGTCGCCAAGATCGCGCGCCGCCGACATCCCAACCACGTGCTCCCCGAAGAGGTCAACGGCTACTTCGCCGAGATGGGGCGCATCGCGGTCTCCATCGGCGCCGCAGCCCGCGAGGTTCTCGAGACGCGCGACCCCGAGCGTGCCGCGCGCCTGCGCGAAGAGGACGAGGCGATGGACGACCTCCACCGGCACCTGTTCACCGTGCTCATGGACCGCGAGTGGAAGCACGGCGTGGCCGCCGCCGTCGACGTCACCCTGCTCGGCCGCTTCTACGAGCGTTTCGCCGACCACGCCGTCGAGGTGGGCCGCCGGGTGATCTTCCTGGTCACGGGCAAGCTGCCCGACGAGACCGAGACCGCCGTGAAAGACGCCGACAACCTCACGTCCTACCCGGAACAGTAAACTTCCCCAACACTTTTCGCGCGAACGGGACGCTCGTACGGTCAGACCGTACGAGCGTCCCGTTCGTTCACCGGGAGTTGTCCATACCAATGAGAACGCCCCGGCCGAAGATCAGGCCGGGGCGTTCTCGTGTGGTGTGGGTTATCCGAAGCGGCCCGAGATGTAGTCCTCGGTGGCCTTCTGCGTCGGGTTGGAGAAGATCTTCTCCGTGTCGTCGATCTCGACGAGACGTCCCGGCTTACCGGTGGCCTCGAGGTTGAAGAACGCGGTCTGGTCACTCACCCGCGCCGCCTGCTGCATGTTGTGGGTGACGATCACGATGGTGAAGTCCTTCTTCAACTCCGTGATGAGGTCCTCGATCGCGAGCGTCGAGATGGGATCGAGCGCAGAGCAGGGCTCGTCCATCAGCAGGACGTCGGGCGAGACGGCGATGGCCCGGGCGATGCACAGACGCTGCTGCTGACCGCCGGAGAGTCCGCCACCCGGCTTGTCGAGACGGTCCTTGACCTCGTTCCACAGGTTCGCGCCGCGCAGCGACCGCTCCGCCACCTCGTCGAGACGCTTCTTGCTGCGCTCGCCCTGCAGCTTGAGGCCGGCCACCACGTTGTCCTTGATGGACATCGTGGGGAACGGGTTGGGACGCTGGAACACCATGCCGATCGTCTTGCGGACGCCGACCGGGTCGATGCCGGAACCGTAGATGTCCTCACCGTCGAGGAGGATCGAACCCTCCACGCGCGCACCGGGAGTCACCTCGTGCATGCGGTTCAGCGAACGCAGCACGGTCGACTTGCCGCAACCGGACGGACCGATGAACGCGGTCACGTTCCGCGGGGGGACCGACAGCCCGACATCGGCGACGGCGTGGAACTTGCCGTAGTAGATGTTGACGTCCTTGAGATCCAGACGCTTGGCCATTACCGGCTCCCTACTGATTGATGTTCGAAATCGAGTGTATGTGTCACTTGCTGCGGACCTGTGAGAAGTGGCCGACGACCTTGGCCGCGATGTTGAGGACCGCGATGAGGAGGATCAGCGTCAGCGCCGCACCCCAGATGCGGTTGGTACCGGCATCGGTCGGGTTGTTCATCTCGGCGACCATGACGCCGGGGAGGGTGCCCATCTCGCCACCGAACAGGTTGAAGTTGATGAACGGTGCGTACCCCACCAGGATCAGCAGCGGAGCGGTCTCACCCATCACACGGGCCAGCGCCAGCATGATGCCGGTGATGATGCCCGGCAGCGCGGTGGGCAGCACGATCTTGGCGATCGTCTTCCACTTCGGAACACCCAGCGCGTACGACGCCTCGCGCAGGTCCTGCGGCACGATGCGGAGCATCTCCTCGGTGCTGCGGACGACGACGGGCACCATCAGCAGGACCAGGGCGAGCGCCACCGCGAACCCGGACTTCGGGAAACCGAACGTCGCGATCCACAGAGCGTAGATGAACAGGGCGGCCACGATCGACGGGACACCGCTGAGGATGTCGACCATGAACGTGGTCAACTTCGCCAGCCGCGACTTCCGGTCGGCGTACTCGACGAGGTAGATCGCGACGAACAGTCCGAGCGGAATGGACAGCACCGCGCAGACGAGTCCCTGCAGGATCGTGCCGATCAGCGCGTGGTAGATACCGCCGCCCTCGGCCGACGACGTGAGTCCGCTGAGCGAGTGGGTGAACCAGGTGGCCGACGTCAGGGCGGGAATACCCTTGACGACGGCGGTGACCAGGACCCACACCAGCGGGACCAGGGCGACGAGCACTGCCAGCGTCACGAGAACGGTGGCGGTGATATCGGTGATGCGCCGCCGGGTACCGACACCCCGGAAGGTGGGCGCCTTGACCGGCTTGTCGAGTGTCGCGGTCATGGTCAGTCCTTCTTTCCTGCGATCACGGCGCGGGCCGCGGCGTTCACGACGAACGTGAGTACGAAGAGCACCAGACCTGCGGCGATGTACGCGCCGGCCTGGATGTTGTTGTTGAACTCCGCGTAGCCGAGGGCGATCTTGGACGCGATGGTGGCGCCGCCGTCGAACAGCGACCATCCGAAGGGCTGCGACGTGGTGCGCAGGATCAGGTACAGCGCCATGGTCTCACCGAGCGCGCGACCGAGGCCGAGCATCGATCCGCTGATGTAGCCGGACTTGCCGAAGGGAATGATCGTGGTACGCACCACTTCCCACCGGGTGGCGCCCAGGGCGAGCGCCGCCTCGATGTGAGACGTCGGTGTCTGGACGAACACTTCGCGGGTCACGGCGGTGATGACGGGGAGGATCATGACGGCGAGGACGATGCCGGCCGTGAAGATGGTGCCGCCGCCGGTGATCGAACCGCTGCCCGTCGCGAACAGCGGGAACCAGCCCAGAGTCTCGTTGAGCCACATCGCAAGCGGCCTGATCGCCGGTGCGAACACCAGCAGACCCCACAGGCCGTAGACGATCGACGGCACCGCGGCCAGCAGGTCGATGACGTAGGCCAGCGGACGCTTGAGCCAGGTCGGCGAGTATTCGGTGAGGAAGATCGCGATACCCAGGGCAACCGGCATCGCGAGCACGAGCGCGAACAGCGACACCAGGACCGTCACCTGGAAGAGGTCGAGCACACCGAACGCCATGGCGTTGATGTTCTGGGTGACCCATTCGCGGCTGGTGAGGAAGTTGACCTGGTTCCGGCTCAGCGCGGGAACGGCACGCCAGACGAGGAAGATGCCGATCGCGGCGATGAGGATGGAGATGAAGATCGCCGACGTGGTCGCGAGGGACTTGAAGATCCGGTCTCCCGGCCTCGCGACGGCTTTGCCGCGAGGTGTACCGGTCGGGGTCGGGGTTTCGGCCTTGGTGGAACTCAACTCGGCCTCCGGAGTGCCGTTCGGACCGCCCACCCCGGCCCCGCCTGTAGCGGAGCCGGAGGCGCGAGGTGCTGATTCGGTGTGCGCTTCACTCATCTGCGCTCCCAATCTTTCATCGTCAGAATATCGAGTCATGGGCGGGTCCGAACGACTTACCGTGTGAATCAGCCGATTGCGGCGACCGACGCGTTCAGCTTCTCCTTCATGGAGTCGGGCAGCGGCACGTAGCCCTGTGTGGCCAGGTTGTCCTGGCCCTCGTTGGCGGCGCTGGTCAGGAACGACTTGACCGCCGCGGAGGTGTCGGCGTCGTAGCCCTTCGAGCACACGATCTCGTAGGTGGCGAGCACCAGCGGGTACGCGCCGGCTTCCTTGGTGCCGAAGATCGAGGCGAGGTCGAGGGTCAGATCGCCCTCGCCCGCACCCTTGAACTGCGCACCCTCGATCGCCTTCGCCGCGGACTCGTCGGACAGGGCGACCGGGCCCGATCCGGTGTCGATCTGCGCTGCCGACAGCTTGTTCTGGTCTGCGTACGACTTCTCGACGTAGGTGATCGAGCCGGGGGCGGAGGCCACTGCCTGCGCGACGCCGGCCGAACCCTTGGCGCCCTCACCGATGCCACCGGTGAAGTCGGAGCCGGCACCGGTGGTCCAGGCGCCGTTGGAGGCGGCCGTGAGGTACTGCTGGAAGTTGTCGGTGGTTCCCGAGGAGTCCGAGCGGATGATCGCGGTGATGTCCTGGTCCGGCAGGGTGGCGCCCGGGTTGAGGGCGGCGATGGCCGGGTCGTTCCACTTCTTGATGGTGCCGTTGAAGATCTTGGCGGTCACTTCACCGTTCAGCACCAGGTCCTGGACGCCGTCGAGGTTGTAGGCCACGGCGACGGGTCCGAAGACGAGGGGAAGGTTCCACGCCTCGCCACCGACGCAGCGAGCCTTGGCCTGCTCCGCCTGCTCGGCCTTGATCGCCGAGTCGGAACCGGCGAAGTCGATCTGGCCGGCGATGAACTGGGTGCGTCCGTCACCGGAACCGCTGGGGTTGTACGCCAGGTTGACGGTCTTGCCCTTCTCCTGGCACACGGAGATGTAGGTGGAGACGAACTGGTCCATGGCGTTCTTCTGCGCCGAGGAACCGGCGGAGGAGAGGTTGGCCTTGCCCTCGCACGTCGCGTTCGAGGCAGCGGCGTCGACGCCGCTCGACGCGGTGTTGTTGTCGCTGCCACACGCGGCCAAGGTCATGGCACCCAGGGCCACTGCACCGAGCAGGGCGCCACTGCGCTTGAGATTCACCTAGTCCTCCGGAAATACCGTCTCGCCCTCGATCGGGCGGCGACATGAGGCGCGGACCGGGAGGATCCTGCACCAGGCAGCACGGCGCTGCCCACGGAGAAACCTAGGGGTAGCTAATGTCCAGTTGGACCACGATCGGTGAACGGAAAGTGAACAGACCGCGCATTTGCCCATATTTCCGAGACGAACGACGGGTGCCGAAGTAGAGGAGCGCCCCAGGCTCGCGCGTACGCGACAGCCTCAGGCTCGCGCGTACGCGACGTCGGTGTGGAACCGCTCGAACCCGAGCCGCTCGTAGGTGTGCAACGCCGACGCGTTGTCGCCCTCGACGTAGAGCAGCACCGCACCGAGCCCGCGGTCACGCAGGTAGTGCAGTCCGGCGAGTGTGAGCAACCGGCCGAGACCACGCCCCTGGGCGTCGGGCCCGATGGCCACCACGTAGACCTCACCGATGGCCGGCTCGTCGCCCTGCTGCGGGTGCACCTTGGTCCAGTGGAATCCGAGCAGCCGCTTCTCGTCGGACGTGGCGAACGCCATGAACAGTCCTGCCGGATCGAACCAGGCCTCCGCGCGACGTTCGGCCATTTCCCGTTCGGTCCACGACCCCTGCTCGGGATGCCAGGCGAAGGCGGCGGCATTGACCCGCAGCACCTCCGGGTCGTCCTCGACCCCCCGGTACACGCGAAGCGAAATATCCTCCGGCACAACGATTTCCGGAAGATCCGCGCCGTCGAGCGGACGCCGGAGCTGCAGAAGTTCGCGTGCACCGCTCAACCCGAGGCGGTGCGCCACCGCCTGCGCGGCAGGCAGGTTGCCGTGCGCCCACACCCGGGTGTCCGGGCCACCCTCGGACAGGACCTCGGTAACCAGCCGGCTACCGACCCCCCGGCCGCGTGCCTCGGGATCGACCGCGAGTTCGGCCATCGCCGGGTGTTCACCGTGACCCGGCTGCAACTGCGCGTACCCGACGATCCGATCGGCGTCGGTCTCCACGAGATGACGGACACCGTCGCCGCCGGCGCCGGACACGGCGTGCACGCCCTGTTCCGACACGGGCGCGGTTCCGTCCGCTGCGGTCGCGCGGTCGAGCAGTGCGGACACGTCCGCGGCCTGCTTGCCGTCGAGTCGATCGGTCCAGGACTGCACCGAAGCGCTCACTGGATCACAGGTCCTTCCGCGGATTCGAAATCTGCATCTTCGGCGTCGAGATCGTCGACCGGCGGCACTGGCGCACCCGACTTGCTGCGGGTGGGACGCACGGCCTTGTACCCGACGTTGCGGACTGTACCGATCAAGGATTCGTACTCGCTGCCCAGCTTGGCGCGCAGACGACGCACGTGGACGTCGACCGTGCGGGTACCACCGAAGAAGTCGTATCCCCACACCTCCTGCAGCAACTGCGCGCGCGTGAAGACGCGACCCGCGTGCTGCGCCAGGTACTTGAGGAGTTCGAACTCCTTGTAGGTGAGGTCGAGGGGTCGGCCACGCAGCCGGGCCGTGTACGTGCCCTCGTCGATGACCAGTTCGCCGAGCGTGATCTTGCCCGACGCCTCCGGGCTGGCGACGCCGCCGGCGCGTCCGACAAGCAGGCGGAGGCGGGCGTCCACCTCGGCCGGTCCGGTGCCCGGGAGCAGGATGTCGTCGAGGCCCCAGTCGGAATTGACCGCCACCAGGCCACCCTCGGTGAGCACCGCCACCACGGGAACCGCGGAACCCGTGCTGCCCAGCAGCCGGCAGAGGCCGCGGGCCGCCGCGAGATCGGTGCGCGCATCCACCAGGGCGATGTCGGCGGAGCTCGCTTCCAGGAGAGAGGACACCTCCGTCGGGGCAGGCCGCACCGAATGCGCCAGCAGGGCGAGGGCAGGCAGCACTGCCTCGGGGTTCGGGTCGGAGGTAAGAAGCAGTAGCTCCACACAGCCTCCCATCTCGTCGCCGTCGTACCCGGCCGGCCGACGGATCGTTCGTCCGCCGGTCCAGGTAGATCGACACTGAAGGTATCGACACTTTTGTCGGTGACAGAGTAGCGCGCCGCCGTCAAGGTCCGTCGCACCGAACCCCGGCAACCGGCGCGGAGGTTGCACCGGCACCGTGTCCGTCACAATGGGGCCGTGCGGAAACTCATCATCGGAATCGTCTTCCTCGTGGCACTCGGTCTCGTCGTCGACTTCGGCTCGGCGGCCTACGCGGAGTACCGGGTGTCGCGGGAACTGCGGGCGGGCGCGTCCCTCACCGCGGATCCCGAGGTGACGGTGCACGGCTTCCCGTTCCTCACCCAGGCGTGGGACGGAAAGTACGAGAACATCGAGATCCGCGCGCAGGGAGTACAGAGCGACGTGGTCGGTGAGGTGACGATCGAGTCCACCCTCCTGGGCGTGTCCGCGCCGCTGTCCGACCTCGTCAACGGCTCCGTGAAGAGCCTTCCGGTCGACCACCTCTCCGGCCGCATGCTCATCGACGCCACCGACCTCGGCCGCTTCCTCGACATCCCCGACCTGCAGGTTTCTGCCCCGCCGGCCAGCAAGTCGGACGGGACCGGCGGCTCCGGCGGCTCCGGCATGACGACCGCGGGCGGCGTCGTCCTCACCGGCACCGTGCCCGTCGGCCCGCTCGAAACCGCCGTCAGCGTGCAGGCCGACCTCGTCCTCGACGGCGGTCAGGTGAAGATCGTCGCCAGCGACTTCTACTTCGGGCCCGAGGGCCACGCCGACTTCACCATCCCCGAGCCCCTCGCCCCCGCGATCCTCGGCCTCTTCACCCGGACGATCGACCCCCAGGAACTGCCGTTCGGTGTCCAGCCGACGGAGGTGTACGCGGAGGGCTCGCAGATCGTCATCGAGGGCGTCGGCGACAACGTCACGATCGACCTGAACGAACTGCAGAGCCGATGACCGGAATCACACTGTTAGTGATCGCACTGTTCGCGGCCCTCGCGTTCGGGCTCGTCTGGCAGCGCCGTCAAGGGAAGGTCCGGACCACCGGTGAGACGACCGCGGTCGTGACCGACGAGCGACGCACGCTCCTCGAGGCGGCGGGCGTGGGTCCGGGGCTCCCCCGACAGGCCACCGTTCTCCACTTCTCGGCCGACTGGTGCGGGCCGTGCGCAGCGGTGCGGAGGGTCGTCGGACACGTCGTCGCGGACCTCGCCGGCGAGCCGGAACCTCCGGTCGAGGTGGAAGTCGACATCGACGAGTATCCCGCTCTCGCCAAGGAACTCGGCGTTCTGTCGTTGCCGACGACGTTCATTCTCGACGCCGACCTGCAGCAACGCTTCCGGGTGTCCGGGGTGCCCGCGGCGGCCGACCTGAGGGCGGCGCTCGAACCCCTCGCCCGGCCCCCGGCTTCAAATTCCTGAAGAACCGGGTAAACTCGTCGTCGTGCAATCCAGCCACGAGCTCATGCTCACCCGACGCCGCACGGTAGACCTGTGCCGCCTCGGGGCTTGTTGCTGTACCTGTTGCTGATCACCAGGGCTGTCGCTTTCTGCTGACACCGCGGACTCCGCGCACGTGATCGAACCCGATGACGACGTCGTCCGTCGTTGCTCGGCGCCAGGCAAGCATTCAGGACTCACCGCAGGAGCACTTCTCATGTCCACAACACTCGAGGTCGAGCAGGTCGACGTTCGTGGCCCCCGGTTCGCCGCCTGGGTCACCACCGCAGTCCTCGTCGCCGTCCTCGTCGTGTCGACGTTCTCGCTGGTCGCAGCAGGAATTCTGCTGGCACTGCAGGCGGTCGTCTTCGCGGCGGGCGCAGCCACCGGGCCGCGGCGCAGCCCGTACGGCCGGATCTTCGGCACCCTCGTCGCGCCGCGACTCGCTCCGGTGAGCGAACGCGAACCCGCCGCACCGCTGCGGTTCGCGCAGCTCGTCGGATTCGTCTTCGCCGCCGTCGGTACCGTCGGCTTCCTCGCCGGCTCCGGCCTCGTCGGCGCCGTGGCCACCGCATTCGCCCTGTTCGCGGCGTTCCTCAACGCCGCATTCGGGTTCTGCCTCGGCTGCCAGATCTACCCACTCGTCGCACGCCTGAGGCCCGCGGCCTGAAAGTTTCACACGCAGAACCACCGCACGATCCACCCGACACAAGTAAGAACACATCGAAAGGAACACCATGGCTCGCTCCGATGTCCTAGTCTCCGCCGACTGGGCTGAGCAGAACCTCAATGCCCCCAAGACCGTTTTCGTCGAGGTGGATGAGGACACCAGCGCATACGACGGCGGCCACATCGAAGGCGCCATCCGCCTCGACTGGCGGAAGGACCTGCAGGACGGGGTCCGTCGTGACTTCCTGAACCAGCAGCAGTTCTCCGACCTCCTGTCGGCCAAGGGTGTCGCCAACGACGACACCATCGTTCTCTACGGTGGCAACAACAACTGGTTCGCGGCATACGCGTACTGGTACTTCAAGCTGTACGGCCACCAGGACGTCAAGCTGATCGACGGCGGCCGCAAGAAGTGGGAGCTCGACGGACGCCCCCTCTCCAAGGAGACCGTGTCCCGCCCGGCCACCCAGTACAAGGCCGACGCACCCGACCTGACGATCCGCGCGTTCCGCGACGAGGTCATCGACGCCATCGGCAACAAGAACCTCGTCGACGTGCGTTCGCCCGACGAGTTCTCCGGCAAGATCCTCGCCCCCGCGCACCTGCCGCAGGAGCAGGCGCAGCAGCGTGGACACGTCCCCACGGCCATCAACATCCCGTGGAGCACCACCGCAAACGAGGACGGCACCTTCAAGTCGGACGACGACCTGGAGAAGCTGTACTCGGAGAAGGGCTACGACGAGTCGAAGCCCACCATCGCGTACTGCCGTATCGGCGAGCGCTCCAGCCACACCTGGTTCGTGCTCAAGGAAATCCTCGGCAAGTCCGATGTCAAGAACTACGACGGCAGCTGGGTCGAATACGGCTCACTCGTCGGCGCACCCATCGAGTTGGAGGTTCACTGAGCCATGTGTGGAGCACCTGTACAGACCCAGACCCTGCCCGCGGGCGTCGACGTCGAGAAGGAAACGGTCATCACCGGCCGCGTTCTCGCCGCTGACGGCCAGCCGATCGGTGGAGCGTTCGTGCGTCTCCTCGACGGCGGCGGAGAGTTCACCGCCGAGGTCGTCGCCTCGGGCACCGGAGACTTCCGCTTCTTCGCCGCTCCCGGCGACTGGACCGTGCGTGCACTGTCCAGCTCCGGCAACGGCACCGCCACGGTGAGCCCGACCAGCGCAGGCGTGCACAACGTCGACGTCACGGTCGGCGAGTAAGACCCGGCACCAACGCAGAAGGCCCCGCTCCGGCATTCGGAGCGGGGCCTTCCTGCGTGTGCGGCTCCGCCACCCGTGCGCCTTTTTGGTTGCCCCAGCTACCAGAAAGGCGCACGAGCGCGGAGCGCCTACTGCTTCTGCGCGAGCGCGGTGATCCAGTCGACGATCTTCTCGCTCTCCCAGTACCAGGGGTCGTTCGGGTTGTTGTTCCAATAGAACAGGTGCTGGATGAAGCCCAGGAAGATGTACGGCTTGATCACGAGCTCGAAGATGTCCCGGTTGTCCTCGACGAACCCGGGACCCTCTGCCGCGAGCTTCGCCTTCACGACCTCGGAACCGGGGCCCATCGCCCAGTTCAGCGCCTCGACCATCTGCTGCTGGGACACCTGCGTGTTCCGGTCCGGCCCGTCGGGGTCGTAGGTCCGGTCGGCCACCTTGCGCAGGACGTCGAGGAAGGACTCGTCGGAGGCGAACCAGTCGTCGTGGGTGACGATGTGCACGATCGACCGCGCCGCCATGCTCGTCACCGCGTTCGCGAAGTCGGAGACGGTCTGGCCGGGGTTCAGCAGGGTGAAGTGCAGCTGTCCCAGCACCCCGAGGGCCAGCTCGAGGACGGCGATCTCCTGCGGCGCGTCGCACGCGATGTCGTAGGGGCGGCACGCGTAGGTGATCTTGCCTTCGAGGGCGCCGTAGTCGGCCGGCTCGGAAGACATGAATCCGCCTCCGGGAGGGCCCGGTTCGCCCAATGACGGGGTGCCCGCCGGACGGTACGGGTCACCGATCAACGCGACACCGGCGATGTCGTCGGCGGTAACCAGAGCATTGCTGTCGCGGTGGCCGAGTTCGCGCGCCACCCGTTCGACGACCTCCGCGCCGACGCTGTATCCGAGAAGCACGTACTTCGTGTCCTCGCCGCACTTCGCCTTGTTCTCGTCGAGGATCCTGTTCGTCGACGCCACACCGGCGGCCATCGAATCCTGGTATGTCGGAACGGGTTGCAGCAAACCGAGACCGTACGTGGACGGGTAGGGAACGTACATCCACCCCACCGTCCCGGGCTCGTCCTTGTTCGCCTCGCCGGTCGGCACCGTCACGTTGCCCACCCAGTTCGACCACAGCTGGCGGTTCTCGTCTGCCAGAGGGTTGCGGTCGGCCGTCGAGTCGGTGGCGCCGGACACCGCGACGATCATCACGTCGGGGCAGTCGGCGGCGTAGTTGTTCGGATCGACGCGGTCGGTGTCGTCGCTCCCCGAACCGGCGCTTCCCGAGCCTGCGCTGCCGGAGTCCGGGGCCGCGACGGCCAGACCGGGAGCGCCGAACGCGGACACGGTGAGCAGCAGCACCGTCGCGGTGATCGCGGCTCGCGCCAGGCCGGGGAGGGCAGGGCTGGATCGAAGCATGGGACCTCCGGGAGGAGCGGGAGACGAGACGACGGCATGAGGATATCCGGAACCGACCGGGTGGTCGCCTTCGAGAAACCGTAGCCGCAGTGACCGTAAGCCGCCTCCCGTTTCGACCGTTCGACGGGTTCGGTTTAGGATGTCACCGTGGTTATCTTCTTCGAGGTACTTCTTGTCCTTGCCGCCGTGTTGATCACGTGGTTCTCCCTCTACACGATCTACCGCCTGGTCACCGACGAGTCGTGAGTCAAACTCCGGACGCAGGCGCAGATCCGCCTTCCGAGCACCCGACTACGAGTGCGCCCGCTGGGGACTCCCCCACCGTGCGTCGTGGTAGCGGTGACGCAGCCGTCGCGGACGCCATCGAGCGTTCCAAGACGACGGCGTCGCGGAACATCCCGCAGCTTCCGGACCTTCCGCTGCCCGAGGACACCGCAAATCTGCGGCTCGGCCCGGATCTGAACAACGAACTCCTCGCGGTACTGCCGCTCGTGGGTGTCTGGCGCGGTGAAGGGGAAGGCCACGACCCCGACACCGGCGACTACCACTTCGGGCAGCAGATCATCGTCTCCCACAACGGTGGCAACTACCTCGAGTGGAAATCCCAGACCTGGGTTCTGGACACCGACGGCGAGTACGTGCGCCCCGACCTTCACGAGACCGGCTTCTGGCGGATCAGCGGAGACGGCATACCCGGCAGCACCAACGAGGAAGTCGTCGAACTTCTCCTCGCCCACAGCTCCGGCATCGTCGAACTGTTCTACGGCCGCGCCCTCACCCAGTCGTCGTGGGAACTCGCGACCGACGTCGTGATCCGCAGCACCTCCGGTGTTCTCGTCGGCGGCGCCAAGCGTCTCTACGGCATCGTCGAGGGCGGCGACCTCGCGTACGTCGAGGAACGCATCATCGCGGACGGGGAACTGCGCCCTCACCTCTCCGCGCGGTTGTCCCGCTATATTGGCTAGCGCCCCGTGAGTACTTATTAACCGCGGGCGGTTAACAAGTACTCACGGGGCGGGTTATCCACAACATGCCGTTCATCCACAGGCGAGTTGAAATCGGCCCTTTTCGGGCGTTTCCTGTCGGCCTGCGTGCGCACCGTCGCGTCCATGACACCTGCGACGATCGACTTCAAGCCCGAGTTCCAAACAGTCCTCGACCACCAGCACGGCCTCGTCACGGCCCGCCAATTGCGCGGGCTGGGGATCTCGACCCGGCAGATTCAGCACATGGTGGAGTCCGGCCAGTGGTCGGCGGTCCTGCACGGCGTCTACGCCGTCACCAACGGTCCCCTCGACCGGCCGATGATGCTGTGGGCGGCGCTGCTGTTCGGTGGTCCCCGCGCGATTCTCAGCCACCGGACAGCGGCCGAGGAGTGGTCGCTGGTGCCCGTCGACCCCGAGGGGCCGATTCACGTCACCGTCCCCTACGGACTGTCCGCGGAACCCCAGGGACCGACGTATCGCAAGGTCGGACGGCGATCCGACCGTATGGTTCCGCGCGAGGGTGATCTTCTCCACCCCGGGGTCTTGGTGCACCGGTCCCGGGCGCACGCCCACATCCTCGTTCCGACGCTCCTGCCACGAACGTCCCTGGCCGACACCGTCGTCGACCTGGCTGTCGAGGAGCCGTCGGCGCGGGGAGCGGCGCGGGTCCTCGTCGCGGCGGTCACCGGCAGCAGTGCGTCGGTCCACACGCTCCTTCGCCGGATCGAGCAGCGTCCGCCACGCAGATACCGCAGGGCGCTGACCGACGCGCTGACGTTCGTCTCCAGCGGCGTCCAGTCGATGCTGGAACACCGGTACGCCGTCGACGTCGAACTCGCCCACGGACTGCCGGCCGCCCGGCGACAGTCGCCTGTGCTCGTCGACGGGAAGACCCTGTACGAGGACGTGGACTACTCGGACAGCGGGGTTCCGCTCCTCGTGCGTTTGGACGGGCTGCGGTACCACTCGTCGCGGTCGGTGGCTCTGCGCGACCGGCGTCGCGGCAACGCGGCGGAACTCGCGGGGAAGGCGACGCTGGTGTACGGATGGGAGGAGGTGACGCAACGCTCGTGTGAGGTCGCGGACGAGGTGCGCACGGTCCTCGAGCGGGGCGGCTGGAGTGGGTCGAACCCGTGCCCGCGATGCCGTGAGTACTTGTTAACCGCCGGCGGTTAATAAGTACTCACGGGCGCGAAGCGCACAACGGCCCCCGAGCCTTCCGGTGCGTGTGCACCGGTCCCGGATCTGGACCAGACCGGGGGCTCGGGGGCCGGGTAGCTGCCTGGGATTCGCTCGCCGCTCGCGCGGTCAGTGAATTCCGTCAGCGGTAGCGGCTAGCTGGCAGCCACCTCACGTGTCCGTCTGTCATTCAATTTCAGACCACCTCCTTCCTCGTGTACTCAAGAACGTACGCCGCACTCACGGAGTCGGCAACGCATTTTCGCTCTCAGCTTTCTCCACCCGTATCACCAGGTCAGCGCTGGTATCCTGCGGAAGCTGGTGGGTGACCACCACGACGGTGCGCTGCGCAGACACCAGTCCGCCGTCGCGTGCGAGCAGTCTCCGCAGCAGGTCGGCGCCCGCATCCGCGTCGAGGTGTTCGGTCGGTTCGTCCAGCAACAGCACCCGGTCGGGCGACAGCAGCGCCCTGGCGAGGAGCAGCCTGCGACGCTGCCCGCCGGACACCGCCCTGGCACCGCCGGCGAGGGTGGTGTGCACTCCCTCCGGAAGCCCCGCCACCCATCCCCCGAGCCCGACGGACTCCAGGACGGTCACCGCCTCCGCGGCATCCAGGTCGCCGCGCGCGACCCGCAGATTCTCGAGCACCGACGTGTCGAAGAGGTGCGCGTCCTCCGCGAAGAACCCGACGTTCCGGCGCAGCGCCTCGGACTTGATGCGGTGGAGGTCGACGCCGTCTATCCGGATCGTCCCCGAGACGGGGGGCAGCAACCCGGCGAGGGTCATCAGGGTGGTCGTCTTCCCCGACCCGCTGCCCCCGACGACCGCGACACGGGCGCCCGCCCGCAGGTCGAGGTCGAGCGCGGCGGTGACCTGCCCTCCGGGCCAGCCGCACCGCAGGTCCTTCGCGACCACCTCCGCCGGTCCGTCGAGGTCCCGGTCGCCGGGGTGCGGATCCGCGACGGCGGCGTCGAGTACGGCGAGGATGCGACGGGACGCGATGCGGGCGCGGGTCAGCGCGACCGCTGCGGCGGGCAGTGCCGCCGTGGCCTCGAACGCGGACAACGGCAGGAGCACGAGGATGCCCATCGCCATCGGGCTCATGGTCCCCGACGAGTACAGGTCCATGCCGATGAGCAGCGACGCGATCACGCTCACCCCCGTTGCCAGCGGTGTGGCGGCGTCCGCGAACGCGCTGGGTGCGGCGGCGCGGTCGGTGGCCGAGACCGCGTCGTGCTCGGCGTCGACGGCCCGTGACACGGCGCTGTCGAGGCGACCTGCGACGCGCAGTTCCGCGGCGTGATCGAGCGCGGTGACGGCGTCCTCGCTGAACCGGGCGCGCGCCTTCGCTCCGGACGTCTCGGCGAGGCGGGCGGCCCGCGCGGACAACCAGGGCGCCGCGACCCCCGACACCGCGAGCGCCACTGCGAGTACGAGCGCCGCTGCCGGCGAGATCACCACGAGGATGCCGACGGCGGCCACAGCCAGGACTACGGCCACGGCGATCGGGACGAGCGCGCGGACGACGACGTCACCGAGCGTATCGACGTCGGCCCCGGTGCGGGCGAGGAGTTCGCCGCGGCGCAGTCCGGCGGCGGCGGCCGGGTCTCCGTCGGCGAGCCGCTGGTACAGCCGGGTGCGGGCGGACGTGGTGCCGCGCAGCGCGGTGTCGTGGGTGGCCAGCCGCTCGAGGTAGCGGAAGACGCCGCGGGAGATGCCGAGGGCCCGCACGGCCACGACGGCCACACTGAGGTCGAGGACGGGCGGCATCTGCCATGCCCTCGTGATCAACCAGGCCGACAGCGCCGCCAGCGCGAGGGCGCTGCCCAGGGTGGCGACTCCGGCGGCGACGGCCTGCGCGACCCGTCCCGGTTTCAGGTCGAGGAGCGGCAGCGCCCGGAGTAACGGGTCACGCGACATCGGCGCTCACCTCGATCACCCGGTCGGCGGCCGCGAGCACGGTCGGGCGATGCCCCACCACCACGACCGTCCGGCCCGCGGCGGCCAGGCCGCGCAGGGAATCGAGCACGGTCCGCTCCGATGCGTCGTCGAGGTGTGCGGTGGGTTCGTCGAGCACCAGGACCGGACGCCGAGTGGCCAGCACCCGGGTCAGGGCGAGCCGCTGCCGCTGTCCGAGCGACAGTCCCGTTCCCCCGGATCCGACGCGCGTGTTCCAACCGTCCGGGAGTTCGGCGAGGACCTCGTCGAAACCAGCCGCCGCGCAGGCCTGTTCGAGGTCGACGACGTCGCCGAGAAGCCGGAGGTTCGCGCCCAACGTGCCGGGAACGAGGACAGGCTGCTGCGGCAGCCATGCCACCTGCGCCCACCACGCGGACCGGTCGAGCGAATTCACGGGGACGCCCGCCACCCGCACCTGCCCGCCGTCGGGTTCGACGAGGCCGAGGAGTGCGTGCACCGCAGTCGATTTCCCGGCGCCGTTGGGTCCCGTCAGCACGGTCACCGCGCCGGGTTCGACGGTCCCGGTCAGTCCGTGCGGCGCCAGGCCGCGGCGCGACGCGACGTCCACGTCGTCGAACTCGAGGCGCGCCCCGGTGGCGTCCACCGCGAGTACACCGTCGGCGTCCACCGCGATTGCACCGTCGGCATCAACCGGCTCGTCGGCATCGATGACGGCGAAGGCCCTGCTCGCGGCGGCCATTCCGTCTTCGGCCGCGTGGAACTGGGTGCCGACCATCCGTAGTGGGAGGTACACCTCGGGGGCGAGGATCAGTGCGACGATTCCCGCCTCGAGTCCCATGCCCCCGTAGACCAGTCGCAGTCCGATGCTCACGGCGACGAGCGCGACGCACAGGGTGGCCAGCAGTTCCAGCACCATCGACGACAGGAACGCGACCCGCAGCGCTGACATCGTGGTGCGGCGGTGCGCGTCGCCGAGTTCGCGCACCCGCGTCGCAGGCCCCTGTTCGCGGCCGAGTGCGCGGAGGGTGGGCAGGCCGGCCAGCAGGTCGAGCAGTTGCGAGGACAGTGTGGTCATCGCGGTCAGCGTCTTGGCGGCCTTGCCCCGGGTGAGAAGGCCGATGAGGATCATGAAGACCGGGATGAGCGGCAGCGTGACGAAGATGATGGCCGCCGACGTCAGATCCTGGAATGCGATGACCGCCAACGTCGCCGGCGTGAGTGTCCCCGCCAGGACCAGGGCGGGGAGGTACCCGGTGAGGTACGGCACGAGTCCGTCGACGCCGCGGGTGAGCACGGTCGCGATCTCGTCCCGCCGCGGGTCGAGTGCTCGCGGCCGCATCCGGGTGGCGACACCGAGCACCTCGCCCTTCAGTTCCGCCACGACCCGGGACGCGGACCGGTGCGCGAACCGGGACTGCGTCCAGGTACCGAGGACCCGGATCCCCACCGCGGCCGCGAGGACCGTCAATTCGGTGGACCACCGCCCGAGGTCGGTGGCGTCGTCGACGATGACGCCACCGAGCACCCGGCCGATCATGAGCGCCGACACGATGACCATCGCGACATTGACGATCGACAGTCCGACCGTGAGGACGAGATACCCGCGGGCCGCCGCCGAATACCGCCACAGGCGGGGATCGACGGGGCGCCGGGAACCGCGCTCCCCGGCGGGGCGGGGTGCGTCGCCGACCGCTGTGCTCATCTGCGCTCGAGCGGGAGACCGATCGACGGCGGGATGTGCTTGGTCGAGATCCGTTGACGGAACACCCAGTACGTCCAGCCCTGGTAGATGAGCACCACCGGAGTGAGGAACGCGGCGGCCCACGTCATCACCTTCAGCGTGTACGGACTCGACGACGCGTTGTCGATGGTGAGGCTGTACGCGGCGTCCAGGGTGGACGGCATGACGTTGGGGAACAGCGAGCCGAACAGCAGGGCGACGGTGGCGATCACCGCGATCGAGGTGAGCGCGAACGCCCAGCCCTCCCGTTCGGCGCGGGTCAACGCGACCACCCCGAGGAGTGCGGCGGCGGCGATCGCGACGAGGATCCACGTCCAGCCCTTGCCGTGCGCCAACTGCGTCCACAGCACGAACGCTCCTGCCACCGGAACGGCCGGGATCGCCAGCCGCGACGCCAGTTCGACTGCGTCCGTGCGGACCTCGTCGGCCGTCTTCAGAGCAAGGAACACCGCGCCGTGCAGGGCGAACACGAGCGCCGTCGTCAGACCGCCCAGCAGCGCATACGGATTGAGCAGATCGAGGAGGTTGGACGTGACCTGCTTGTCGGCGTCGATGTCGACGCCGCGCACGATGTTCGCGAACGCGACACCCCACAGCACGGCAGGCACCCAGGACCCGAAGACGATGCCCCAGTCGCAGCGTCGGCGCCAGGTGTCGTCGTCGATCTTGCCGCGGTACTCGATGGCGCAGATCCGGACGATCAAGGCGACGAGGATGATCAGCAGCGGCAGATAGAAACCGGAGAACAACGTGGCGTACCACTCGGGGAACGCCGCGAACAACGCGCCGCCGCCGGTGATCAGCCACACCTCGTTGCCGTCCCACACGGGGCCGATCGTGTTGAGCACCACCCGCCGTCGTGTGTCCCCGTGGGGGTCCTTGCGCCTGCCGAGCACCGGCATCAGCATGCCGACACCGAAATCGAATCCCTCGAGGACGAAGTACCCGATGAAGAGCACCGCGATCAGGATGAACCACACTTCTTGAAGTCCCATGACCGTCTCCCCTAGTACGCGAACGAGAGTTGCTCGGGCTTGCCCGGTTCTTCGGGCTCGTCGTGGTCGTCACCCGGTGGATGCGCGTCGTGTTCGAGCGGTCCCTCCACCGTGTAGCGGCGGATCAGCGTGAACCACACGACCGCCAGCGACCCGTAGACGACGGTGAACGTGATGAGCGAGACCCAGACGGTCCACGGGGAGTGGTTCGAGACGCCTTGGTCGACAGTGAGTCTGATCATGTCGACCCCGGTCGGGTTGGGTGCCACGACCCACGGTTGGCGGCCCATCTCGGTGAACACCCAGCCCGCGCTGTTCCCGAGGAACGGCGTCGGAATGACGAGGATGGACAGCCAGCCGTACCACTTCTTGTCCGGGACGCGGCCGCCGCGGGTCATCCAGAGGCCGACGACGGCGAGCAGCGCCGATCCGGCGGCCCAGCCGATCATCGCGCGGAACGTCCAGTAGGTGACGAACAGGTTGGGCTTGTAGTTGCCGGGCCCGTACATCTCTTCGTAGCGGGCCTGGATCTCGGTGACGCCCTCGACGGTGGAGTCGAAGTTGCCGTCCGCGAGGAACGAGGTGAGCCCGGGGATCTTGATGAGCTGGGTGATGCTGTCGCAGTTGTTCTGGGTGCCGACGGTGAGGATCGAGAAGTCGGCGCCGGTTTCGGTGTGGCACAGCGATTCGGCCGACGCCATCTTCATGGGTTGCTGTTCGAACATCAGCTTGCCCTGGATGTCGCCGGTGATCGCGAGTCCGACACCGGCGGCGACCATCACCCACAGCGCGAGGATCGTGACCGGACGGAACATCGTCCTGGCGGTCTCCTCGTGCTTCTTCGCGACCTCCGGTTCGGTGGCTTCCTTCGACTTGCGCATGCTGCGCACCATCCACCAGCCGCCGACGCCGGCCACGAACGTGCCCGCAGTGAGGAACGCTCCGGCGACGACGTGCGGGAAGGCCGCGAGCGCGGTGTTGTTGGTGAGCAGTTCCCAGATGCTGGTGAGTTCCGCGCGCCCGGTCTCGGGGTTGTAGACGGCCCCCACCGGGTGCTGCATGAACGAGTTCGCGGTGATGATGAAGTACGCGGACGCGTTGACACCGATCGCGACGAGCCAGATGGTGGCCAGGTGGACGAGCTTGGGCAGCCTGCCCCAGCCGAAGATCCAGAGTCCGAGGAACGTCGACTCGAGGAAGAACGCCACCAATCCCTCGAGGGCGAGGGGCGCGCCGAACACGTCGCCGACGAAGCGTGAGTACTCGCTCCAGTTCATGCCGAACTGGAACTCCTGCACGATGCCGGTGGCGACGCCGAGCGCGAAGTTGATCAGGAAGAGTTTCCCGAAGAACTTGGTGAGCCGATACCAGTGGTCCTTTCCGGTGACCACCCACATCGTCTGCATGACGGCGATCAGCGGGGCGAGCCCGATCGTCAGCGGTACGAGGATGAAGTGATAGACGGTGGTTATGCCGAACTGCCACCGGGAGACATCCAAGGCATCCATGGCTACTCCGAAACTGGGCCCGTAGGACAGGCTTCAGGGCCGGAGCGTGGGCTTCCGCCCGACCCTTGAAAACAACGTACTGCGGGGTCGTTTCCCCCGCAGGACTTTGCTACTACGAAATGTAGTAGACCTGTCAAGCCTCCGCGGACTCGGCTCCCGACGTCTCGACCGCGAGGCCAACCAGCTCCACGATCTCGTCGGCGAGGGGCGCGTCCGGAAGGGCGAGGCCGTCGATCTTGCGCACCCGCGCGGCCATGGTGATGCTGGAGATGAGCCAAACACCTTCCGCCGTAATGAGATCCGCGGGACGCAGCGCCGCGTACTCGCATCGGAACCCCTTGCCGGACGCCACCTCGTAGAGGGCCTGCTGCGTCGTGCCCGGCAGAATTCCGTGCTCCGGCGGCGGCGTGAGGAGCGTCTTCTCGCGGGCGATGACCACCGTGGAACGTGGCCCTTCCAACACATTGCCCTCACTACTGACGAAGATCACATCGTCGGCTCCGAACGTGGCCGCGTACCGCAGGGCGGCCATGTTCGTGGCATATGACAAGGTCTTCGCCCCGAGCAGCTGCCACGGCGCGCTCGCCGACAGATCCACCGAATAGCCCCGGGCCAATGTGAGTACCGACACCCCGTCTCGGCGCGCGTCCAGGATCCGGTCGGCGACCGGCCCGACGGTGACGAAGGCGGTCGCGTCGCCACCGGACTCCCGGCCACGGCTGAGCACGAGGCGCATCGCACCCTCCCGCTCGGACCCCCACTCCTCGACGGCCAATTCCAGCGCCAGCCGCCAGTCGTCCAGGTCCTGCACCGGCAGACCGAGGGCCCGCGCCGACGCCACCAGTCGAGTGAGGTGCGGCTCCACCTTCAGTGCGCGACCGCCGCGCACCAACAGCGTTTCGAAGACACCGTCGCCGCGCACCACCGCCAGATCGTCCGCGTGCAGCAGCGGAGCATCCGCGTCGCGCACCTCGTGGTCCAGTGTCACCAGCACTCGATCAGACATGAGACCCAGCCTATCGACCCTGCTGACCGCCACCCGGGGTCCTTGGTCCCTAGACTGGGTTCGTGGTCGACAAACTGCCCGTCTCACCCAGTCCACTCGTCACGGCCCCGGGCGCGGTCCCTGCGCCCGAAGGCTCCCCCGACGCCGGCGTCGCCTGGCACCACGGCGATCCGCTCGGCGAACAACGCAGCGCCGAGCGTTCCGCGGTGGTCGTCGACCGATCCCACCGGTTCGTCATCGCGATCAGCGGACCCGAACGTCTCACCTGGCTGCACACCATCTCCAGCCAGCACGTCGCCGCACTCCCCGACGGCTCGAGCGCCGAGAACCTCAGCCTCGACGTCAACGGCCGCGTCGAACACCACTTCGTCCAGACCGACCTCGACGGCGTCACCTGGATCGACACCGAAGCCGACCGCGGACCCGACCTTCTCTCGTTCCTCACCAAGATGGTGTTCTGGTCCAAGGCCGAGCCCCGCGACGGCAACGAACTCGCCGTCCTCAGCGTGATCGGGCCCGACGCCGCCGCCGTCCTCGACGCCGCCGGGGTCGCCGTGCCCGCCGAGCCGTACGCCGCGGTCGCGGTGGCCGGGGGCGGATTCGTCCGCCGCATGCCGTGGCCGACCGCCGACTCCTTCGACCTGCTGGTCCCGCGGGAAGGACTCGCGACGTGGTGGGGCCGGCTCACCGCCGCAGGCGCCGCTCCCGCGGGAACGTGGGCGTTCGAGGCACTGCGGGTGGCCGCCGTGCGTCCCCGGATCGGGCTCGACACCGACGACCGCACCATCCCGCACGAGGTCCGCTGGATCGGCGGTCCCGCCGAGTACGGCGCCGTCCACCTCGAGAAGGGCTGCTACCGCGGTCAGGAGACCGTCGCCCGCGTCCACAACCTCGGCAAGCCGCCGCGGCACCTGGTCCTGCTGCACCTCGACGGCAGCGCCGAGGGCCGGCCGGAACCGGGTGACCCGGTGACGGCGGGCGGCCGCGCCGTCGGACGGATCGGCACGGTGATCGACCATCACGAACTCGGCCCCATCGCGCTGGCCCTCGTCAAACGGTCCATCCCTATCGACACCGAACTGGTAACCGGACCGTGCGCCGCGTCCATCGACCCCGACTCCGTGCCCGTCGACGACGCGGTCCAGGCGGGCCGCGCCGCCGTCGACCGGCTCCGCGGCCGGTGAGCGGGGAGACCGCGGCGGCCGGCGAGGTGCTGGCCGTCTGCGTGCTGCACGCCGAACGCGACAGCGGCACCCGGCGGGTGACCCGCACGGCGATCGACAAGCGGCCCGTCGACGGCCCGGTGTCCGTCACGACCACCGGACTGGCCGGTGACCGCGTCTGCGACACCGAATACCACGGCGGGCCGTTCAAGGCCGTCTACGCGTACCAGGAGGACGAGGCGCGGCGCTGGGCGTCGGAACTCGGCCGCGAACTGCCCCCGGGATGGTTCGGCGAGAACCTCCGGCTGGACGGCATCGCCGCCAGCGACGCCGTGATCGGCGAACGCTGGCGGATCGGCACCACCGAACTGGAGGTGGCCGGCCCGCGGACGCCGTGCGGCACGTTCGGTGTGTGGGCCGCCGAGCCGAGGTGGGTCAAGCGGTTCTCCGAACGCGGCGACACGGGTGCGTACCTGCGGGTGGTGACCGAGGGGTCGATCACCGCAGGCGACGCCGTCCACCGCCTCCACGTGCCCGGCCACGGCGTCACCGTGCGCGATCTGTTCACCGGCCGCGACCCGGAACGGTTCGTGGCGCTGCTCGAACAGCAGGAGAACCTCGCTCCGACCGTCGCGGACAAGGCCCGCCGACGGATCGCCGGACTGGAAGTGCAGGTCACGTATTGAGCATCGAACTGGTCGAGGTCGTCCGTTCCGGATTCCGTGAGTGCGTCCACCGTGGTTCCGCGGTCATCCTCAGCGCGGACGGCGAGATCTCGCTCGCCCTCGGCGAGGTGCACACGCCGATCTACCCCCGGTCGTCGAACAAGCCGTGGCAGGCCGTGACGATGCTGAGGAACGGCTTCGAGCCGTCCAGTTCCGAAGAGCTCGCGATCGCGACCGCATCCCACGAGGGCGAGGCGGATCACGTCGAACTCGTCGAGCGGCTCCTCGACCGGTACGGCCTCGACGAGGACCAGCTCCGCTGCCCCGCGGATCTGCCCTCCAACGAGCTCGCGCGGGCCGAACTGCTGGCCGCCGGGGAACTCCCCCGCCCGGTGTACATGAACTGCTCGGGCAAGCACGCGGCGATGCTGGCCACCTGTCTGACCGCCGACTGGCCGCTGGACAGCTACCTGGAGCCGACACACCCCCTGCAACTCGCCGTGGTCGAGACGCTCGGCTCGATCAGCGGCGACGTCGACGCCGAACTCGGCATCGACGGATGCGGGCTGCCGATCGTCCCGCTGTCGCTGACGCACCTGGCGCGGGCGTTCGCACGGCTCGTCACCGCCGAACCCGGCTCCCCCGAACTCGCCGTCGCCGACGCCGTCCGCGAGCACCCGTATCTCGTCTCGGGCACCGGCAAGGACGACGCGCGGCTGATGCCGGTCGTTCCCGGGCTGCTGACGAAGGCCGGCGCCGACGGGGTCTACGCGGGCGCGCTCCCCGACGGCTCGGCGTTCGCGTTCAAGATCGACGACGGTCACGAACGGGCCCGGTTGCCCCTCGCCGCAGCACTTCTCCACAGGATGGGCGCCGAGTGGACCGAGGACCTGGCGGCCCTCGCATCGCAGCCCGTGCTCGGCGGCGGCGTCCGAGTGGGGACGGTCCGGGCAATTCCGGGCGTCTTCTGAAGCAGAAATACCGGCATCGGGGCAGTTCGCGACCTCGATGAGACTAAACAGACACCGCTTCGGGGTGTGGATGGAAGCGCGAGGGACTTTTCCACGCTAGAGTGTGGGGCAGGAACTTACACACTCAAACGGGGCCGCCAAATTCCCCAGGCCGCCCCGCGAAAGCGCGAGGGGGTCAGCCATGGGCCGCGGCCGGGCTAAGGCAAAGCAGACCAAGGTTGCACGCGAGCTGAAGTACAGCGTACCGACCACGGATTTTGACAGCCTGCAAAGAGAGCTCTCAGGTGGGTCGTCCAACTCGCATCGGGACGAGGTCTTCGCTGACCAGCGTGCCGACAGGGAGGGTCACTCCCGGGAGGACGACGACGACTGGCGGCGCTGAGATCTGAAGACACAGAAATGAGGGGGAGCCGATACCGGCTCCCCCTCATTTCCACGTCTTCAGCCGGTCGGGGCCACTAGCTCGCCCCGTTCCGACCGACGGCGTCCGACCCTAGAACCTCGGGTGGTCGCCGGCGAGAAGTGCGCGCTCGGCGGACACGTCGTGCGACTTCTTGATGCTGCCCAGCGTCCAGCAGTCGATGTGCCGCGCCGTCAGGACGGCCAGCGCACGATCGACGTCCTCGGGCGCCACGATCGCGACCATGCCGACGCCCATGTTGAACGTCTGCTCCATCTCGGCCCGCTCCACGCGTCCGCGCTGCGCGATCATCGCGAAGATCGGAGCGGGGCTCCAGGTGCCGCGATCGAGTTCGGCGACCAGACCCTTCGGCATGACCCGGGCGAGGTTGTTGGCCAGTCCACCACCGGTGACGTGGCAAAACGTGCGCACGTCGGTCTCGGCGGCGAGCGCCAGGCAGTCCTTGGCGTAGATCTTCGTGGGCTCGAGCATCTCCTCGCCCAGGGTGCGGCCGAATTCGTCGACGTGCGCCGTCAGGCTCATGTGATCGATCTCGAGCAGCACCTTGCGGGCCAGCGAGTAACCGTTGGAATGCAGACCGGACGAACCCATCGCGATCACGACGTCGCCGGGCCGGACCCGGTCGGGGCCCAGCAGCTGATCGGCCTCGACCACACCGACACCGGTCGCGGACAGGTCGTAGTCGCCGTCCGCCATCACGCCGGGGTGCTCGGCCGTCTCGCCGCCGAGCAGCGCGCACCCGGCCTGGATGCAGCCTTCGGCGATACCGCTGACCAGTTCGGCGACCCGCTCCGGGACGACACGCCCGACGGCGATGTAGTCCTGCAGGAACAGCGGCTCGGCGCCGCAGACGACGAGGTCGTCGACGACCATCGCGACCAGGTCGAGGCCCACGGTGTCGTGCTTGTCGAGTGCCTGGGCGACGGCGAGCTTGGTGCCCACACCGTCCGTGGACGCCGCGAGCAGCGGCTCCTTGTAGTCACCCTTGAGCGAGAACAGTCCCGCGAATCCACCGAGACCACCGAGAACCTCGGGACGGCTGGCGCGCTTGGCCAAGGGAGCGAAGAGTTCCACCGCCCGATCGCCTGCGGCGATGTCCACTCCTGCGGCGGCGTAGGACGCGCCAGGGCGACTTGTCGGATCCTCGGTCATGTGGTTGTTACTCCAGCCTTCTGTTGCTCGTCAAAATCGTGTCGGTCGGGCAATCGAGTGCTGTGATTGCGTCCTTACGGTACCGGAGTACGTTCCCCGGCCGGCTCCCGATGTACCGGCCTACGGCCGACTGAGGGCGTTCGCGTTGTCGTTCTCCCGCGTCGCGGGACCGCCTGCCGCGCTCTCGAGCATTCCCTCGAGAACGTTCTTTCCGATCGACGTCTCCGTGGGGAGCGCGATGGGGTACGTGCCGTCGAAGCAGGCCGCGCACAGTCGCGACGCCGGCTGCTCGGTGGCCGCGATCATGCCGTCGGTGGAGATGTAGCCGAGGGTGTCGGCGCCGATGGAGCGGCGCACCCCTTCGAGCATCTCGTCGAAGCTGCCGGGCTCGCCGCTGCCGCCCGCACCGTTGGCGATCAACTCGGCCGGGGAGGCGAAGTCGATGCCGTAGAAGCACGGCCACTTGACCGGCGGCGACGCGATCCGGACGTGGATTTCCAGAGCGCCTGCCTCGCGGAGCATCCGGATGAGCGCGCGCTGGGTGTTGCCGCGGACGATCGAGTCGTCCACCACCACGAGGCGCTTACCCCGGATGACTTCCTTCAGCGGATTGAGTTTGAGGCGGATACCGAGCTGGCGGATCGTCTGCGAAGGCTGGATGAAGGTGCGGCCCACGTAGGCGTTCTTCATCAGACCCTGGCCGTACGGAATGCCCGACCCCTGCGCGTACCCGACCGCGGCGGGAGTACCCGATTCGGGGACCGGGATGACGAGGTCGCCCTCGGCGGGGTGCTCGGTGGCGAGGCGGCGGCCGATCTCGACGCGGGTGGAATGCACCGACCGTCCGCCGATGACGCTGTCCGGACGAGCCAGGTACACGTACTCGAACACGCAGCCCTTGGGCTCGGGGTTCGCGAAGCGGGAGGAGCGGACGCCGTCGGCGTCGATGGCGAGCAGTTCGCCGGGCTCGATGTCGCGGACGAACGACGCGCCGACGATGTCGAGTGCGGCCGTCTCGCTGGCCACCACCCAGCCGCGGTCCAGTCGTCCGAGGCACAGGGGGCGGATGCCGTGCGGGTCACGCGCCGCGTAGAGCGTGTGCTCGTCCATGAACGTGAGGCAGAACGCACCGCGCAGCGTCGGCAGCAGCTTCATGGCTGCCTGCTCGATGGTGCTGTCCGCGGCGGCGTGCGCGAGGAGGGCGCCGACGACGTCCGAGTCGGACGTGGCGCCGCCGGGACGCTTGTCGTTGACGAGACCCGCCGCACGGGCGCGCTGCGCCAGTTCCGCCGTGTTGACCAGGTTGCCGTTGTGGCCGAGGGCGATGCCGCTGCCCGCGGCGGTGGTGCGGAAGATCGGCTGCGCGTTCTCCCACGTGGTCGAGCCTGTGGTGGAGTAGCGACAGTGACCGACGGCGACGTGACCGGGCATCGCTGCCAGGGTCTGCTCGTCGAACACCTGGCTGACCAACCCGAGGTCCTTGAAGACCAGCACCTGCGAACCGTCTGCGACGGCGATGCCCGCCGCTTCCTGACCACGGTGCTGCAGAGCATAAAGTCCGTAGTAGGTGAGTTTCGCCACATCCTCTCCCGGCGCCCAGACGCCGAAGACTCCGCATTCTTCGCGGGGCTCGTTCTCGTCCTCGTCGGACGGGTTCGAAGAGAGAAGATTAGGACTGTGGACCGACAGATCGGCTCTGGTCACCGGGGTGCTCCCTGGGGATGGGCGTGTGAGGGGCAAGGTCAGTCTACGTGCCCGGCGCCGTCGCTTCGCCCACGGTGCCGATCGAACCGGCCCGACTCCCGGACGACGGGCCGAAAATAGATTAGTTTCGGTATCGATCAGTTTCCTCGAACCACCGAGCGGGGGCTTTTCCGATGAACATCCGCAGCACGGCTCCGACCGCCGCAGAACGTCTGCTGAGCGCCTTCGAAGGTGCGATGGGCATCCCCCTTCCCGTACGTGTCCGATGCTGGGACGGCTCGGAGGCAGGCCCCGACGCGGACGTCACCGTCGTCTTCCGCAACCGGCGGGCCGTCCGGAGGGTGCTGTGGTCGCCGAACGAGCTCGGCCTCGTCCGGGCCTACGTGTCCGGTGACCTCGAGATCGAGGGCGACGTCTTCCGGCTCCTCGCGCTCCCCGGGCTCGTCGACCGGCTGGAAACTCTCGGCGTCCGCGGCTCCGACCGCACCGCGATCCTGAAGGCGCTCGCGACGTTCGTCCGGCTCGGCGGCCTCGGTCTCCGCCCGAAACCGCCGTCGGTGGAGGTGCCCCGCCGCCGCGGCGCCAAGCACAGCAAGGCGCGCGACGCATCCTCGGTCTCGCACCACTACGACGTCGGCAACGATTTCTACAGCCTGTTCCTGGGGCCGACGATGGTCTACTCGTGTGGGTACTGGGATCAGCGACCGGGCGACCGAGGCGCGATCGGGACGCTCGAGGAAGCGCAGAACGACAAGCTGGACCTGGTCTGCCGCAAGCTAGGGCTGCAGTCGGGCATGCGACTGCTGGACGTGGGCTGCGGGTGGGGTTCGATGGCGATCCACGCCGCCGAGAAGTACGACGTGTCCGTCGTCGGGATCACCCTCAGTCACGAACAGGCCGAATGGGCGCGGGCCCGCGTCTCCGAGGAGGGCCTGTCGGATCGGATCGAGATCCGCGTGCAGGACTACCGCGACATCGTCGACGGTCCCTTCGACGCGATCTCCAGCATCGGCATGTCCGAGCACGTCGGCGACGCCGCCCTGCCCGAATACGCGGCGCACCTGGAAACCCTTCTGCGTCCCGAGGGGCGACTGCTCAACCACGCCATCGCCTCGGTGCAGTCGCGCACCGGGACGGAGGACGCGCCGGGTCTGATCGAGAACTACATCTTCCCGGACGGCGAGGTGCTGCCCCTGAGCAGGACCCTGGACGCGTTCGAGCGCACCGGACTCGAGGTGCGCGACGTCGAGGCCCTCCGGGAGCACTACGCCCTGACGCTGCGGGCCTGGGTCAGCAGACTGCGCGGCACCTGGGATGATGCCGTCCGGCTCGCGGGCGCGGAGCGGGCCCGCACATGGTTGCTGTACCTCGCGGCCAGCGCCCTGGGGTTCGAGGAGAAGGGTCGCCTGACGATCCATCAGGTCCTCGCCGTGCGCCCGTCCGACACCGGATCGAGCGGCCTGCCGCGCACCCGTGCGCTGTGGCTGGGGTGACTACACGCGCAGCAGCGGCAGCCAGTGCGCGATCTCCCCGGCGCGGCTCCCCGACACCGACACCGCGCCGCCGGAGGTTGCGCCGTCGAACTCCAGCAGTCCCGTCACCAGCAGCAGCCACGTCCGCGGATCGGTCTCCACGACGTTCGGCGGGGTGCCGCGGGTGTGCCGGGGACCCTCGATGCACTGGACCGCGACGAACGGCGGCACCCGCACCTCCACGCTCGAACCGGGTGCCACCTGCTCGAGCGTCCGCGCGCTGAGCCGGACCGCCGCCGCCAGCTGGGTGCGGGACGGCTTCTCCTCGGTGTCGCCGCGCAGCCACGGACCGACCTCGAGTACGGCGGCCCTCAGTTCGGCGGGATCTACGGCTCGACGCGACGGCATACGCTCAATCTACTGTGCGGGCCCGCGCGACCTCGGCGGCCACCACCCCGCCGACGTTGACCGAAAGATGCAGCAGTGCAGGGGCTACCACGCTGCCGCTGCGCCGTCGCAACCACTCGAACAGCAGCGCGGAGGAACCGGTGAGCAGCATGCTCGCGGCGATCGGGTCACCGGCGATACGGGCCGCGCGCACGTGCCACAACCCGAACGTCACAGCGTGCAGGGCGTACGCCGGGGTGGGCGTCCAGCCCCGGCGCAGCACGGCGGACAGGACGCTGCGGAACAGCAGTTCCTCGTGCACGACGGTCCCCACCGGGATCCGGAACCCCACCCAGCCGGCGACATCGGTGACGCGCTCGCCTGCCGCAATCCGCCCGCGCGCGGCGGGCACGCTCAGCGCGATCGCGTATCCGGCGAGCGGGAGCACCGACACCACGGAGCCGTACCGCAGCCCGGACCGCACCGCCGACGCGGACAGCCCGAGTTCGTCGACGCCGTACCCCCCGGCCCGCGCGGCTCCCACCGCCGACAGTCCGAGCGCGCCGCCCGCGACGGCCCGCCCGTACGGGCCGAGTCCCGAACCGGGCAGCACCACGTTGTTCCACAGCACGGCCGCCGCCGCACCGGCCACGGACGCGAGCCTGCTCACTTCTCCGGACCCTCCGAGCCCGCGAGGGATTCGAGGGTGGACCGGACGCGTTCGGTGTCGGCGGGCGTCCACCCCTCGGGCTGCGCGACCGTGATCCAGCCGTCGAGGACGAGGGTCCCGTAATTGTGGCCGTGCCCGTCCGGCACCCCGGCGGCATTCGTGAGGTCGGCCGACACCTGCCAGAACGTCACGAACGGAAACCATTTCATCGACGGCGAACGATCGTCACCCGGTGGTTCCTTCAACCAGTCGGGACGGGTGAACGCGAGGTCGGGCGACCACCACACGACCGGATCGGACGGGTGCTGGACGTACAGGATGCGCGGCGACAACCACTCCCCCGGGTCTTCGACCATGTCGGCGGAGTCGTCGGCGAACCGCACCACCAGGCCCGCCGCGTACTCGGGGTCCACCTCGGGACTGCCCGGGTCGCGGCGCTGAACGAGCTGACCCCACAGCCGGTTCGAGTTGGGCGGCCCCACCCACAGCACGCCGTCGACGGTCTGCCGGATGTCGCTCAGCGTGTCGAAGGCGCCCTCCCCCGCCTGGGTGCCGAGGCTCTCGCCGTAGACGAGCAGCTTGGGGCGGGTCGCCTCGGGTTCCTGCAACCACCGTTCGTGCACGCGGTCGATCAGCATCTTTCCCGCCTCGGCGGCCTTCTCCCGGTCGGCGAGGAACGAGATCCAGCTCGGCAGGAACGAGTACTGGCTTGCGACGAGCGCCGTGTCACCGTTGTGGACCAACTCGATCGCCTGCGCCGCAGTGGGATTGACCCAGCCCGTGCCCGTGGTGGGGATGACGACGAGGACCTTGCGTGAGAACGCACCGGTCCGCTCGAGTTCGTCGATGACGATGTCCATGCGTTCGTCGGGGTCCTCGGCGGTCTCGAGTCCCGCGTAGACCCGGATCGGGTCCTTGGCCGGTGTGCCGTTGGCTGCCGTGAGTTCGTCGGCGTCCAGGCCGCGGGACACGAAGTTCCGGCCCTCGTACCCGAGGGTGTCCCAGGGCGCCAACGACTCCGGGCTACCGGACTTCTCGGGGTCGAGCGGCTGCTCGACGCCGTCGCGGGTGGTCGAATTCTGCAGGCTGAACGCCGCGTTCGTGGCGGCGTAGATGCCGCGCATCAGGACACCGTCCACGAGGAGGAAGAACAGCACCGTCACGATGAGGATGCCGACGGTGGTGGCCGTGGGGATCGCGAGGTGCCACCGCCGGATGAGTCGTCCCGCGATCCACCGCACCAGTTCGCGCGTCAGCCGCCACACCGAGATGATCGCCGCACCCACGAGCAGGCTCAGACCCCCGGTGCGGATGTAGCCGGTGGTGGTGGTGCCCTCCGCCCCCATCAGCGCGGCGAGTTCACGCTGCCACGCCGCGGAGTATGCGAGCATCACGAGACTCACCGACACGCACGTCACCGTCACGAGCACGCGCAGGCCCGTGGACCACGGTTCCGGCAGCGGCCACCACGACCGGTTCTTCAGGACGTAGCGGCGGACCAGCCAGCCGATCGCCGTTCCCACCGCGTAACCGATCGCGGCGTTGATGCCGCCGATCAGCCCCTGGAACAGCCAGTCGCGGGGCAGCAGCGACGGCGTCAGCGACCAGCAGAAGAACAGCGTCGCGAACGCGATACCGGTGAAATCGAGGCGGAGGAAACGCCAGGTCCGGTCGAGTCGGGGACCGTGGAGGAGAGCAGGATCGACCAGCCGCGAGAGTTCCCGCGGCCCCCTGTCAACCCTCTCCAACGCCCCCGATTCGACCATTCATCACCCGAACAATGCCGGCAGAGTTCCCTCGAACGTCGTGCGCAGCTCGTCGAGCGAGACCGAGAACTGGCCCTGGACCTCGACGGAATCGGAGCCCTCGTCGACCACACCGATGCGCACCCACGGGAGGTTACGGGCCGTGCACATACCCGTAAAGCGAGTTTCCTCGGTGCGCGGAACCGCGACGAGCACCCGTCCCGAAGACTCCGAGAACAGCGTGACGAACGGATCGGCGTCGTCGGGAAGCAGGATGCGGCAGCCCGTCTCCCCGGCCAGTGCGGCCTCGACGACGGCCTGCGCGAGACCACCCTCGGACAGGTCGTGCGCCGCGGACACCAGGCCGTCGCGGGACGCCGCGAGGAGGATGTCGGCCAGCAACTGCTCCCGGTCGAGGTCGACCTTCGGCGGCACGCCGCCGAGGTGGCCGTGCTCGACCTGGGACCAGATGGACCCGTCGAACTCGTCGCGGGTGTCGCCGAGCAGGATCAGCGTCTCGCCCGGTTCCAGTCCGAGACCGGTGGGGATGCGGCGGTGCACGTCGTCGATGACGCCGAGCACGGCCACCACCGGGGTGGGCAGGATCGCGGTCGAACCGGTCTGGTTGTAGAAGCTGACGTTGCCGCCGGTGACGGGGATGCCGAGCTTCGCGCAGCCGTCCGCCAGACCGCGGACGGCCTGCTGGAACTGCCACATGACACCCGGGTCCTCGGGGGATCCGAAGTTCAGGCAGTTGCTGACGGCCTTGGGGGTGGCGCCGGTGACGGCGACGTTGCGGAACGCCTCCGCGAGGGCGAGCTGCGCACCGGAGTACGGGTCGAGCGAGGTGTAGCGGCCGGACGCGTCGGTGGCGAGCGCGATACCGCGGCCCGTCTTCTCGTCGACGCGGATCACACCGGAGTCTGCGTTCTCGGCAAGGACGGTGTTGCCGCGCACGTAACGGTCGTACTGCTCGGTGATCCACTTGCGGCTGCACAGCGCCGGGGACGCGAGCATCTTCAGCAGCGTCGCCTTCAGCTCGTCGGCGGACTCGGGACGCTTCAGGCCGGCGGTGGTGTTCGCGACCAGGGCGTCCTGGCTCGCGGGACGCTGCACGGGGCGCTCGTACACCGGGCCCTCGTGGGCGACGGTGCGCGGCGGCACGTCGACGACGGTCTCGCCGTGCCAGGAGATGGTGAGCCGATCGCCGTCGGTGACCTCACCGATGTCGGTGGCGAGGACGTCCCACTTCTTGCAGACCTCCATGAACGCGTCGACGTTCTCGGGGGTGACGACCGCACACATGCGTTCCTGCGACTCGCTGGACAGCACCTCGGCGGCGGTCATGCCGGTGGCCCGCATCGGGACCTGCTCGAGGTTGATGTGCATGCCGCCGTCGCCGGCCGCGGCCAGCTCGGACGTGGCGCAGGACAGCCCGGCGCCGCCGAGGTCCTGGATACCGACCACGAGCTTTGCGGCGTACAGCTCGAGACAGCACTCGATGAGCACCTTCTCGGTGAACGGGTCACCCACCTGCACCGCCGGGAGCTTCTTCCGGCTTTTCGATGCTCCAGCTCCGCCTTCGGCTTCGTGTTCGTCCCCTGACTCGTCGCCGTCGAACGTCTCCGACGCGAGCACGGACACGCCGCCGATGCCGTCGAGGCCGGTGCGCGCACCGAACAGGATGATCTTGTTGCCGGCACCGGACGCGAACGCGAGGTGCAGGTCCTCGACGCGCATGGTTCCGGCGCACAGGGCGTTGACCAGCGGGTTACCGGCGTACGACTCGTCAAAGACGGTCTCGCCGCCGATGTTGGGGAGGCCGAGCGAGTTGCCGTAGCCGCCGACGCCGCGCACCACACCGTCGACGACGCGACGGGTGTCGGGGGCGTCCGCCGCACCGAAACGCAGCTGGTCCATGACGGCGATGGGCCGCGCGCCCATGGCCATGATGTCGCGGACGATGCCGCCGACGCCGGTGGCCGCGCCCTGGTAGGGCTCCACGTAGGAGGGGTGGTTGTGGCTCTCGACCTTGAACGTGACCGCCCAGCCGTCGCCGATGTCGACGACGCCGGCGTTCTCGCCGATGCCCGCGAGCATCGAGGAACGCATTTCGTCGGTCGTGGTCTCACCGAAGTACTTCAGGTGCACCTTGGACGACTTGTAGGAGCAGTGCTCACTCCACATCACCGAGTACATCGCGAGCTCGGCCTCGGTGGGGCGCCGGCCCAGGATCTCCTTGATGCGGGCGTACTCGTCGTCCTTGAGACCCAGCTCCTTGAAAGGCTGTGCGACGTCGGGGGTCGCGGTGGCGGCGGTGACGGTATCGACCGGGTGTGCTGACACTGGAGGTGGGGTCCCTTCCCTACGGGAGTCAAGAGAGGCAAGCCGGGAGTCACGGTCGGCGCAAGCCGGGTGGCGACGAGCCGTACGTCAGTCTATCCGGCGGCTCGTTCCGGCACCGACCTGGCGCTCCTCGCCCCTCCCCGTCACGCCGTCGGTGTGAGGAAGGCCGCAAGGGCGTCGGAATAGGCCCGCACGTCACGGGCGCCCATCAGCTCCCGCGAGGAATGCATTCCGAGCTGCGCGGCTCCGACGTCGACGGTGCTCAGCCCGGTCCTGGACGCCGTGATCGGGCCGATGGTCGAACCGCACGGCAGATCGGCCCGGTGCACGTACCGCTGCAGCGGCACACCGGCCTGGTCGCAGGCGAGCGCGAACGCACCGGCCCCGGCCGCGTCGGTGGCGTAGCGCAGGTTCTGGTTGACCTTGAGCACCGGTCCCCCGTTGACGGCGATGTGGTGGGCGGGCTCGTGCCGGTCCGGGTAGTTGGGGTGCGTCGCGTGCGCCATGTCCCCGGACGCGCAGATCGACCCGGCCATCGTCTGCAGGAATTCTTCGCGCCCGCCCCCGCGGCCGAGGACGATGCGCTCGAGGACAGTGCTCAGCAGATCGGAGAACGCGCCCCGATCGGACATGCTCCCCACCTCCTCGTGGTCGAACAGCGCGAGCACCGGCACCTGATCCCCGGGACGCTCGGCCGCCGACAGCAACGCCTGGGTGCCCGCGTAGCAGGTGCCCTGGTTGTCGAGCCGCGGCGCGCTGACGAGGTCCTGTTCGGTTCCGACCAGGGCGCTGGGCGCGAGATCGTGGGTCATCAGTTCCCACCCGAGCACCGCGTCGGCAGACACCTCCGCCCGCTCGGCGACGAAGTCGATGAACGACCGGCGTTCGGTACCCACGCCCCACACGCCGTTGAGGTGGCGCTGCGGGTCGAGGTGCACGCCCTTGCGGTCCTCGGACAGGTGGATGGCCAGTTGCGGGACGCGCAGGATCGGCTCGTCGACGCGGACGAGCTTCTCCTCCACCGTGTTGCCCGCCCGCACGCTCAGCCGCCCGGAGATGCCCAGGTCGCGGTCGAGCCACGAGTTGAGCCACGCGCCGCCGTACGGTTCGAGTCCCACCAGTTGCCACCCCGCCGACGAGAGGTCGGGGTGCTGCTTGACGCGCAGGTTCGGGCTGTCGGTGTGCCCGCCGACGATGCGGAACGGCGCCGTCCGGCCCACCCCCTCGGTGCTCCATGCGATGAGGGATCCGCCGCGCACCAGGAAGTACCGGCCGGGCTCGCCGGGCCACGAGTCGGTCTCGTGCAACTCGGTGAAACCGTTGCCGGTCAGCAACATCGATACCGTCGCGCACACATGGAACGGCGACGGTGAGGCATCGACGAAGGTGCAGAGTCCCTGGGCGTCGGCCCACGTAGTGGAAGGCATGGGATCAATCATGCAGGACCCGCTGTCACGCGTGGGGACCCGAGACGCAGAACTGGTTGCCGTCGGGATCGGCGAGCGTGACCCATCGGAAACCGCCCATCTCGTGCTGCGCGACCTCCGTCGCGCCGTCGGCACTCAGCCTGCCGACCTCGCCGTCGAGGTCTTCGGACGCCAGGTCGAGGTGGATGCGGTTCTTCCCCGGAGTGGGATCGTCGACCTTCTGGAACGCCAGCTTCTGCGCGGAATCCGGGAGGGCGACGACGTAGAACCAGCCGTCGTTCTCCTGCTCGACCGTGCCCGCCGTCTGCTTCGCCCACCACTTCGCGAGCGGCCCCGGGTCGGTGGTGTCGAACGTGATCATGCCGAGTGTGAGTGCCATGCCCGCAGAGTAGACGTGACCACCGACACGTTTCGCGGCTTCACAGGAACTCCTCGACGACCCGGACGGCTGCGTCCACTCCACCGGCAGAACGCAACTCGGCGGCGAGCTCCGCGCTGCGGCGACGGACCGGCTCGGCGTCGACCTGCGCGAGCGCATCCCGCAGTCCGGCCGCGGACACCTCCGAACTGTCCACGCGCACCGCCACTCCCGCGGCGACGAGCGCGTCGGCGTTCTCGAACTGGTCGGTGGCCTGCGGGGCGGCGATCATCGGGGTGCCCGTGAACATGCCCTCGCTGGACCCGCCCATGCCGGCGTGGGTGAGGAACGCGTCGGCCTGGCCGAGGATGTCGAACTGCGGCACCCAGCGGTGGACCTCGACGTTGCCGGGCACGGTGCCGAGTTCGCCGGCGTCGACGTGCTGCCCGATCTGCAGGACGACGCGCCAGCCGGCGAGGTCGCCGAATGCCTCGATGCAGCGGCGGTAGAAGTCGGCGTGATCGGTGAACGCGGTGCCGAGCGAGACGAGCAGCACCTTGCCCGCGCTTGCCGGGCGCTCCCACCGGCCGTCGGCGGGCCGCCGGGTGGGCAGGGCCGGTCCGACGAACGTGTAGACGTCCTCGTTCACGCGGTCGGCGTTGGGCTGCATCGATTTCGCGATCAGTACCACCGCCCGGGCCGGGCGCCCGTAGAACTCGTCCGGGTCGGTCTCGACACCGTTGTCCCGCAGCAGTTTCCCCTGCCGTTCGTACAGTGCGGCACCGCGCGGGTCGGCCCGCATGGTGTCCACGAACGATTTCATGTCGTTCTCGTAGCCCTCCCAGGCCACGTACGTCGGCGACAGTTGCACGATCGGCACGCCCCATTCCTCGGCGAGGACGCGGGCGGGACCTCCTGCGATGTCGTAGAGGAACAGGTCGGGGCGGTCGTCCTCGTACAGTCTCCGCAGTTGCGGCAGCATCGACTCGTACTCGGCCTGGAACAGGGTGAGGTGATCGATGGTGTCGCCGTCCCAGGACTTCCCGGACTCGTCCGCCGCGCCCCCGGTGTTCACGCGCGGCAACGTCGAGGCGTACTCCTTGAATTCCGCTCCGGTGCTCTCGACGACGTCTTTCACGGCGACGTCGTTGGCGTACGTCACGCGGTGCCCGCGCGCGACGAGTTCTCGCAGAATCTCCAGGCTGGGGTTGACGTGCCCGGGCGCCGGGATGCTGACCATGGCGATGTGTGAGCGGGTCATCTTCATCCTTTTCGAGACGGAACGGTCCGTCTCGCTACATGTTTACACTGGGACGCAGCCAAGTCAAGACGATACGTCTCGTCTGATCTAGGATCCGGTCATGCCGTCCGCCGACAATCCCCGCCGATCCGAACGGTCCCGCGCCGCGATCCTGCAGGCCACGCAGGAGCTGATCCGCGAACAGCCCTACGCGAAGATCAGCATCGAGGGCATCGCCGCGCGCGCGAAGGTCGGGAAGCAGACCATCTACCGCTGGTGGCGGTCCAAGGGCGCACTCGTCGTGGACGCCCTGCACGAACAGAACGCGGCCGGGGCCGAGGAGGCCCTGGCGCTGCCCGACACGGGTGACCTCGCGGCCGACATGAGAATGGTGTTGCGCGCGACCGTCGACGAGTTCACGTCCCCCGATTTCGAACCGCTGTTCCGGGCGCTGTCCATCGAATCGCTGCAGGACCCGGCCCTGCGCGAACAGATCGTCGAACGGATCCACCGGCCGCAGTTCGAGTTCGTCGCCACGCGGTTCCGCTCGGCGCAGGACGCCGGGCAGGTGCGGTCCGACGTCGACCTCGCGCTGGCCTTCGAGTTGTTCATGGCACCGATGTTCTACCGCTGGCAGTCCGGAGCCCATCCCCTCACCCACGAGCACGCGGACGCCGTCGTCGACCTGGCGATGCGCGCCCTCGCGCCCTAGGTGCGGGTTGCGTCCTCGACGAACCCGAAATCGCCGTGCGCGAGGTCCTCGACGTGGACGACGCGCCCGGACGCGTCGGCGAGGGGGATCTTCCAGTTCGGATACTGGGTCTCGTCGGTGCCCGGCTGATTCTGGATGCGGTACTCCCCCACCAGGTCGGCGAGCGCGACACCCGACAGCAGCGACGGACTCCGGGCGATCAGCCGGTACAGCGCCTTCACGGTGTCTGGTATCGACGCGTCGTCCGCCAGCAATCCGCGGTCTCGCGCCAGTTGCAGGACGGCCTCACGCTGCTGCGCGTCGTGTTCCTTCTCCAGTTCGAGGTCGCGTTCGAGGAGCCCGAGCCGTGACCGCAATTCGATGTGCTCGCCGGCGAGGTACCCGGCGGTCGGCGGAAGATCGTGCGTGGTCACCGATGTCAGGCACAGCGTCCGGTACTTCTCGGGGGGCGTCGGCCGCTCGCCGTCGTGCTCGAACCACAGGATCGAGGTCCCGAGGATGCCGCGCTCGGCGAGGTAGTCCTGCACCGCGGGTTCGAAGACCCCGAGGTCCTCGCCGATCACCACGGCGCCCGCCCGCTCCGCCTCGAGCGCGAGGATCCCGATGAGCGCCTCGTGGTCGTACGTGACATACGTTCCGTCGGCGGGCGTCTGCGCGTCGGCGGGGATCCACCACAGCCGGAACAGCCCCAGAATGTGGTCGACCCGCAGGCCGCCCGCATGCTTCAGGACGGTGCGCAGCATGTCGCGGTACGGGGCGTACCCCAGTTCCGCCAGCCGATCGGGCCTCCACGGCGGCTGATTCCACTGCTGGCCCTGCTGATTGAAGTCGTCGGGAGGAGCGCCGACGGTAATGCCCTCTGCCAGAGCCGTTCCCAGCGACCACGCGTCCGCACCCCCGCGCTGCACCCCGACGGCCAGATCGTGCACGATCCCGATGTCCATGCCCGCCGCGCGGGCCGCGGCCTGTGCGCCGGAAAGCTGTTCGTCGCACACCCATTGCAGCCACGAGTAGAACTCGACCCGCGGCGCGAGCTTGCGCCGCTGCGCCTGCACCCAATCGCTGTCCGGCGCGTGCGCCTTCGTCCGCCAGCGGGGGTCGCCGGGCGGCAGTTTCTCGGCGAGTGCGCACCAGGTCGCGAAGTCCCGCAGCCCGTCACCCTCGACGCGGCAGAACTCCTCGAACGCGTGCTGCCTGCTCGGGCTGCGCTCGACCCGGAAGACCCGTTCGAGCACCCGGAGTTTGGCCCGGTACGACGGGTTGCGGGCTATCCGGTCGGACCGGTCGTTCGCCCGCGCGAATCGCGCTGCGGCGTCGCGCATCCGCGCATGACGTCGCGTCGACAGGTACGCCGTCTCCGGGATGTCCTCGACGCGGATGTACAGCGGGTTGACGTAGCGGCGGGTGGTCGGCAGGTACGGCGACGCCTCGATCGGGGGCCGGGGCTGCGCCGCATGCAGCGGATTGACGAGAACGTAGTCGGCGCCGTGGACGGAACCGAAGATCGACGCGAGATCCGCGAGGTCGCCGAAATCGCCCACACCCCAGGAACGACGCGACCGGATCGAGTACAACTGCGTGAGCACACCCCAGCGCCTGCGGTCGCGCAGCGCGTCGGACGTGGACAACCGCGCCGGTGTCACGACCAGCGTGCACGAGGAGGAGGTGCCCGCAGTGGAGGCCCGGACCGTGTGCCATCCGCACGGAACCTCGGTGGGCACGGCGAACGTCGCGCGCCCCACCAGAACACCGTCGACCTCCCGCGGATCGACCCACACCTGGAGTTGGCGGGCCCGGACGGTCCCGCCCGACTCCGTGTCGATGGTGACGTCCACGTTCTCGCCGTGCGGGACGTGGACCACGAAACGGGTCTCGGATCCGTCCGTTCCGACGACGACGGGCGGCAGCATCCGCCGCCACGGCGCCACCTCGCACTCGGACAGGGCGCGCCGCACCTCGTCCTCCGTTGCGGCGGGGACGTCGAGCGCCGCGAGGACGCTGCGGAGCGTCTCGTCACCCACGTCGTGACGCTGCTTGTCCCAACCCTGATACGACGTCGCCACCCCGTGCCGGGCCGCGAGATCACGCAACTGCTCGGTGTACGTCACCCGTCGATCGTGCCAGTTCGCCTCGGGTTCCGCGCGTCTTCCGGACCCCCGCCGCGGGCGTCGGACCCGACTGCGTGATTGGCGCGACGGCGAGTGGGGTAACTGTTCGGTAATCAGACGCACGGCGTCCACGGTGAGCGCCCAGTGGCACTCGGTTGGTATACGCCGATGCGCCCGGCAACCGAGGAGTCTTCGATGCTGCTACGCCTTCCCGGAGTCTATCGCCCGCAACACGATACGCAGTTGCTGGCCGGTGTCCTGGCGGCGGAGCCACTCGGTCCCCACTCCCGGGTACTCGATCTGTGCGCCGGGACCGGTGCGCTGAGCGTGGCCGCCGCGGCCGCCGGTGCGGGCCGGGTGACCGCGGTGGACGTGTCGAGGCGGGCGGCGATCAGCATCCGGCTCAATGCGCTCGCCCGTGGGCACCGGATCCGGGTGATCCACGGAGACCTCACCGAACACGTCCGCGACGACCGGTTCGACCTCGTCGTGTCCAACCCGCCGTACGTCCCGGCACCCGTCGACACCGTGCCCGACCGCGGTCCGGCGCGCGCCTGGGACGCGGGAAAGAACGGACGCGCACTGCTCGACCGGATCTGCCTCCAGGCCCCCGACCTACTCGTCGACGGCGGGGTTCTGCTGCTCGCGCAGTCCGGGTTGAGCGGCGTCGAGAAGACGCTGACGATGCTCGAGGAGCAGAACATGACGGTCGACGTCGCCGCGACGGCCGAGATCCCGTTCGGACCCGTCCTCGTCGAACGGCGGGAGATGCTCGAACGTCGAGGGCTCATCGAGGCCGGACAGACCGTCGAGGAAATCGTGGTGATCCGCGCCGTCAAATAGGAACGGCCTGGCGGCGCCGTGCGTGGCCGAGGGCCCGCACGGCGCCGATCGGATCAGGCGGAGATGACGCTGTCGAGGACGGAATAGAACATGCCGAGTCCGTCGTCGCTGGGACCGGTGAGGGCCTCGGTGGCGTGCTCGGGGTGCGGCATCAGACCCACCACGCGGCCGTTGGCCGAGGAGATACCTGCGATGCCGCGCTGCGAACCGTTCGGGTTGTCGCCGACGTAGCGGAACACCACGCGGCCCTCGCCCTCGAGTTCGTCGAGGACGTTCGCCGAAGCCTGGTAGCGGCCCTCGCCGGACTTGAGCGGGACGAGGATCTCGGCACCCGTCTCGTAGCGCGACGTCCACGCCGTCGACGTGGCCTCGACCTTCAGCCACTCGTCGCGGCAGATGAAGTGCAGACCCTCGTTGCGGGTGAGCGCGCCGGGCAGCAGGCCCGCTTCGCACAGAACCTGGAAGCCGTTGCAGATACCGAGGACGGGCATGCCACCCTGCGCGGCCTGGACGACCTTGCCCATGACGGGCGCGAACCGCGCGATGGCGCCGCACCGCAGGTAGTCGCCGTAGGAGAAGCCACCGGGGACGATGACGGCATCGACACCCTTGAGGTCGGCGTCGCCGTGCCACAGACTCACGGCCTCGCCGCCGGCAAGGGTCACGGCGCGGGCGGCGTCGACGTCGTCGAGGGTGCCGGGGAAAGTGATGACTCCGACGCGGGCGCTCATGCTTCGACGCGCCTCACGGTCCAGTCCTCGATCACCGTGTTGGCCAGCAGGGCCTCGGCGATCTTCTCGAGCTGAGCGTCGTCGACACTGCCGTCGACCTCCAGCTCGAAGCGCTTGCCCTGACGGACATCGGAAACTCCAGCGAAGCCGAGCCGCGGCAGCGCTCCGACAATGGCCTGCCCCTGGGGGTCGAGAATCTCGGCCTTGGGCATGACTTCGACGACGACACGGGCCACGTGCTGCTCCTTGTAGTAGTGCGCGAGCCCAGAGTGGAACACCGGGCACCCGGAAGTTTACCGGGCTACCTGCCTGCGGTTCGCATCGGACGAACGGGACGAGCCATGCATGCAGGCGCATACTCGAATTCATGCGACTGACTCACTTCGGCCACAGCTGCGTCCTCGTCGAGTTGAACGGTTCCACCATCCTCTTCGATCCGGGCAACTTCTCGCACGGGTTCGAGGGCATCACCGGACTGGACGCGATCCTGGTCACCCACCAGCACCCCGACCACGTCGACCAGCAACGACTGCCCGCCCTCGTCGAGGCGAACCCCGGTGCAGCGCTGTACTCCGACCCGCAGACCGCGGCGCAACTCGGCGGCGCATGGACGGGAGTGCACGCCGGCGACGAGTTCGACATCGGCGACGTGCACGTCACCGGCACCGGCGGGACACACGCGGTGATCCACCCCGACATCCCGGTGATCGACAACACGGCGTTCCTCCTCGGCGACGCCACCAACCCGGCCCGGCTGATGCACCCCGGCGACTCCCTGTTCGTCCCCGATCAGAAGGTCGACGTGCTGGCCCTGCCCGCCGCGGCGCCGTGGCTGAAGATCTCCGAGGCCATCGACTACCTGCGGGCCGTCGCACCGCGGGTCGCGGTGCCCATCCACCAGGCGATCATCGCGAACGAGGCCACCGGCATCTTCTACGGCCGCTACACGGACATGGCACCCGAGGGCACCGAGTTCCGCACGATGCCGAGCGAGTCGAGCGTCGAGGTGGCCTGACGGCCCCGTGAGTACTTCTCAACCGCCGGCGGTTAAGAAGTACTCACGGGTCAGGCGGCACCGATATGCGAAATCCGCCGCTCCCAGCGGTACACGTCGGGCCGCGCGTCGTGGAAGAGCGCGAGGTCGACGGCGTCGAGCATCGCCTGCCGCGGACCCGACGTGCCCAGTTGCTTCGCGGTGACGGCGAGGCGCACCACGCCCCCGCGTTTGGCGGTGCGGCCGGAGCCGAGGACGAGGGCCCGGCACCACCACGGTTCGGCGCGGAATCCCTCCCCGATCCCCAGTACCCGCGACCGCACCGACGTCCCGCGGTCGAGGTCGTGGATGGCGGTCATCGCGGCCAGCAGCCGGAACCCGGCGGACGGCAGTGCCGCGACCGCGCCCTGCGACGCCAGCCAGCGGGGCGGGGCGAACAGCCGGGTGCGCAGCCCCGTCTGTTCCATCACCCGGTCGGCCGCGAGCAGTCGCAGCCGCGCCTCGTGTTCGGGCAGCGCGGCGAACTCGGCCCGACGGCGCTTGGTGGCGGCCTGGTCGTATCCGTGCAGGACGACGGCGTCGCCGCGGGATCGGCGCGCGCGGAGCCAGTCCTGCGTCGCGGGGTCGTTGACCAGTCGATACTTGTCTTTCAGGCGTGGGGCGACGAGCAGCGACAGCGGCACGCCGCGCGCATCCATCTCCTCGGCGAACGCGGCCGCGAAGTCGCGCGTCTCGTCTTTGATCCCCGACACCGACACGATCAGCTGTCCGGTCATGGGCCCAGCGTGACAGGTGAACGTGAACACAGGGCAAAGCTCGTGCGCCTTTCCGGTAGTGGGAGCTACCAGAAAGGCGCACGAGCGGCGGAGCCGCCTACCTCGGCAGGACGGCCTCGATGGCCTCGACGACCTCGGGGGCGTCGGGTTCGGTGCGGGGACGGAACCGCTTGACGACGGTGCCGTCGGGTGCGACGAGGAACTTTTCGAAGTTCCACTGGATGTCGCCGGCGGCGCCTTCGGCGTCGGTGGCCTTGGTCAGTTCCTCGTAGAGCGGGTGCCGGTTGTCACCGTTCACCTCGATCTTCTCGAGCAGCGGGAACGTGACGCCGTAGGTGGTGGAGCAGAAGGTTTCGATTTCTTCGGCGGTGCCGGGTTCCTGGCCCATGAACTGGTTGCACGGGACGCCGATCACGGTCAGGCCGCGGTCGGCGTAGTCGGTGGCGAGCTTCTCGAGGCCCTTGTACTGCGGGGTGAGTCCACACTTCGAGGCGACGTTCACCACGAGGACGGCGCGGCCGTCGTATTCGCCGAGGGACGTCGGTGTGCCGCCGAGTGTGTTGATGCCGATGTTCTGAACAGGTGTCGTCATGCGCACCAACGTAGCCAACAAACGTCTGTGCGCCCAGGCTTCGAATCGCCCGGGCGCACAGAGGTTTCCTTCGGAGGGGTGTCAGCTCTTCACGAGCACCTTCTGCTCGTCGCCTGCGGGGCTCTCGGTGACCTGCTCTTCGGCGACGTCGCCGTGGTCGTCGTCGACCATCGTGGACTCGTCGAACGGGAGCTTGCCGTCGAGGACGGTGCGGACGCGCTCGTTGTCGATCGTGTTGGTCCAGGAACCGACGAGCAGGGTGGCGACGGCGTTTCCGGAGAAGTTCGTGACCGCGCGGGCCTCGGACATGAACCGGTCGATACCGACGATGAGGCCGACGCCGTCGAGCAGTTCGGGACGGTGGCTCTGCAGGCCGCCCGCGAGGGTGGCGAGCCCGGCGCCGCTGACTCCGGCAGCACCCTTGGACGCGATGATCATGAACACCAGCAGCGACAGCTGCTCGGGGAAGGACAGCGGCTGGCCCATTGCGTCGGCGATGAAGATCGAGGCCATGGTCAGGTAGATCGCCGTGCCGTCGAGGTTGAAGGAGTAGCCGGTGGGGACGACGACACCGACGGTGGTGCGCTCGACGCCGATGTGCTCCATCTTGGCGATCAGGCGGGGCAGGGCCGACTCGGACGAGGAGGTCGCGAAGATCAGCAGGTACTCGCGGGCCAGGTACCGGACCAGCTTGAAGATCGAGACGCCTGCGACGACGCGGAGCACGGATCCGAGGACACCGAACACGAAGATCAGGCAGGTCAGATAGAAGCCGAGCATGAGCGTGGCGAGCTGGACGACGGCGCCGAGACCGGTCTGGCCGACGACGTTCGCGATGGCGCCGAACGCACCGATCGGGGCGAGCCACAGGATCATCGACAGGATCTTGAAGACGAGCTTCTGGACGGAGCCGACTGCGCGCAGGATCGGTTCACCCTGCTTGCCGAGTGCCTGCAGTCCGAAGCCGACGAGCAGAGCGACGAACAGGGTCTGCAGCACGCTTCCCTCGGTCAGCGCCGACATCAGCGACGTGGGGATGATCGACTGGAGGAAGTCCATGGTGCCACCGGCGCCGTGGGCCTTCTCGGCGAGCGCCGCGCCGGTGCTCGCGGTGTCGGCGCTGATGTTCAGGCCGGTCCCCGGGTCGAGCAGGTTGCCCACGACCAGTCCGATGCCGAGGGCGACGGTCGACATCCCGATGAAGTAGGTGAGGGCGAGTCCGCCGACCTTGCCGACCTTCGCGGCGGCCTTCACCGACCCGATGCCGAGCACGATCGTGCAGAAGATGACCGGGCTGATCATCATCTTGATCAGGTCGACGAACATCGTGCCGAGCACGCCGAGCGACTTGCCGACTCCCGGAGCCAGCCACCCGACGAGGATGCCCGCGACGACGGCGACGATGACCCCCATGTACAACCAGTGGGTCCGGTCGCGTTTCTTCGTCTTCCCTGTCGCAGTACTCATGGGATTGTCCTCCAATTCGAGTGGCAAGCTGATCGGTGAGGCCGGCTAGTGACCGCGATCACGTCTTGGAAGAATCTTCTAAGCGATCGCTTGGCTGGTGAAGTTTGTGTTCATTACGTTCAGGAGAAATGCATTGCCTCACCATCCGCCGAGACGGCACATGAGCGTCGCGAGGCAGCTCTTTCTCCTGCAGCTCGTGGTGTTGGTGCTGGTCATCGCCGCCGGGACGGCGCTGGCCATCGTCGACCAGCGTCGCGACAGCGACGAGACCACGCGACGGGCCGTCACCGCCGTCGCCACGACGCTCGCGCTGTCGGACGGCACCGTGGAGGCGTTGCGCTCCCCCGACCCGACGGCCGTGCTCCAGCCGCAGACCGAGCGGATCCGCGCCGCGACAGGCACCGACTTCATCGTCGTGATGACCCCCGCCGGCATCCGCTTCACCCACACCAACCCGGAGCTGATCGGCGGCGTGTTCTCCGGGAACATCGAGCGCGCGCTCCGCGGGGAGACGTTCACGGAGACGTACGCCGGTTCGCTGGGACCGTCGATCCGGGCGGTGACACCGGTGTACGACGGCGACCGGATCGCGGGCCTGGTGTCCGTCGGCGTCACCCGGGCGAAGATCGGCGACCAGTTCGCCGCGAGCCTGCCGACGATCTTCGCGGTCGCCGCGATCGGCCTGGCGGTGTCGGCGGCCGGCTCGTTCCTGCTGAGCAGGCGCCTGCGCCGTCAGACGCTGGGGATGGCGCCGGACGAACTGCGGCAGATGTACGAGCATCACGACGCCGTCCTGCACTCGATCGGCGAGGGACTGGTGGTCCTCGGCCGCGACAGCGGTGACACGGCGCGGGCCGAGGTGGTCAACGACGAGGCGCGCCGGCTCCTCGGCCTCTCGGAGGGCCCCGTCCCGGTGGCCGCGCTGCCGGAGTCGCTGCGGCAGTCCCAGGAGGGCGACTCCCGCGACGAGGTGCACGTGACCGCGGACCGCGTGCTGCTCGTCAGCCGGGAACCCGTGACGTGGGAGGGGCAGCGGCTCGGCACCGTGCTGACCCTGCGTGATCGCACCGAATTGCAAAGCATCATGGGCGAACTCGACTCCGTCCGCGGATTCGCGGAATCGCTGCGGTCACAGGCCCACGAATCGGCGAACCGCCTGCACACGATCATCACGATGGTCGAACTGGGCCGGTACGACGATGCCATCGCGTTCGCCACCGAGGATCTGCGGTTGTCACAGGAGTTGATCGACCGCCTGATGGCGGCAGTGCACGAACCGGCCCTGGCCGCACTGCTGCTCGGCAAGGTCGGGGTGGCCGCAGAACGTGGAGTCGACCTGACCGTCACCGAGGACACCGCCCTCGGGCCCGTGGCGCCGCTCAGCGCGCGTGAACTCGTCACGCTGGTGGGTAATCTCGTGGACAATGCGATCGACGCCGCCCGCGGCGCGGCAGAGTCCCCCGGCGAGGAGGCGTGGGTGGAAGTGACGGTCCGTCAGGAGGATTCGACGATGGTGGTGCGGGTGGCCGACAGCGGGCCCGGCATTCCCGCCGACGAACTCGACAAGGCGGTCACGCGCGGCTATTCCACCAAGTCGGGTCAGCGCGGGCTCGGGCTGGCACTGGTCGCCCAGGTGGTGGCCCGGCACGGCGGGACGATCCGCACGGAGCCGTCGCTCGGATCGATGATCGTCGTCGAGATCCCGATCGAGGGGGCCGCCTCGTGATCCGGGTGATGATCGTCGAGGACGAACCGCTCATCGCCGAGGCTCATCGCGCGTATGTGGAACGCGTTCCGGGCTTTTCGGTCCACACCGTCGTCCACGACGGCAGCGGGGCCATGCGCGCGGTCGCCGCCGCGAACGCCGGTGACGACCCCATCGATCTGGTGCTGCTCGACATCGGCCTGCCGGACGCGAGCGGACTCGACGTGGCCGCGGCGTTGAGCGGCGTGCGGCCGAGTCCCGACGTGATCGCCGTGACCTCGGCGCGCGACCTCGAGATGGTCCGCACCGCGGTGGCGCGCGGCATCGCGCTGTATCTCCTGAAGCCGTTCACGTTCGCGGCGTTCCGCGACAAACTGGAGCGGTACCGGGAATTCCGCGACGCCCTGCCCGCCGGAAGCAATGCGCTGAGTCAGCACGACATCGACCGGGCGATGTCTGCCCTGCGCACCTCCGACGAGCGCGCGGCGTCCCCGAAAGGCGTTGCACCCCAGACCCTCGACCACGTCGCCGCCTGCGTCCGGGAGGCGGCCGGACCGCTGACGGCGGCCGAGGTGGCGGCAGGCATCGGGGTCTCCCGGGTCACGGCCTGGCGGTATCTCGAACGTCTCGCCGACGACGGTGTGCTCACCCGGCACACCGAGTACGGCCGGGCGGGGCGCCCGCAGATCCGGTACGCACTGCGCTGATCCCGTAACGAAGCCGGCCCCCGTATCGAACCCGATAACTGTTGCCAAGACGATCGGTTCTCGCGAGAGGTTGTGACCTGCATCACATCGGTGGACGATTGAGGGGAGTCACCTCCGGCTCGTAGCCACTCAGTCAAGGACCGTCACAATGTCTAGCAGAATTGCCACCACACTCGCCGCGATCGCAATGACCCTGTCACTCGGCGCCCTCGCTGCCCCCGCAGCGATCGCCGCACCCGCGGCACCGTCACCGACACCGGCAGTCGGTTCCATCGCGGTCTGCCTCAACCTGCCTCTGGGTTCGGCCAGTATCAGCTTCTGCATCTGAGTGCGGCGAGACGGAAAGTGGCCTGACAAGCCGACTTCCGCCTCGCCCGCCGACACGAACCGCACGCCGGGATCGGACCCCCGGCGCGGGTGACGCGGTACCTAGTTGCCGATCGTGTCGAGCACCCAGGCGAATTCGAACGCTACTTCTTTCCACTTCTCGTAGCGTCCGCTGACGCCGCCGTGCCCGGCGCTCATCTCCGTCTTGAGGAGAAGTGGCGAGTCACCGGTCTTGGTGGCCCGCAGTTTGGCGACCCACTTCGCCGGTTCGACGTACAGCACCCTGGTGTCGTTGATGCTGGTGATCGCCAGGATCGCCGGGTAGTCCTTGGCCTCGACGTTCTCGTACGGACTGTACGAGCGCATGTATTCGTAGACCTCGGGGTTCTCCAGCGGGTTGCCCCACTCGTCCCATTCGATGACCGTCAGCGGCAGCGTGGGGTCGAGGATCGACGTCAGCGGGTCCACGAAGGGCACGTTGGCGAGGATGCCGGCGAACAGTTCGGGGGCCAGGTTGGCCACCGCACCCATCAGCAGGCCGCCCGCGCTGCCGCCGTCGGCGACCAACAGCTGCGGTGTGGTGCGGCCGGTGTCGATCAAATGCCGTGCGCTCGAGACGAAATCGGTGAAGGTGTTCTTCTTCGTGAGCGTCTTGCCGGTCTCGTACCAGTGCCTGCCCATCTCGCCGCCGCCGCGCACGTGCGCGACCACGAACACCACGCCGCGGTCGAGCAGCGACAGCCGGGCGACCGAGAACGCGGGGTCCATGCTGGCCTCGTACGAGCCGTACCCGTAGAGGAGCGTGGGGGCGGGAGCCTCGGTGCCGTCCGTCTTGCGCCGGACGATCGAGAGCGGGATGCGCGTCCCGTCGTCGGCGACCGCCCAGTCGCGTTGCTGCTCGTAGTTGTCTGCGTCGAAGTCGCCGAGCACGGGCTGCGACTTGCGCAGCGCGAGTTCACCCGTCGACAGCACGTAGTCGAACACCTGGCCGGGCGTGATGAACGACGTGAACGCCATCCGCAGTGTCGGCTGCCGCCATTCCGGGTTGGCGCCGAGCCCGACGCTGAACAGTTCCTCGTCGAATTCGATCTCCGTGAACTCGCCGTAGCCGTTCTCGCCGAGCGGCCAGACGGCGAGCCGGGTCAGCGCCTCCCGGCGGTACCCGAGCACCAGGTGATCGGCGAACGCGTCGACCTCCTCCAACCGCACGTCGGAGCGGTGCGGGATGAGGATGGTCAGCGACGTCGGGTCGGACACCGGCGCCTCGGCGAGCACGAAGTTCTCGGCCTTCTCCCCGTCGACGACGTCGTTGTGCATGATCAGGAAGCGGTCTTCGCCGGCGACGACCGCGTGTTCGACGCCGTACTCGACGCCCTCGCGGCGCGGCAGCACCACCCGGAACTCGCCCTCGGGATTCTCCGATTCGAGCACCCAGCCTTCGCTGGTGATCTTCGACCCCACCCAGATCATGAGGTACTTCTCGCTTCGGGTGGACCCGACCGACACCCAGAACCGCTCGTCGGGTTCGTGGAACACGGTGACGTCCTGCGCACGGTCGGTGCCGAGCTTGTGCCGCCACACGGTGTCGGGACGCCAGGAGTCGTCGACGGTGAGATAGAAGACGTGGCTGTGGTCGATCGCCCAGGTGACGCCGGGGGCGGTGTCGGGGATCTCGTCGGGCAGCAGGTCCCCGGTCTCGAGGTTCTTGAACCGCAGCGTGTAGCGCTCGTCGCCGACCACGTCGACCGAGTACGCGAGGAGCGTGCCGTCGTGGCTGAGGGAGAAGGCACCGACGGAGAAGAAGTCGTGGCCCTCGGCCTCGGCATTGCCGTCGAGCAGAACCTGCTCACCGGGCAGTTCGACGCCCGGGGTCAGTTCCGGCGGGGTCCAGTCGTCGGCGCCCGCGATCGGGGCCCGGCACTGGACGCCGTACTGCTTGCCCTCGATGGTGCGGGCGTAATACCACCAGTCGCCCATGCGGGTGGGAACCGACATGTCGGTTTCCTGCGTGCGGGACTTGATCTCCTGGAAGATCTGGTCGCGGAGCGGCGCGAGATGCGCGGTCTGCTGCTCGGTGTACGCGTTCTCGGACTCGAGGTACGCGACGACCTCGGCGTCCTCCTTGGCGCGCAGCCACTCGTACTCGTCGACGAACGTGTGTCCGTGGTGGACACGTTCGGTGGCGACCTTCTTCGCGACCGGCGGGGTGAGCTTTGCGCCTTCGGTGGTCATGGTTCAGCCCACCCAGTCCGCGAACGACAGACCCGAGATCCGCTCGTACGCCTCGATGTACCGCGCGCGAGTGGCCTCCACGATCTCCGCGGGCAGTGGCGGCGGCGGGGTGTCGGATGCCCGGTCCCAGCCCGATTCGGGACTGGTGAGCCAGTTGCGGACGAACTGCTTGTCGAAGCTCGGCTGCACCTTCCCGGCCTCGTAGCCGTCGGCGGGCCAGTACCGCGACGAGTCGGGGGTGAGGACCTCGTCGGCGAGAATCAGGTTGTTCTGCGCGTCGAGTCCGAATTCGAGTTTGGTGTCGGCGAGGATGATGCCCCGGTCCGCGGCGAAGTTGGATGCCCGGCCGTAGACGTCGAGGGTGTCGTCGCGCAGTTTCACGGCCAGATCCTGACCGACCTTCTCGACGACGGCCTCGAAGCTGATGTTCTCGTCGTGCTCGCCGAGTTCGGCCTTGCTGGCGGGGGTGAAGATCGGGTCGGGAAGCTGGCTCGCTTCCACCAGTCCCTCGGGCAGTGCGACTCCGCAGACCGAGCCGGTCTCGTTGTAGTCGATCAGCCCCGATCCGGTGAGGTAGCCGCGGGCGACGCACTCGACCGGGACCATGTTCAGCTTCCGGACCACCAGCGCGCGGCCGAGGACCTCTTCGGGGATCCGGCTGTCGTCGGCTTCGCCGGCCAGGTGGTTGTTGCCGCCGAGGACGCCGAAGAAGAAGACGCTCATCGCGGTGAGCACCCGCCCCTTGTCCGGGATCGGGGTGCTGAGGACGTGGTCGTAGGCGGAGATCCGGTCGCTCGCGACCAACAGGAGGTGCTCGTCGTCGATCGTGTAGAGGTCGCGGACCTTGCCACCGGCCAGATGGGCGTATGAATCGAGTGAGGGGCGCACGGTGATCCAGCCTATCGGTCGGGCACCGACCTCCGGCCGCTGACCTTCGAGCTGGGGAGACGCCCCGCGGTCGACTTCCCCGTCATCTCGTCGTCGTCGACGAGGACGTCGAACTTCAGGTGCAGTCGCAGTGGCCTGGTGATGGACTGCGCCCAGGTGAGCCGGTTCCCGTCGAGGACAGGATCGGTGAGCGGCACTTCTTCGGCGTCACCGCGGGCGAAACCGCGGAGTTCGCCGTCCTCGGTGAAGAACGTCAGCTCGACGCGTTGCTTTCCGATGGGGGTGGCGATCACGACGTTCCAGGTGCCTTCGACGGACATGGCTGCACTCCTCAGATGGTGGTGGGTTCGAGGCCGCGGGGCCGCCAGACGGTGCCGCGACGCTCGTGGGCGAACAACTGCTCGACGGCGTGCGCGATGCGCGGTCCCAGCTCCCGCTCGAGCAGATACAGCGCGAGGTCGAGTCCGGAGGTGACGCCGGCCGCGGTGACGAGGTCGCCGTCGTCGACGACCCGGGCGTCGACGGCGACCACCCCGGTGGCGTCGAGCAGATCCATCCCCAGGTGATGGGTGACGGCGTGGCGCCCCTCGATCAGGCCGGCCATCGCGAGCACCAGCGATCCGCCGCAGACGGTGGCGACGATCAGGTCCGGGTCGGCGCAGGCCTCCCGCAGTATGTCGGGAAGCCGCGTCTCGAGGGTCCGCCCCAGAATTTTCGGGATGGTGTCGTCACCGTCGGCGCTCTCCTCCACCCGGCCCGAGGCGCCCGGCACGAGGATCACGTCGGCCCTGGAAGTGTCGAGCAGTTCGGTGGCGCGCAGGCTGAGCGAACCCGTTCCGCTGGGAACGTCGCGCGCACCCTCGGCGGACGCCAGTGCGACGGTCACCGCGCCTGCGGCGTACAGCCCACCTGCGTGCAGCACCTCGAAGGGAGCGACGACGTCGAGCGGGTCGAAGCCGTCGAACAGCGCGATCTGGACATGCATCGGTGGGACCTTTCGCGACGTGCCCCCTGCCGAATGCACGGGGCCGTGATGACGCTAGCCAGCCGATCGCGCCTGGAGAACTGGCATTTCCGCCACGTTGCAACGGATTCTCGCCAGCCGATATCTCTCGATAGCACCAGGTTGGTAACTAATTTCCCGCTCTTCACATGCGGTTGGCGAGAACCCGTCGACTGCGTAGTTTGTAGCCATGCATACCGTGGCGGTCCTGGCGCTCGACGGGGTGATCGCGTTCGACCTCGCCACCCCGGTCGAGGTGTTCGGCCGCACCCGGTTGCCGGACGGACGCGCCGCCTACCGGGTGAAGGTGTGCGCACCGGACGGAGACGTGGACGCCGGTGCGTTCACACTCCGCGCGCCCTGGGATCTGCGCGCGCTCGACACGGCAGACACGATCATCCTGCCGGGACTCGCCGACCCGACCGCCCCAATTCCGTCCGACGTACTCGGGTCGCTGCGCCGGGCGGCCGGCAGCGGCACCCGGATCGCGTCGATCTGTGTGGGAGCGTTCACCTTGGCCGCCACCGGACTGCTCGACGGCCGCCGGGCGACGACGCACTGGGCGGCGGCCGACCTCCTCGCCGCGCGCCACCCCCTGATCGACGTGGACCCGGCCGTGCTCTACGTCGACAACGGCCAGTTCCTGACGTCGGCCGGTGCGGCGGCGGGCCTCGACCTGTGCCTGCACATGATCCGCTCCGATCACGGATCCGCCGTCGCCGCAGACGCCGCCCGGCTGTCGGTGATGCCGCTGGAACGCGAAGGCGGGCAGGCACAGTTCATCGTCCACGACCGTCCCCCGTCCACGGAACTGTCCAGCCTGGACCCGCTGCTCCGGTGGATGCACGACAACAGCCGCGAAGACCTCACGCTCGACGACCTCGCCCGGCGAGCCGGGATGAGCGCCCGCACCCTGAACCGGCGGTTCCGCGAGCAGACCGGCACCACACCGTTGCAGTGGCTGCACCGCATCCGGATCCATGAGGCGCAATATTTGCTCGAGACCACCTCGCACTCCGTCGACCGCATCGCCGTGCAGGTGGGGTTCGGTTCGCCGACCGCGTTCCGCGACCGGTTCAAGCGCGTCGTCGGGACGAGCCCCCACTCCTACCGCGCGGCGTTCCGCGGATCCTCGGCCACCGCGTAGCCGCCCCGCGGGCGCGGCCGCGGAACACATCGCCGCCCGGTGTCGTTACCGTTGTTCAGGAACTCTTGTGAGCGCGGTAACGGGAAAAGGTGGCTAATGGCGACGGACACGGCCCAGGTGGACGTCGGATTCCGTTCGGAACGCGGACCGATTCTCGTGTCGCTGATGCTCACGACGTCGCTGGTCGCGCTCGACGCAACCATCATCTCCACCGCGGTGTTCACCATCGTCGGGGATCTCGGCGGGTTCACGCAGTTCCCGTGGCTGTTCTCGATCTACCTGCTCACCCAGGCCGTGTCGGTGCCGATCTACGGCAAACTGGCCGACATCTTCGGCCGGAAACCGGTGATGCTCCTCGGCATCGCCCTGTTCGGTGTCGGCTCGGTGCTGTGCGGGATCGCGTGGAGCATGCCCGCGCTCATCGCGTTCCGCGCCGTGCAGGGACTCGGCGCCGGAGCCGTTCAGCCGATGAGCATGACCATCGCCGGCGACATCTACACCCTCGCCGAACGCGCCAAGGCCCAGGGCTACCTGGCCAGTGTCTGGGGAATGTCGGCGGTGGTCGGCCCGACCCTCGGCGGCCTGTTCTCCGAGTACCTGTCGTGGCGGTGGATCTTCTTCGTCAACATTCCGCTGTGCCTGCTCGCGGCCGTGATGCTGATCCGCAACTTCGACGAGAAGCGGGTGCGCACCCGGCGGTCCATCGACTACGCAGGCGCCGGAATCCTGGCCGTCGGGGCGACGCTGCTCATCCTGGGACTCCTCGAGGGCGGGCAGGCCTGGGCGTGGAGTTCACCGATCAGCCTCGGCATCTTCGCCGCGGGATTCGTATTCCTCATCGTCTTCGTCCTCGTGGAACGACGCGCCGCCGAACCGGTGCTGCCGCTGTGGGTGTTCACCCGCAGGGTGCTCGCGGCCAGCAGTCTCGCCTCCCTGCTGGTCGGGGCCATCGTCCTCGGCCTGACCACCTATGTCCCGACGTTCACCCAGGGCGTGCTCGGGACGGGCGCGCTCGTGGCCGGGTTCGCGCTGGCCACCCTGACCATCGGCTGGCCGATCGCCGCGTCGCAGTCCGGTCGGGTGTACCTGCGCTTCGGCTTCCGCGTCACGGCCATCGCGGGCAGCCTGCTGGTCGTCGCGGGCACCGCACTCACCCTGACTCTGTCCATCGAGTCGGCGGTGTGGCAGGTGGCGATCTGCTGCTTCGTCATCGGCGGCGGCATGGGTCTCGTCGCGAGCCCCACCCTCATCGCCGCGCAGTCGAGCGTCGACTGGTCCGAGCGCGGCGTCGTCACGTCGACCAACATGTTCGCCCGGTCCATCGGCAGCGCCGTGGGCGTCGCCCTGTTCGGCGCGCTCGTCAACGCGCGACTCGGCGGCGACGACAACCCCGCGCCGGCCGAACTGGCCGGGGCCCTGCACCTGGTGTTCGTTGCCGCTGTCGGCGCGGCCGTCGTCCTCGTTCTCGCCGCGGCGGCGATGCCGAAATCCGCCACCGCACCGGAGGCCGAGCCGAGCACAGCGACGTCCGACCGTCAGCACTGAAGGAGACACCGTGCCCGACCCGTGCGTCGACGTGCTCGTCGCGTCGTATCTCGAGCAGGACCTGGTCGACAGGATCGCAGGCAGCGACCCGCGGATCCGGGTGTCGTACGCCCCCGAACTGCTCCCCCGGCCGCGGTGGCACAGCGATCACGTCGGGGTGCCGCGCGAACTGACGGCCGGCGAGCACGACCGGTGGACGTCGATGCTGCGGACCGCCGACATCATGTTCGATTTCGATTGGCGCCACCCCGAACGCACCCTCGAACAGTCGCCGAATCTGCAATGGATTCAAGCGACGTCCGCGGGCGCCGGACAGCTGATCGAGAGGTTCGGGCTGTCGCAGGCCCCGCTGACGGTGACGACCGCCGCGGGCGTCCACGCCGACCCGTTGGCCGAGTTCGCGCTCGCAGGCATCCTCCACTTCGCGCGCGGACTGCCCCGGCTCATCGCGGACCGGCGCGACCGGACGTGGCGCAAACAGGAGACGACCGAACTCGCGGGACGGCACGCGCTGATCGTGGGCGCAGGCAAGATCGGCTCGCGCACAGCGGAACTGCTCCGCTGCTTCTCCGTCACCGTCACCGGCGTCGCCCGCACCCCGCGACCCGCCGGCGGCCCCTTCGACGTCATGACCACCACCGACCGGATCGCCGAGCACCTGCCCACCGCCCACATTCTCGTCATCTCCTGCGCCCTCACCGAACACACGCGCGGACTGATCGGACGCCGCGAACTCGCCGCCCTCCCCGACGGCGCACTGGTCGTCAACCTCGGCCGAGGGCCGATCATCGACGAAGACGCTCTCACGGAAGCGCTGTCGGCGGGGCGCCTGGGCGGGGCGGTCCTGGACGTCACGTCCACCGAACCGCTGCGGGAGGACTCGCCGCTGTGGACGGCCGACCACGTCATCCTCAGCCCGCACAGCGCATCCAACGTGCCTTCGGAGAACGGGAAGATCGTCGATCTGTTCGTCGAGAATCTCGGACGCTACCTGTCGGGCGATGCCGCCCTGATCAACGAATTCGACTTCGACGCGGGTTACTGACGGCCGCCGGCGACCGGTACCGCGTCACGCAGAATTCGCGCCCCCGAATGCCAGTCGGCGGAGCCGGACCCAGTCCACCGGCCGGGTCGGCGGGCGGACACCGGGACGGTTGCGTGGGACCCGGACCCGCAGCGCCCCGGGAGTGACGGTGCACCGAACCGGCGTCGGGATCACGAGGGCTTCGCCGTCGATCCCGGCGGGAATCGAGGGCCCATCTGCGTCGATGACGACCTCACGGCCGGAATGCTGGATCAGCCCCTCCTGGCGCGCACGACGAAGCAGAGCCACGGCCTGCCGGGTGCTGCTCACCGAGATCGCCACCACGCCGAGGGTGCCGCGGTCGAGTCGCGGCCTGCGTCCGAGACCGGCCAGATCGTGGATCTCGTACGGCCCGTTGCTCACCAGGACGGCTTGGGGTCCCTCCACTGTCCTGTCGCCGAAACGAGCGAGCAGACGTGCCCCGCGCTGCCCCTCGATCAGGTCGGGGAGCATCCGCAGGGTCGTGCCGGTCTTGTCGTCCCGGTAGGCGGGGCTCTGCACCACCTCGGCGTATGCACCGAAGGACGCGTTGTTGACGAAGGTCCGTTCGCCGACCTTGCCGAGGTCGATGCGCAGTTCGATTCCGTCCGTCAGCGCGTCGAGGCAGCGGGACGGATCCTCGAGGTCCAGTCCGAGATCCAACGCGAAGTGGTTGCGGGTGCCCGCACTGACCACCAGGAACGGCAGATCGTGCTCGGCGGCGATGCCGGCGACCAACGCCTGCGTGCCGTCGCCGCCTGCCACACCGAGCAGGTCGGCGCCGCGTGCCACGGCGTCCCTGGCCAGCGCTTGGACGTCGACCGTCCCCGGTCCTTCGAGCAGAGCCACCTCGGCACCGAGTGCCTCGGCCCGTTTCTTCAAGTCGAACTTCCCGACCTTCCCGCCACCCGAATGCGGATTCATCACCAGGAAGGCACGTTTCGGCGGGACGGCCGGATGCTCGGGCATCACCCAGTCCGAGCGATCCCGGCCGAGGGCGGCGCGGGCGCAGAAGACGGCGAGTGCGGCGAGCGCCACGGCGAGCAGCACCACCCACAGCAGACGGGCGCTGACGAGAAGCCAGAGCACGACGATCGGCGTCAGAATCAGCACGACCAGCGATATCCAGCGGACCGCGCCCCGGGTCGTGAGGAACCAGAACAACGCCGCGACCTCCACCACCGCAGCACCGACGGCCACGATCAGCAGCGTCAGGGTGTGCAACCCGGCGAACACCAGGAGCACGGCGACCGAGGCGAAGATCGCCAGGAAGGCGGCCCGGGCCAGCCAACGTCGGCGCCCGCTCGCAGGATCCGAAGATTCTGCCGAGTCCCTCTCGTGGAGTGCCATTGCCACCACCTCGCCATTTCCGGGCGTCCCTCCTCAGTATCCATCACGAGTGCTCTCCGTCGCGGGCACTTCCCACGCAGAGGGTGTCCGCGCCGCGTACTTGCGCGCCTCGTCCATGAGCGTCCGCGCGGGTGGCGTGAGGTGGGTCTGCCGGCAGACGGCAGCGACGTGGAGGTAGGACTCGGGGACGATGCGGTGCACGGTGGCACCGGCCTGCCGGGCCGACGGCGCCCAGGACGACGGCATGACGGCCTGGCCGAATCCGCTGAGCACCATCGGCAGGATCGAGGTGCGGTGCGCGACCTCGGCGACGATGGTGGCCGCGACGCCGCTGGCGAGCACCTCGTCGACGAGGGTCCGCATCAATGACCCCCGCTGCGACACGATCAACCGGAATCCGGACAGTTCCGATCTCCGAATCTCCGGGCGCTCCGGCGTTTCGGCGCCCGGCCCGGAGATGAGGATCAGCGGCTGGCTTTCCAGCGCGACGACGTCGAGTTCGGGGGCACGGACCGCGGCGGGGGAACCGAGGATCCCGACCTCGCAGACGCCGGTGCGGACGGCGTGCAGAACCTCCTCGGGTGTGAACGCCGCCTCGGCGTTGACGGTGACCGACGGGTAGGTGCAACTGAAGCTGGTGAGGATCGTGGTGAGGGGTTCGATCCCGGGGGACGGCATCGTGATCAGGTCGACGCGGCCGGCGCGCAGCCCCTTCAGCGCATCGACGGACGCCTTCGCGTCCTCGAGGTCGCGCAGCACCACCCGGGCCGGGCCGACGAGTGTTTCGCCCGCGTCGCTGAGTACCAGCCTGCGGCCGACGCGGTGGAACAGCGGCACCCCGAGTTCCCGTTCGAGCGCGGATATCGACTGCGACAGCGAGGGCTGCGCGATCAGCAGTGTCTCAGCCGCGCGGTTGATGCCTCCCTGATCGACCACCGCCAGGAAGTACCGCAACTGCCGTGCGTCCATCTGCTCACCTCGTTTTCGTTCACCTCGCGACGGACCACTGCCCGGGGCACTCACTCTACCTGCGGAAACACCCGCCGATTAGGTGAAACCTATAAGACGAATCACTTCTTGGTCATGGACGCTACGCGAGTGTGACGGGTTAATGGATGCATCACACAATGTGACGAACACAACACGATGGAGGCACTGACATGGCACCGCAGACGTTCAAGATTGCATCGATCCCCGCCGACGGCGTCGGCACGGAGGTCGTCGCTGCCGGACGGCGCGTGCTCGACGTCCTCGCAGAACAATCCGGTGGGCGTTTCGCCTTCGAGTGGGAAGAATTCCCCTGGGGCTGCGGGTACTACGAACAGACCGGGAAGATGATGGCCGACGACGGCCTCGACACCCTGAAGGCCTTCGACGCCATCTACTTCGGTGCAGTCGGCTGGGAGAACGTCCCCGACCACATCAGCCTCTGGGGGCTGCGACTCAACATCACCCAGAACTTCGACCAGTGGGCGAACGTGCGACCGGTGAAATTCCTCCCCGGCGTGCAATCGCCGCTGCGCAAGGCGGACGACACCGAACTCGACTGGGTCGTCGTCCGGGAAAACAGCGAAGGCGAATACGCCGGCCTCGGCGGGCGTAACCTCAGCGGCCGCGGACCGGGCAACGAGGTCGCCCTGCAGACCGCGCTGTTCACCGAGAAGGGATGCGAGCGCATCATGCGCTTCGCGTTCGACCTGGCCCGCACCCGCACGGTGAAGAAGGTCTCCAGCGTCACCAAGTCCAACGCCCAGCAGTACGGCATGGTCCTGTGGGACGACGTCTTCAAGCGCGTCGCCCTCGACTACCCGGATGTCGCGACCGAAAGCGTCCTCGTCGACGCGATGAGCGCGAAGTTCATCCTGCACCCGGAGGATCTGTCCGTGGTGGTGGCGTCGAACCTCAACGCCGACATCCTCTCCGACCTCGGCTCCGCGCTGGCGGGAAGCCTCGGGGTCGCGGCGAGCGCGAACCTCAACCCGGAGCGGCGCTTCCCCAGCATGTTCGAACCCGTCCACGGTTCCGCCCCCGACATCGCCGGCCAGGGCATCAGCAACCCGATCGGCGCGATCGCCAGCGCCGCCCTCATGCTCGACCACTTCGGACTGCACGACGAGGCCCGCCGCGTCGAAGCCGCCATCGAGGCCGCCACCGCGAGCGGCGCCCTGACCCGCGACATCGGCGGCACCTCGGACACCGCGGCCGTCACCGAAGCGATCGTGCACGCCCTGCAGACCGCACTGACCCCTGCCTGACCGTCCCACATACCGCCGGCCCGACTCGGCAGAATCTGCCGGGTCGGGCCGTCACTGCTCGAACGGCCGGTAACTCTCGGCCACCCCGTCTTCATACCTGAACACTCTCACCCGAGGTGAATGTCATGGAAACACTCAGCAGCGCAGCGAGTTACCCACCGGCGACGGTGAAGAAACCCTGGTACAGGCAACTGTACTTCTGGGTCCTGATCGCGATCGTGCTCGGCATCCTGGTCGGGTGGCTCTGGCCCGACACCGGCGAGGCGATGGAACCGATCGGCACCACCTTCATCACCGCGATGAAGATGCTGATCTGCCCGATCGTGTTCCTGACGATCGTCGGCGGCATCGCGAGCGTCGCGGACCTGAAGAAGGTCGGGCTGACCGGAATCAAGGCACTGACCTACTTCCAGGTCGGAACGATCCTCGCGCTGCTGACCGGACTCGTCGCGATCAACCTCTTCCGCCTCGGGGACGGGGTGAATGCCGACGCGTCCTCCCTCGAAACCACTGAATCCGCAAGCAAACTCATCAAGGCAGGCGAGGAGAAGGAGTGGTGGGAGTTCATCACCCACCTGGTCCCGGACAGCGTGTTCGGCCCGTTTGTCGAGGGTGACATCCTGCAGGTCATCTTCCTCGCCGTCATCTTCGGTGTCGCCATCAATGCGGTGGGGCAGATCGCCGCGCCGATCCGGGACGCCGTCGAACGGCTCACCGCAGTGGTGTTCAAGGTCCTGAGCTTCATCATGAAACTCGCACCGCTCGGCGCGTTCGGCGCCATGGCCTTCGCCATCGGCAAGTACGGTGTCTCCACCCTGACCAGCCTCGGCAGCCTGATCCTGCTGTTCTACGCCACCTCCGCGTTCTTCGTCGTCGTGGTCCTCGGCTCGGTCATGGCGTACCTGCGGCTCAACATCTTCCGCATGCTCGGCTTCTTCAAGGAAGAACTCCTGCTCATCCTCGGCACGTCCACCGCCGAGCCCGCACTGCCCGGCCTGATGCGCAAACTGGAGTACGCCGGAGTGAAGAAGCCCACGGTCGGTCTGGTCGTGCCCACCGGCTACAGTTTCAACCTCGACGGCGCCGCCATCTACCTCTCGCTCGCCGCGCTGTACATCGCGCAGGCCACCAACACGGACCTGTCGATCCCTCAGCAACTCGGCCTGCTCGGGGTCATGCTGCTGACCTCGAAGGGCGCCGCGGGTGTCGCCGGCGGCGGATTCATCGCCCTGACAGCCACGTTGAGCACGCTCGGCACCATTCCCGCGGCCGGCATCATGCTCATCTTCGGCATCGACAAGTTCATGTCCGAATGCCGCGCCCTGGTGAACTTCGTCGGCAACGCCGTCGCCACCCTGTTCGTCGCCAAATGGAACCACGAACTCGACGTCGATCGCGCCCGCCGCGTCTTCGCCGGCGAGGTCCTTCCCGCACCCGAGGGTGAGGTCGAGAACGACTTCGACCTGGAGGTGCTGGAGCAGGAACCCCGCGACAAGCACCCCGGCCACGGCGATCCGGACGCGGTCCGCATCGAACACGAACGCCTCGACCCCGCGCACGCCACGCGGCGATGATCGGCGCAGGCCACGCGGCGATGACCGGAGCTCCCCGGCCGGTCATCGCGGCCTGCGCCCACGAGCTAGACCCGCGTGGCCCCGTCGAGCAGGTGCGGGCGAACGGCTCCGACCGGGTTGAGCTGCTCGTAGGCCCGGGCCACGTCGAGCAGGAACAGGTCGTTGCCCGGGGCGGCGACGATCTGCACGCCGACCGGCAGACCCTCGGCGCTGAACCCGGCGGGGACCGAGATCGCGGGGCACCCGAGCACCGTCACGGTCAGCGCCGACGTCATCCAGTCGAGGTAGTCGTCGCAGCGGCGGCCGTCGACCGCCGCCGGGTACTCGAGTTCGGCGTCGAACGGCAGCACCTGGGACACGGGCATCACCAGGACGTCGTGGCGGGAGAAGAATTCGACGGCGCGAGCCTGAATCTCCGCCTGCGCCACCATGGCTTTCGCGATGTCGTCGGCGGAGAGCCGGTCGGCCTGCCGGATGTTGTCGAGCAGCGACGGCTTCAACATGTCGGGGGTGGCGTCCGCCTGCGCACCGAGGTCGATCTTGAACCGCCACGCCCGCAGGGTACGGAACACCCACTCGGCGTCGGGAATCGCCGGTGCGTCCTCGGCCACCACCGCACCCGCAGCGGCGAAGATCGACGACTGGCGGTCGTGGATCTCGCGGACCGGCGCATCCAGCGGGAAGAGGCCGTTCAGATCCGCGGACACCGCGACACGCAGACCCTGCAGGCCGGTGACACCGAGCCGGGGCGCGAGCGCATCCGCGCTGAGCGAACTGCGGATCCGCGCGTCGGGTCCGGAGATCACCGACAGCAGCAGTTCCAGGTCGTCGACGTTGCGGGCCATCGGCCCCTGCGTCACCAGTGCGTCCCAGGGCGCGCTGTTGGGCCAGCACGGCACGCGGCCGGGTGTGGGGCGCAGCCCGACGACGTTGCAGAACGACGCGGGGTTGCGCAGCGAGCCGCCCATGTCGCTGCCGTCGGCGAGCGGAATCAGTCCCGCGCCCAGTGCGGATGCGGCGCCGCCGCTCGAGCCGCCCGCACTCCTGGTGGGGTCGTACGGGTTGGTGGTGGTCCCGAAGACGGAGTTGAACGTGTGCGATCCGGCGGCGAACTCGGGAACGTTGGTCTTGCCGATCGTGACGGCGCCGGCCGCGGTGACGCGTTCGGCGATCAGCTCACTGGTCTCGGGCACGTTGTCGATGAGCAGCGGCGAACCGGCGATCGTGGGGAAACCGGCGACGTCGTGAGTGTCCTTGAACGCGAACGGCAGTCCGTGCAGCGGACCCACCGGGTCGCCGGCGGCCGTCTGCGCGTCGGCGGCGGCGGCGGTGGCGTGCGCGCGGTCCAGGTCGAGGCTGACGAGCGCGTTGACCGTCGGATTCACGTGCGCGATCCGGTCCGTGTGCAGGGCGAGCAGTTCGCGGGCCGAGATGTCCTTGCTGCGGAGTGCGGTGAGCATCTCGCGCGCGGTCGAGTAATGGTCGATGGTCATTTCGAGGTCTCCAGGATCGGGGCGGTGGCCGGACGGACTTCCGACGGCGCGGGGGTCGGGGTGCGGGGACGGGTGGCGCGGACCACGGTCTCGACCGCGGCGATCACCGCGAGGTTGAGGACCAGGCCGCAGATGCCCGCGTCGATGTTGGCGAGGTCGAGGTCGAAAACGGTCATCACGATGACGGTGAGCATTCCCACGAGCAGACCGGCGAACACGGATTGCTTGGCGAGCAACGGCTTCTCGGGCAGTGCGAGCGCCAGGCCGGGGGCGAGTTGGCTGAGACCGCCGAACGTGAGCAGCAGCAGGTTGGCCAGCAGGTCGGGGCGGGTCAGGCCGAGCACCAGAGCCACGGTGGCAGCGGCGATCACGACGAGGTGGTTGAACCGGAGTTTCGTGCGCTCGCTCTCGATCTTCACCAGGTTGTGCGACGCCAGGGTGGAGATGCCGATGCAGATGGCGCCGGCGGGCAGCATCGCGGCGGACGCGGCGGCGATCGCGATCAGTCCGAGCGCCCAGTTCGGCAGCGCTCCCCCGGCCAGCGTGAGCAGGACGGCGTTGCTGCTGGTGTTCGGGTTCAGTGCGAGGATCCCGACGAAACCCAGCATGATCGGGAGGATCATGACGACCTGGTACATCGGCAGAAAAGTGTTGTTGGAGCGGATCACTCGACCGTTCTTCGCGGCCAGCAGCGGCGGCCACAGGTGCGGGGTGGTGAGGAAGCCGCAGCCGATCGCGGAGATCAACAGGCTGGTGGTCCACCAGACCTTGTCGTAGTCGCCGGGATTCACGGTCAGCATCTCGCTGTGGGTCTGCGCGATCTGGCCGAACACGTCGCCGATGCCACCGGCGAAGTGCAGCGGGATCACGATGGACAGCACCACGACGGCGAGAAGGATCAGGACGTCCTTGACGTAGGCGGTGCGCGCCAGACCGTGAATGCCCGCCCACAGCACGAACCCGACGACGAGGACGGTCGCGACGATCATGCTGAGCGTGCCCGAACTCGCGCTGCCCGTGACGAGGCGGACGATGAGGCCGAGGCCGGTGATCTGCAACTGCAGGTACGGCAGCAGGAAGATGATGCCGCACAACGCGACCAGCCGTCCGAGGAGCGGGCTGCGGTAGCGGTCCGCGAAGAAGTCGGCCTGGGTGATGTAGCCGCGATCCTTGCTGAGCTTCCAGATCCGCGGTCCGATGAAGTACAGGGCCACGTAGCCGAGCGGGATGTACGGGATCGCGTAGGTGGCGCCGATGCCCGCGGTGAACGCGATACCGGCGACGCCGAGGAACGTGAACGTGGTGAACGATTCACCGGCCTGCAGGAAGAAACTGGTGACCACACCGAAGTTCCGTTTGCCGACCGTCCACTCGCTCAGGCTCTGAGCGCGTTTGCGGTGTCCGCCGACGGCGATCACGGCGAGACCGATCATGCCTGCCAGGGTGATCCACAGAGCAGAGTTCGTCATCGGAGGCTCGCTTCCTCGAGGCGGAGGCCGTCCTCGAACGGCCGGACGAGGCCGAACTCCACCGCCGCCAGCGCGGGCAGCAGCAGGAGCACCCACGCCGAGCACCAGACGAGCAGCCGGGGCATGCCCAGCCACAGATCGGCCGTGTTCACAAACGGCAGCCACACGGCGGTGACGAGTGCGAGCACCGGGGCGACCGGGACGAGCAGCAGCCAGCGGCGCTGCGGCGAATCCTCGATCGCCCCGAGAATGGCGTCTCGTTGCATGCTGTTCCTTCTTCCATCCAGGGGAGTAGAGGAAGCATGCGTGGTGCGGATCACAGCACTCAACCGCTGAGGGAGGTTCGGCGAAATCGGCCACTGAGCTGTCGGAGATCGCAATCAGACGCGTCGGAGGGGCCGTCCGATGTCGAAATCCGTCACATCACCCTGCCGCTGCGCTTGACCGCCTGCACCACCATGTTGGTTTCCAGCGCCAGCGCGTCCGCCACCCACGGGGCGGTGGTGATGTAGTCGTAGAGCACCGACTCGTCGGGTGCGGCGATGTTGGCGACCACCTGGTACTCGCCCGCCGTGCCCGCGGCGTACCGCACGTAGGGCATCTCGAGCATCCCCCGCACCAGCGGTTCGATCCGGTTGCGCTGAGTCTTGATGAACAGCATCGCCTCGGCCCGCAGCCCGAACAGCGCCGGATCCACCACCACCCGGAGACTGATCGCCCCCTCGGTGAGCAGCGACTGGACGCGCCGCCGGGCCGTCGCCTCGGACACCCCCGCGGTCCGGGCGAGCGCCGTGGTGCCCACCCGACCGTTCTGCATGAGTTCGCGGATGATGGTGCGGTCGATGGGATCCCGTGTTCCGCGTTCCAGATCGGTGAGGAACGACGCCGGAGGCGCGACCCCGCCGATCGATTCCTTCTCGGCCGGGCTCAGCACCCCGGCCTCCCATTCGCGGACCGTGCGGAAGTACCGCAGCACGGGGTCCGTCCAGCTCCGGACGACGCCCATCGTCGCGGGCAGTTCGTCCATGACGAGTTTCGGGAGGCGGTCCCGGGACACGTGGATCTCGGCCACACAGTCGGCGGTGCCGGTGAGGATGTACACGAAGATGCAGTCGCTGCGCTGGGCGAGGGCGCTCGCCGCCACCCGCACCGTTCCCGGCGAGCACTGGAGGCGGACGATCGCGGTGCCGCCGCTGTTCGCGACGGCGGTGACGGCCACCCGGCCGGACTCGAGGAGCGCGATGCCGTGCCGGGTGACGTTCCGCTCGGGTTCGCCGAGCGCCTGGGCGATCCGGCTCCACGAGCACCGCCCGTCGACCTGGAGGGCGGCGACGATCCGCTGATCGAGCGAGAACCTGCGTTCGGTCATTGCAGAACCCTGCCCTCCATGCCTTTGCGTCACGGACGACGTCCCCGACGACGCCACGTGTGCATGCGATGGTAGGCCAGTCCCTGACGTGCAGAACTCCGATCCGGTCGCGGGTCGAATCGCACCCGCGCATGGAGGATCGAAACCGCTGGACTGCAGGCAAATACGTCCCGGTCTCGGACCGCCGGCCGAGAAGGTGAGCCGCCAAAGGTTAGGCTAACCGTATATGGTCGAGGTGTGACGGCGCGCGTCGCGACGCGCGCCGCAGTTGTCCACTACGAAAGGTGATCGCACATGCAGTCGACGGCCGTTGCCGGGTCCGCAGAGACTTCGGCGGATCTTCCGCCGGGCGCGCCGTTCGTCCTCTCCCGCCCGCACGGCACCGTGATCGCCGACGGCATCCGCACCGGATTCGACTCCGCCCGCGACGCCGCCGCCGCCTTGAAGAGCGGCACCGTCACCTCGGTGGCCGGCGCGCTCGCCTTCGACCCGTCGCATCCCGCCGCACTCGTCGCACCGCACACATTGCGACATCACCCGGGCAGCTGGACTCCTCGCCTGCAGACACTTCCGCACGTGCGCGCCGGAGCGTCGGTACCGCCGGAGGACGAGCACTTCGCCCGCGTCGCCGCCGCGATCCACGTGCTGCGCGAACCGGAGGCCGCACTGCACAAGGTGGTGCTCGCCCGATCGGTCGTCCTGCACGCCGAAGAACCGCTGCACCCGCACACGCTGCTCGCAAGACTCGTCGCGAACGACCTCGGCGGCAACGGCTTCAGCGTCGATCTGAGCGCCGCGGGCCCCGGCTGGTCGGGACGGCACCTCGTCGGCTCGAGCCCGGAGGTCCTCATCCGCCGCCGCGGCGACACCGTGACCTGCCATCCTCTCGCCGGCTCGGCTCCCCGGCACACCGACCCCGAGATCGACCGGCAGACAGCGAAGAACCTCGCCGCCTCGGAGAAGAACCTGCACGAGCACGCCCTCGTCGTCGACGCGCTGCGCGCGAGCCTCGAACCGTTCTGCACCGAACTCGACATCCCCGACCGGCCCACCCTCACCAGCACCCCGCAACTGTGGCACCTCGGCACACCCGTAACGGGACGGCTACGGGACCGTTCGGTGACCGCACTGGACCTCGCCGTTGCCGTGCACCCGACACCGGCCGTGTGCGGAACCCCCACCGACGCCGCGCGTGCGCTGATCGGCGAACTCGAGGGCGACCGCGGCTTCTACGCCGGCGCCGTGGGATGGGCCGACGCCGACGGTGACGGCGAATGGATGGTAACCATCCGGTGCGCGCAGATCGACGCCGACGGCACCACCGTCACGGCGTACGCGGGCGGGGGCATCGTCGCCGCCTCCGAACCGGACGACGAACTCGCCGAGACCACAAAGAAACTGGGCACCGTCCTCACGGCACTGGGACTTCCCCGATGAGCGGCACGACACTCGTCGTCGGGGCGGCGCAGGGCATCGGGCGGGCCACCGCCGTCACCCTGTCGCGGTCCGGCCACCGCCTGGTACTGCTCGATCGTGACGCCGACGGCCTCGCCGCCACCGCCGCACTGCTCGACACCCCTCCGCTCGGCACCGCCGTCATCGACATCCGCGACACCGACGCCGTCACGGACACGGTCCGCCGGATCGAGGACGAGCACGGCCCCGTCACCGCCCTCGCGCACGTGGCCGGGATCCTCGAGACCGGGTCGGTGCTCGACGCCGATCCCGCGAGCTGGCAGCGCGTGTTCGACGTCAACGTCACCGGCCTCGTCAACGTCCTGCGGGCCGTCGGCACCGGAATGCGTGACCGCTCAGCCGGATCCATCGTCGTGGTCGGTTCCAACGCCGCCGGCGTCCCCCGCACCGGGATGGGCGCGTACGGCGCGTCCAAGGCCGCCGTCGCGATGATCGTCCGGGTGCTCGGCCTCGAACTCGCCGAATACGGGATCCGCGCCAACATCGTCGCCCCCGGCTCGACGGACACCGCGATGCAGCGGTCGCTGTGGTCGGACCCCGCCGACGACAACGGGGCGCGCGGCGCGATCGACGGCGACCCGGGCTCGTTCAAGGTCGGCATCCCGCTGGGCCGCATCGCCGACGCCGCCGACATCGCCGACTCCGTCGAGTTCCTCCTGTCGGACCGGGCGCGGCACATCACCATGCAGGCGCTCTACGTCGACGGCGGCGCCACCCTCCAAGCCTGACGGCCCCGAACAGCCATGCCCGTGAAAGGACTTTCGATGACCACGAGCGTTCGCGCTCCCCTGGAGACCACCACCGGCTATCCCGCCGAACTCGTCGCACGCTACCGTGCCGCCGGGTACTGGACGGACGAGACGTTCCAGCAGTTCCTGGGCGCCCGCGCCGAGCGATTCGGGGACGCGATCGCCGTGACCGGACCGGACGCGTCCGGGACCGATCGCGCCCTCACCTACCGGAAACTGTCCGACCGCGCCGACCGGCTCGCCGCCGGGCTGCAGTCGTCGGGGGTGCAACCTGGCGACCGGGTGGTGGTGCAACTGCCGAACATCGTCGAGTACGTCGAGGTGATCTTCGCGGTGTTCCGGCTCGGGGCGCTGCCGGTGTTCGCGTTGCCCGCGCACCGCTCCCTGGAGATCTCCTACTTCTGCAGTTTCGCCGACGCCGCGGCCTACGTCGTCACCGACACGCACGCCGGCTTCGACTACCGCGCGCTCGCCCGCGACGTGGTGGCGTCCGCGGAGAACGCGCCGAGAGTCTTCGTGGCCGGGGACGCGGAGGAGTTCACCTCCCTCGACGAACTGAGGACGGCGGAACCGATCGCGGACGAGCCGGCGGCGGGTCCGGAATCCGTGGCGTTCCTGCAGCTCTCGGGCGGAACCACCGGGGTGTCGAAGCTGATCCCGCGCACCCACACCGACTACCTGTACTCGGTGCGCGAGTCGGACCGCATCTGCGGCATCGACGAGAACACCTGCATGCTGGTCGTTCTCCCTGCGGCGCACAACTTCCCGATGAGCTCCCCGGGCATCCTCGGCGTGCTGCACGCCGGTGGCCGCGTGGTGCTCGCCCCGGATCCGAGTCCCGACACCGCGTTCGCGCTCATCGAGCGGGAGGGCGTCACGATCGCGTCGCTGGTGCCGCCGCTCGCGTTGGCGTGGCTGTCCGCCGCCGCCCGCACGGATCGGAACATCTCGAGCCTCGAGGTGCTGCAGGTCGGCGGCGCCAAGTTCAGCGCCGAGGCCGCCAAGCGCGTGCGCCCCGAACTCGGGTGCACTCTGCAGCAGGTGTTCGGGATGGCCGAGGGCCTGGTCAACTACACCCGGCTCGACGACCCGGAAGACACGATCGTCACCACCCAGGGCAGGCCGATCAGCCCCGACGACGAGGTGCGGGTCGTCGACGACCACGACCAACCCGTCCCGAGCGGCACGTCCGGTCATCTGCTCACCCGCGGCCCCTACACCATCCGCGGGTACTACCGCGCCCCCGAACACAATTCGACGGCGTTCACCGAAGACGGGTTCTACCGCACCGGCGACATCGTCCGGCTCACCGACGACGGCTATCTCGTCGTCGAGGGCCGTGCGAAGGACCAGATCAACCGCGGCGGCGAGAAGGTGGCCGCGGAAGAGGTCGAGAACCACCTGCTCGCGCACCCCGCCGTCGCCGACGTCGCGGTCGTCTCGATGCCCGACCGGTACCTCGGCGAACGCAGTTGCGCGTTCGTCGTCGTCCAGGGTGAGCAGCCGAACGCCGTCGAACTCAAGAAGTTCGTCCGCGGCCGCGGACTCGCCGACTACAAGGTGCCCGACAAGGTGGTGTTCGTCGACGAGTTCCCGGTCACGGGTGTCGGCAAGATCAGCAAGTCGGAACTGCGCCGGGCACTGGAGAAGACGTTCGTCACGCCGTGACGCCGGCTACCACCATCCCGATTGACGCCGGCACGGGTTCGTCGAGGGTTTTCGCGCACCGTGGAATGACGAGCGCCTCGGAGGCGTTGGCGATGAGTATGAGCGATCAGCCAGAACTCAGCCCCGAGGGGTGGGTACGTGACCAGACCGAGAAGATCCTGGAACAGGGTACGACCGACGGCGTCCAGGTGTTGGACCGTCCGATCGTCCTGTTCACCACCACCGGGGCGAAGTCCGGCAAGAAGCGCTACGTCCCGTTGATGCGGGTCGAGGAGGACGGCAGGTACGCGATGGTTGCGTCCAAGGGCGGCGCGCCCGGCCACCCGTCGTGGTACTTCAATGTGAAGGCGCACCCGCAGATCTCGGTGCAGGACGGGGCGACGGTTCGCGACCTCACCGCGCGTGAGATCGACGGCGCCGAGCGCGAGCACTGGTGGGAGCTGGCGGTGGCCGCTTTTCCGCCGTATGCGGAGTACCAGACCAAGACCGAACGACGGATCCCGGTCTTCGTGCTCGAGTGACCGCCGTCGCGGCTGAAGGACCGTCGCTCCCAACGCACTCCGCGGCGCGAAGTGCGTTGGGAGCGGTCGGTTCAGCCGAGTGCGGCCAAGCGTGTCCAGGTGTCGACGACGGTGTCCGGGTTCAGCGACATGGACTCGATGCCCTGTTCGAGCAACCATTCGGCGAGATCGACATGGTCGCTGGGCCCCTGTCCGCAGATACCCACGTACTTGCCGCGCGCCTTGCACGCCGAGATCGCCGCTGCGAGCATGTGCTTCACAGCGGGGTCACGTTCGTCGAAGGAGTTTGCGACGAGCGCGGAATCGCGGTCGAGCCCGAGCGTCAACTGCGTCATGTCGTTCGATCCGATGGAGAACCCGTCGAAGTGGTCCAGGAACGCGTCGGCGATGACCGCGTTCGAAGGCACCTCGCACATCATGATGACCTCGAGTCCGTTCTCGCCGCGGCGAAGGCCGTGCGAGGCCAGCAGCGAGATGACACCTTCGGCCTCGGTGAGGGTTCGGACGAACGGGATCATGACCTTGACGTTGGTCAGGCCCATCTCGTCGCGGACGTACTTCAGAGCGGCGCACTCCATGGCGAAACAGTCGGCGAAGTCCTTCGACAGGTACCGCGACGCGCCGCGGTAGCCGATCATCGGGTTCTCCTCCTCGGGCTCGTAGAGTTCGCCGCCGACGAGCTTCGCGTACTCGTTGGACTTGAAGTCCGACATGCGCACGATCACCGGATGCGGCGCGAAGGCTGCCGCGATCGTCGCGACGCCCTCGGCGACCCGGTCCACGAAGAACTCGCGGGCGCCCGGATAGGCGGCGATCGCCTCACCGATCTGCTCCTTCAGCGGCCCGTCGAGGGTGTCGAAGTCGAGCAGGGCCTTCGGGTGGATACCTATTTGGCGGTTGATGATGAACTCGAGGCGCGCGAGTCCGACACCACTGTTCGGCAGGCGGGAGAATGCGAACGCCTGTTCAGGGGTACCGACGTTCATCATGATCTTGGTGCTGATCTCGGGCATCGCCTCGATCGAGGACTCGGTGACGTCGAAGTCGAGCAGCCCTTCGTACACGTAACCGGTGTCGCCCTCCGCGCACGAGACCGTCACCTCGCGACCGGCGGTGAGCGACCGCGTGGCCCCACCGGTACCGACGACGGCGGGAATGCCCAGTTCGCGGGCGATGATCGCGGCGTGACAGGTGCGACCACCGCGGTTGGTGACGATGGCGCCGGCGCGCTTCATGATCGGCTCCCAGTCGGGGTCGGTCATGTCCGCGACGAGCACCTCACCGGCCTGGAACTCGTGCATCTGTTCCACCGATTCGAGCACCCGGACGGCGCCGGCTCCGATGCGGGCGCCGATCGCCCGGCCTTCGACGAGGACCGTGCCGGTCTCGTTGAGCCGGTACCGCTGCTGGCCGGTCACCGCGGCCCGCGACTGCACGGTCTCCGGACGCGCCTGCAGGATGTACAGCTCGCCGTCGACGCCGTCCTTGCCCCACTCGATGTCCATCGGACGCCCGTAGTGCTCCTCGATCAGCAGCGCCTGGCGGGCGAGCGCCTCGACCTCCGCGTCGGTGAGGCTCAGCAGTCGTCGATCCACGGGCTCGACGTCGACGAACTCCGTCGTCCGGCCGACCGAGCGGTCGGCGGTGTAAACCATCTTGGTCGCTTTCGATCCGACGCCGCGCTTGAGAACCGCAGGACGGCCCGCGCGCAGGGCAGGCTTGTACACGTAGAACTCGTCGGGGTTCACCGCACCCTGGACGACGGCCTCACCCAGGCCGTACGAGGAGGTCACGAACACAGCGTCGGCGAAGCCCGACTCTGTGTCGATGGTGAACACGACCCCGGACGTGCCGATGTCGGAGCGCACCATCTTCTGCACGCCCGCGGACAGAGCGACGGCGTCGTGGTCGAACTTGTGGTGCACCCGATACGCGATGGCGCGATCGTTGTACAGCGATGCGAACACCTCGTGCATCGCCTGCAGGATCGCGTCGATGCCGCGCACGTTGAGGAAGGTCTCCTGCTGTCCGGCGAAGGACGCGTCCGGAAGGTCCTCGGCGGTCGCGCTGGACCGCACGGCGAACGACGCGTCGTCCGATCCGCCCGACAGCTCCGCGTACGCCGTCCGGATGTCGGCCTCGAGATCGGTCGGGAACGGCTGCTTCATGACCGCCGCGCGGATCTCGCGGCCCGCCTCGGCCAGCGCCTGGACGTCGTCGGTGTCGAGGTCGGCGAGCCGCGCACTGATCTTCTCGGCCAGGACGGTGCCCGCAGCGCTCGGTTGATTCACGAATCGGCGGAACGCGTCGGCGGTCGTCGCGAAGCCGTTGGGGACCCGGACCCCGACGTTGGTCAGGTTGCGGACCATCTCGCCCAGAGACGCGTTCTTGCCGCCGACCTGCTCGAGATCGGCGAGGCCGAGGTCGGCGAACCATCGGACGTTGCTGTTCATGGACGGGCTCCTGAATCGTGACGGTGGGCCCTGCGTGCGAGCACTTGCAGGATGAGTGTGGACATTTCTTCGACGGATTTGGCCGACGAGTCGATAACGGGCAGGTCGTGCGTGCGGTACAGCTCCTCCGCCCGCTTGAGTTCGTAAGCGCACTGGCGCAGCGACGCGTACGTCGAGTCTGGGCGACGTTCCGTCCGGACCGCGCAGAGACGAGCCGCGGTGGTGATTATCCCGAAACAGCGGTCCTGCAGATGCAGGATGGGGCGTGGCAGGTCGGTGCTCACCAGATCCTCGTCGACCAGAGGGTAGTTCGCGACACGAAGTCCGTGTTGCAGTGCGAGGTACATGGTCGTCGGGGTCTTGCCGCAGCGCGACGGCGCAACCAGGATCACGTCGGCCTTGTCCAGCGTGCGGACACTTTGGCCGTCGTCGTGTTCGATCGCGTACTCGACGGCCTGCATACGCGCGTTGTAGCGCTTGACATCGCCCACGCCGTGCAGGCGCGCGGGGGTCCGGGCGCCCCGGGTGCCGAGGATGGACTCGACCTGCTGCATGTGCATGTCGAAGAAATCGATCACAGGTGCGCGGGTCCGCTGCAATTCGTGACGGACGTCATCGAGCGCGGCCGTGACGAACACCAGGGGTGTCATGCCGCGGTCCATCGTGGCGTCGATCCTGCGCACGACCTCGCGGGCGTCGTCGGGCGTGGTGATGAACGGGATCACTGTCCGCTCGAACCGGTGGTCGGGAAAGTGCAGGAGCAGGGCGTTGCCCATGGTCTCCGCGCTGATCCCGGTGCTGTCCGAGAGGAAGAAAACCGGGATCGTGTCACCGGCATACGTCTCAATCACCGGTCCATTCCTATCGTCGCCGTCACACGGTGGGCTCCATCTTTTCCTAGACGCTTTTCGAGCTGTCAGGCAGGTCGCGTAACGGGCCGTTGATGAGGTGTTCACGGAGGTCCACGAGCTCGGCCGGGGGAACAGCCCGACCACGGTCCGACACCCCGGCCTCGTCGCCGGCCCCGGTGTCTGTCCGTCGGTCAGGGCGACGATCACGTCGGGTCGACCGGTGCCGCGGGCCCCGAACCGGTACGTCACGTGCGACAGTTCCAGCGCGTGGTGGGACGGCCGCTGTCGTGCGGCGGCCTTCTCCCTGCGAAACATCATCGGGCGACCTCCTGATCGCTGTCCTCGGTGCGATCCAGATGGAGCGCCCCGGCGAGGCGTCCGCGACGGACGTGCCGGGCCTGCGGCGGAGCAGTCGCACCAACTCCACCTGCCTCCACCTACGACCCAGGGCGGCTACGCTCGGCCCTGCAACCGTGTAGTCGAGGGTGACGAGGAGCCGTCCGTATGTGCCTGGTCCTGTTCGCCTGGCATACCCGCCCCGACCTCCCCCTCGTCGTCGCGGCCAACCGCGACGAGTTCTACGCCCGCCCCACCGAACCGCTGCGCCGTTGGGACGACGGCTTCGTCGCGGGCCGCGATCTGCTCGCGGGCGGAACGTGGATGGGCATCTCCGACGTCCTGCGGTTCGCGGCCGTCACCAACGTCCGCGACGGCGCTCCCGCGACCGGGGCCCGGTCCCGCGGAGACCTGCCCGTCGACTTCCTCCGCGGTCGGCTCTCGCCCGCCGACCACGCCGAACAGGTGGCCGCGACCGGCGCCGAGTACGGCAGCTTCAACCTGCTCGTCGGCGACCCCGCGGAACTGTGGTGGGTGACCAACCGGCCCCACGGTCGCAGGCAGCGCGTCGAACCCGGCGTCCACGGCCTGTCCAACGCCGAGCTCGACACCCCGTGGCCGAAGGTGACCGGCGGCAAACAGGCGTTCGCCGCCGCGCTCGCCGCCGACGACGGCAGCCCCGAATCGGATCCCGGGGCGTACTTCGACGTGCTCGCCGACAGCGATCCGGCGCCGTGGGACGCGCTGCCCGACACGGGCATCGAACCCGAACTCGAACGCGCCCTGTCGTCCCGGTTCATCCGCCACGGCGAGTACGGGACGCGGGCATCGACCCTGCTGCGGGTCCGGCCGGACGGCACCTACGACATCACCGAACGACGGTTCGACGAGAACGGCCCCCTCCCCACGTGAGCGGCAAAGTGTGCTCCCGCACGCTTTGCCACTCACCTAGGAGAGGGAGGACCGGATGACGCCCGCCGTCTGATCGAGCGCGATCCGGCTCGGCGACTTCGGCATTCCACGCAGCCCGAACCCGTCACCGGCAGTGCGCGGAACGACGTGCAGGTGGACGTGGAAGACCTCCTGGCCGGCGGCGATCCCGTCGGCCAGGAACAGGTTGACACCCTGCGCCCGCATCGGCCCGTGCCGCAACGCGGTCGCGAGGCGCTGCCCCACCGCGAACACCGCCGCACCGTCGCCCGGATCGAGGTCGGCGAGCCCGCTCGCGTGCCGCTTCGGGACCACCAGCAGATGTCCGGACGTCCACGGCCGGATGTCCAGGAACGCCAGCACGTTCTCGTCCTCGTGCACGACGCTGGCATCGGATCGGCCCGACACGATCTCGCAGAAAATGCAGTTCACGTAGGCACCTCCGGTGCTTGTGCGCCTTTTTGGTAGTCCCAGCTACCAGAAAGGCGCACGGGCGGCGAAGCCGCCTACAGGATCGGGGACGGCTGGTAGGCGGCCGCCTCGGGGTTGGCGTCGACGAGTTTCTGCACCTGCGCCACGACCGTGGCGACCTGCGCCTCGGCGGCACCGATGAACGCCTTCTTGTCGGCGAGAGCCTCGTCGAGGGCGGCCCGGTCGAGGGGCAGGCGGTCGTCGGCGGCGAGACGGTCGAGGAGGTCGGGCTCCTTGCCCTGCTCGCGCATCGCCAGCGCGACGGCGACGGCGTGTTCCTTGATGACCTCGTGCGCGGTCTCCCGGCCCACTCCGGCCCGCACCAGGGCCATCAGGACCTTGGTGGTGGCGAGGAACGGCAGGTACCGGGTGAGTTCCTTCTCGATGACGGCGGGGTAGGCGCCGAATTCGGCGAGCACCGTCAGGAACGTCTCGATCAGTCCGTCGATCGCGAAGAACGCGTCCGGCAGCGCGACGCGGCGCACCACCGAGCAGAACACGTCACCCTCGTTCCACTGCGCGCCCGCCAGTTCGGCGGCCATCGACGCGTAGCCGCGGAGCACGACCTGCAGTCCGTTGACGCGCTCACAGGAACGGGTGTTCATCTTGTGCGGCATCGCCGACGACCCGACCTGGCCGGGCTGGAAGCCCTCGGTGACCAGTTCGTGGCCTGCCATCAGGCGGATGGTGTGCGCGAACGACGACGGCCCGGCCGCCACCTGCACCAGCGCGGACAGCACGTCGTGGTCCAGCGACCGCGGGTACACCTGGCCGACGCTCGTGAACACGTGGGAGAAGCCGAGGTGCTCGGCGACCTTCTGCTCCAGAGCCTCCAGCTTGGACGCGTCTCCGTCGAGGAGGTCGAGCATGTCCTGCGCGGTGCCCATGGGGCCCTTGATGCCGCGCAGCGGGTAGCGGTCGATCAGCTCGCGCAGCCGGGTGAGCGCGACGAGCAGTTCGTCGGCGGCGGACGCGAACCGCTTGCCCAGCGTGGTGGCCTGCGCCGCGACGTTGTGCGACCGGCCTGCCATGACGAGGCTGCTGTACTCGGCGGCCCGCTCGGCGAGCCGGGCCGCCACCGCGACACCGTGTGCGTGGACGTGCTCGAGCGACCGCAGGATCTGCAGTTGCTCGACGTTCTCGGTGAGGTCGCGGCTGGTCAGCCCCTTGTGGACCTGCTCGTGGCCGGCGAGGGCGTTGAACTCCTCGATACGGGCCTTCACGTCGTGGCGGGTGACGCGCTCACGGTCGGCGATGGAGTCGAGGTCCACCTGCTCGAGCACGCGTTCGTAGTCGGCGAGCGCCTCGGCCGGCACGTCGATCCCGAGTTCCGCCTGGGCCCGCAGCACGGCGATCCACAGCTGACGCTCGAGGATGATCTTGTGCTCGGGCGACCACAACTCGACGAGTTCGGGGCTGGCGTAACGGTTGGCAAGGACGTTCGGGATGCGGCTCACGAGTCCTCAGTTTACGGCGGCGCTACAGCTCGACGTGGTCCGGCCGGTCGAGGGCGGGCGCGACGACGTCGACGACGTCGAGCAGCATCGCCCGGGCGAGGGCCCGCAGGTCGGCGTCGTGCTCGCCGAGCGCGGTGACCACGGCTCCGTCGACGACGGCGACGAGCCGCCGGAGTTGCTCCTGCCGGACGTCGCGGTCGGAGCGCCGCAGGGCCTCGGTGAGGACGTCGTCCAGTTGCGCGCGCAACCGCAACTGGACTTCCCGCAGTTCGGGGCGACGCGCGCAGGCCGTGAACCGCTCGTACCGGGAGATCAGCCGCTCGCGGCAGTCCTCACTGATCAGGGCCGGTCCGACGAGCAAATCGAGGAGGAGGTCGACGGTGGATTCGCGTCCGCGGCGCCGGTGCGTTACGTCCTCGACGCGGCCGCGCATGACCGCGAGATCGCGGTTGCCGTTGCATTCGACGGCCTTCGCGATCAGGTCGTCCAAAGACTCGAAGTAGTAGGTGGTCGACGCGAGCGGAAGGTCGGCGCGGGTGGCCACCGAGCGGTGCCGGACCGCGTCGAATCCACCCTCGAGCAGGAGATCGGCGGCAGCCTCGACCAGCGCCTGTCGGCGCCTTTCGCCCTTCGGAGTTGCCGCGGATGACACCAATTCATCCTGCCAGCCGCGGGTGCCGCACCACGGCAGATTGGGCGACAGACCGCGAAGTATGTGGGTGGTGCCGCGCACCCGCGTAGCGTCGGGAAGATGCGGGTGTCGGTGCGGATGCTGGCCCTGGGATGCGCGGCGGCGGCGCCGATGGTCCTTGCGTCGGCGTGCGGGTCCGACGACGATCCGGCACTCGATCCGGCGGCCGTCTTCACCGCCACCGCGTGCCCGTCGCCGAACGTCCCCGGACTGCCGCAACTGGACCTCGGCGCCGAGTTCAGCTGCGGCACGTTGACCGTGCCGGAGGACCGCTCCCGTCCGGACGGACGACGCATCGAACTGGCCGTGACGCGGCTCGGTGCCACATCCGCGACCCCGCGACCCGACCCTCTCGTCTACCTGACGGGAGGTCCGGGCGGGCCCGCGCTGGCGAGCGCCGCCCAGGTCGCGCCGCTCGGTCTGAACCGCGACCGCGACGTCCTGTTCCTCGGCCAGCGCGGCACCATGCACTCCGACCCGTTCCTGGCATGCCCCGAGATCGACGAGTTCCAGGCGGCGCAGACGGGCCTGAGCCCGCTCGATCCGGCGACCGCACCCCTCGACGCCGAGGCCACCCGGACCTGCCGCGACCGGGTCGCGGTTGGCGGCTACGACCTCGGCGCGTACGACACCAGGGAGAACGCCGCCGACGTCGCGGATCTGCGGGTGGCGCTCGGCCTCGACGAGTGGAACATCTACGGCGTCTCGTATGGCACCGACCTCGCGCTCACCGTGCTCCGCGACCACCCGGACGGCATCCGCAGCGTGGTGCTGGACTCGGTCGTGCCGACGCAGAACAACATCATCGAGGGCTTCTGGCCGGGCGCCGCCGAGGGCTTCCGCGCACTGTTCGACGCGTGCGCGGCCCAGCCGGCGTGCGCCGCGGCGTACCCGGGCCTGACGGACGAATTCACCGCGACCGTGAACCGGCTGGCCGCCGCGCCGCTGACCGTCGACCTGTCCGGCAGACGCGTCGTGCTCGACGGGTACACCTTCGTGAATCTGGTGATTCAGCAGAGCCTCGCGCCGGGCAACTACGCCGGACTCCCCGCGCTCGTCCACGCGACCGCCACCGGTGACGGCGTCCCGGCCGCGACCGCACTGCTCGGCACGGTGACGCCGCCCGGACTCATCGGCTACGGGCTGACGTTCGGGGTGTTCTGCGGTGAGCAGACGGCGTTCACCGACCGGGGGCAGGTTGCCGCCACCGCGAAGCGGGCGCTCCCGGACTTCCCGGACGCGGTGCTGTCGCTGGTGCCGCAGGCCGCCCGGATCTTCGACGACTGCGACATCTGGGACGTGCCCGCGTCCGACGCCCGCGTGCACGAGCCCACGGGAAGTAACGTGCCGACCCTGCTCCTCACCGGGTCGCTCGACGCCGTCACCCCGCCGTCGCAGGCGCGCACCGCTGCCGCCACTTTGTCGCGGTCCGAGGTGCTCGAGTTCCCCGGGCTCGGCCACGACGTGCTGCAGTCCTCGGACTGCGCCCCGGCCGTCACGGTCGGCTTTCTCGAGCAGCCGACCGGCGGCTACGACACGAGTTGCCTGACACGGGTGCAGATGCCGGTGTTCACGACCGGGTGAGAGCCCGCGGCAGGCTGGCGCTGCGACGGAGCCGCAGCGCGATCGCCACCAGCGCCGGGAACGTCACGGCGAGAATTGTCATGCGCTGGAGGAGCCCGGCGATCTCGTGCAGCGGCGCGCCACCCGGCATCGCGAACCGGCCGAGCAAGACGAAACAGCCCAGACCGACGATCCCGGCGACCCCGACGTAGCGCGCCAGGCCGCGCCACCGCGGATCGGCGGCGAACCGGCGCGACAGCACCACCAGGGCGAGGGCGCTGCAGGAAAAGAACGTGACCCCCGCGATCACGTGATGGCCCGGGGCATAGGGCTCCCCTGCCGGATCCTCGCGTAACGGAAACACGGCGGCGAGTATCAGCCCCACCGCTGCCACGCCGAGCAGAGCGGGCCCGGCCCAGCCGGACCGCGTGTTCGCGATGCCGCGGTGCAGTCCGGCCGCGAAGATCGTCAGCAGCACGGCGAAGGCCAGGAAGTTCAGCTGCTGGATCCAGCCACTCGGGTCCGCCTCGAGAGCACTGATCGGGTCGGCGATCCGGCTGTAGTCGTCCCGAAGAAACGTCTCCTGGACGAGAAATCCCGCGGTGAACAGCACCGGACCCGCGACGCCCGCGCGGGCCGCCCACCGCTGGAAGCCGGGGTGTGACAGACGAACTGACGTGGTGACCATGACCACGACGCTAGGGCGACGTCACCCCCCGGACATCGGGTAATTCACCCATCTTCCCGAAGGTGATCACCTGAGTCGTTCTACCCATTCAGTTGTCGGGGAGGACGGCTCCGGTCGCCTGGTCGACGTTCACGTCGTAGTCCCAGCCCTTGGCGTCGCGGATATGAATGTGCCACACCGGCTTACCGTCCCGCTGCTGCTGCTCCGAATTCGAGACCGTGCCACCCGGAACCGTCGCGAGAGCGATCTGCTCGGCCTGCTGCTGGGTCACCGCGCCGGCGGGGGGTGCGGGTGCGGCGGTCGTGGTGGTCTGCCCGTCCTGACTGTCGGACACCACCGTGCCGGTCGTCGCGTCGACGTTCACGTCGTAGTCCCAGCCCTTGGCGTCGCGGATGTGGACGTGCCACACCGGCTTACCGTCCCGCTGCTGCTGCTCCGAGTTCACGACGGTGCCACCCGGAACCGTCGCGAGAGCGGTCTGCTCCGCCTGTTCCTTGGTGACCACCGCGGCCCCTGCGGCGCTCGTGGTCATGGGCGACGACGTCATCGCTGCCGTGGCCGACGTCGTGGCACTGGCGGAGGTCGACGGGGTATCGCTGCTGTCGGAACCGCATCCGCCCAGCAGCAGCGCGGAGGCCGCGACTACCGGGATCAGGCTCACACAGCGCACAACTCTGGTGGTCATCGTGGCTCCTCGATCGCTCGACGGCGTCAAACCTGCCTGTCAGAGTACGGAGCCACAACCGACCTCGCGGTAGTTTTCGCCAGTTCCCGGCCCGAGTCAGACCCTCACCACGCGCGACAGGACCGCCGTCCGAAGCTGCGCCGGGCGAGCACGAGCCAGACGATGGGCAGGAAGACGAGCGGGGGGATGCGGACCAGCGCGACCCACAGAATCGCGGCGAGGATGGCCACCACGAACACGAGTATCCGCAGTGCCGCCGCCTCCCGCCCCGGGTCGCGTCGTACGCGCACCCGTTCGGGTTCGGACGTGAAGCGCTGCGTGTCCGGAAGATCCGCGAAGAGCGGCACGAGGTCGCCGGCGGTCTTGGCGAGGTACGCCGCCTGCACCCGGGCGTCGAACTCGTCGGTCTCGAGCCGTCCGGCTGCGAAATGGTCGGCGAGTGCCGCCGCTGCTTGCTCCCGCTCCACGGTCCCGATGCGGACTCCGCCAGGAAGGGGTGGCTGTGGATGACTGATCTCGCTCATGTCGTCGCCTCGCGCCTGGTTTGTAACACTGTAATCCTAGCCACAGTGTAGGCCTTCTATTCCTGGTCGCGCCCGTGGAAACCCTGCCGGCGCTGTTCCTCCGCGCGTTCCCGGCACCGCCGCACGAACTCGGCTTCCTCCGGGTCGGCAGGCAGCCGATCGCTCGGAATCTTCTGCGGCCGCCCGACCACGATCCACAGCACCGAGCCGACGAGCGGAAGCAACAGCACGATCACCAGCCAGCCCTCCTTCGAGAGGTTCCGGAACTGGTCGTCGTCGGTGGTGACGGCGTCGGCGAAGCACAGGACCCACAACACGAATGCGAGCAACGCGACGTACAGCATCGCCGTTCTCCTTGCCTGGCGCCCCCGAACACGCAGTGCGCCCAAGTCCATCGAACAACTGCTGCGACGCCGCCGCAAGAGCGAACTGCGGCTACAGCCAGCGGCCCAGTCGCACCAGGGATTCCCGGACCTCCGCCGTGGATCCGGCGAACGACAGCCGGACGGTCCGGTCTCCGTGGACGGTGTCGAAATCGATGCCGGGGGCCAGCGCCAGACCGGTGTCCTGCAGCAGCCGCGAGCACCATTCCGTCGACGTCGCGCCGTGGGTTCCGCCGAGCAGGTGCCCGATGTCGGCGTACACGTAGAACGCCCCGTCGGCGGGTGCCAGGTCGGTGATGCCCAGCTCGGGGAGTCCGGTCAGCAACAGTTCCCGGTTGACGGCGTAGCGCTGGACGTGGCCGTCGAGTTCGGCCCTCGATTCCTCGGTGAACGCGGCGATCGCCGCGTACTGGGAGATGGCGGGCGGGCACACCGTCATGTTCGACGCCAGCCGCTGCAACGGCCTGCGCAGCCCCTCGGGCACCAGCATCCAGCCCAGCCGCCAGCCCGTCATCGAGAAGTACTTGGACACCGAGCCGACGACTACGGATTCACGCGACGTCTCCCACGAGCTGGTCATCGCCTGCTCGCCGTATCCGATGCCGTGGTAGATCTCGTCGGAGATCAGCAGCGTCCCGTGAGCGTCGCACCAGCGGGCGAGAGCGGCCAGTTCGCCGGGGTCGATGACGGTGCCGGTGGGGTTGGCGGGGCTCGCGACGATCAGTCCGGCGGGCGGCTCGGGCAGGGCGTCGAGCATCGCGACCGTCGGCTGGAACCGGGTGTCGGCTCCACAGTCGATCTCGATGACGTTGCAGCCGAGCGCGGCGAGCGTGTTCCGGTAGGCCGGGTAGCCGGGGCGGGCCACCACCACGGTGTCGCCGACGTCGAAGGCGGCAAGGAACAGCAGCGTGAACGCGCCGGAGGAACCGGTGGTCACGACGACGTCCTCGGCGTCGACGTCGATTCCGGATTTGCCGGCGTGATATCCGGCGATCGCCTCCCGCAGCGGCAGGATCCCGAACGTCTCCGTGTACCCGAGCAGGTGACCGTCGAGCACTTCCCGCGTCGCGCGGAGCACCGGCTGCGGCGCGGGCGTGGACGGCTGCCCCGCGGCGAGGGTCAGCACGTCGCCGTGGGTGCGCTGACGTTCGGTGGCGGCCTTCCACACGTCCATCACGTGGAAGGTCTGGATGTTGGACCGCTGGGATTCGGGACGCACCCCATGACGCTAGCGTGACGCGCTCACTCCCCCGCCAACGCGTCCCGCTGCGATTCGACCGTCTCCCGGATCGCCCCCACCACCGCCGCGACCTCCGGTCGTCGCAGTGACTCGGGCCGCGCCACGAGCCAGTACGCCAGCGTGGCCTCGACCTGCCCGGGCAGCACCCGCACGAGGTCGTCGTGGCGGTCGGCCATGAAGCACGGCAGCAGCCCGATGCCTGCCGAGGCCCGGGTGGCCTCGACGTGCACGAATACGTTGGTCGACGTCACCGATTCGCGCATCGAGACGGTGAGGCGGCGTGCCAGGTCGAGTTCGTCGACCTGCAGCATCGAGTCGATGAAGTAGACGAGTGAGTGATCGGCCAGATCACTGACCCGCGTCGGGGTGCCGTGTTCGGCCAGATACGACCGCGCGCCGTACAGGCCGAGTGTGTAGTCGGCCAGCCACAGCGCCTCCGCCCGGTGCACCTGTGGTTTGCCCACGACGATCTCGATGTCGAGTCCCGACCGCTGCTGCGAGGCCCGGCGGGTGATCGCGACGATCTCCACGGACACGTCCGGGTGCCTGCTGCGGATCAGCGCGCCTGCGGGCGCCGCGATGTAGGCGCTGAACCCGTCGGTCGCCGAGACCCGGACGACGCCCTTCAGGTGGTCGGCGCCGCCGGGTTCGGCGACGAGTCCGTGGACGGCGGCCTCCACGCGTTCGGCTGCGGTCAGCGCCTGCCGCCCGAGGTCGGTGAGTTCCCACCCGCCGGCGGCCTTCACGAGTACCCGGCCGCCGAGGCTCTTCTCCAGACTCGCGATCCGGCGCGAGATGGTCGTGTGGTTGACCCCCAGGTCGTCGGCGGCCGTGTTGAAGCGGCCGGTCCGTCCCACTGCCAGCAGGACGAGGAGGTCATCGGCGCTGGGCATGGCTGCTCCGGAGGTCATTTGTGCATATTTGCACATGCCGGTTGCAGGTTGCGTCATTGTGTGCGCACAAATATGCATCAATACTCGGCAGGACCAATGAACTGTGCCCCCAGTCACAACGGGGTACGGAGTGTGGAGAGGAGCGACAGATGAGCGTCGACGAAACAGCGCACGCGAAAGAAGCCCCGCCGTCCGGGCTGAAGAAGGTGGTCGGCGCGTCCATGGCCGGCACCGTCGTCGAGTGGTACGAGTTCTTCCTCTACGGAACCGCGGCGACGCTCGTGTTCAGCAAGGTCTTCTTCGCGGCAGGCGGCAACGAACTCGACGCGATCATCGCGGCGTTCGTGACCTACGCCGTGGGCTTCGTCGCCCGGCCGCTCGGCGGCATCGTCTTCGGTCACTTCGGCGACAAGTTCGGCCGCAAGCAACTGCTCCAGTTCAGCCTCCTCCTCGTCGGAACGGCCACGTTCCTGATGGGTTGCCTGCCCACGTACGGCCAGATCGGGTACTGGGCCCCGGCCCTGCTCGTCACCCTCCGCTTCATTCAGGGATTCGCCGTCGGCGGCGAGTGGGGCGGCGCGGTGCTGCTGGTGGCCGAGCACAGCCCCAACAAGTCCCGCGGCTTCTGGGCGTCGTGGCCGCAGGCCGGTGTGCCGGCGGGCAACCTCGTCGCGACCGTGGTCCTGCTGATCCTCACGACGACGCTGTCCGACGAGTCCTTCCTCAGCTGGGGCTGGCGCGTTGCGTTCTGGCTGTCGGCCGTCATCGTCCTCGTCGGCTACTACATCCGCACCAAGGTGACGGACGCGCCGATCTTCATCCAGGCGCAGAAGGAAGCGGAACACGTCAAGGAGACGTCGTTCAGCGTCTTCGAGGTGCTCAAGCGCTACCCCCGCGGCGTGCTGACGGCGATGGGCCTGCGCTTCGGTGAGAACGTCATGTATTACCTCGTGGTCACGTTCTCGATCACGTACCTCAAGGTCGTCGTCCACACGGACACCGCGCAGATCCTCTGGTGGATGCTGATCGCCCACGCCGTGCACTTCGCCGCGATCCCGCTCGTCGGGCGGCTCTCCGACACCATCGGCCGCCGTCCCGTCTACATGATCGGCGCACTGACCGCGGGCACGTGGGGCTTCTTCGCCTTCCCGATGATGAACAGCGGGCACAACGCCGTCATCCTCAGTGCGATCATCATCGGCCTGGTGTTCCACGCGTTCATGTACGCCGGTCAGCCGGCGATCATGGCCGAGATGTTCCCGACGCGCATGCGGTACTCAGGTGTCTCCCTCGGCTACCAGGTGACGTCGATCGTGGCCGGTTCGCTGGCGCCGATCATCGCGGCCAGCCTGCTCAGCAAGTACGACTCGGCCGTTCCGATCGCGATCTACCTGGCGATCGCCTGCCTGATCACCGCCGTCGCCGTCGTCGTCGCCCGGGAGACCAAGGGCATCTCGCTCGAGTCGATCGACGCGGCGGACGCGCAGATCCTCGCGGACGAGAAGGCCGCCGGCGCGAAGAACGAGGTCCCGGCATGACCGAGCAGAACCTGGTCGGGCGCACCGCGCTGGTCACCGGCGGCGCCAGCGGCATCGGTGCGGCCTGCGCCCGGGCGCTCGCGGCGCGCGGAACGCACGTCACGGTCGCCGACCTCGACGACGTGGCCGCCAAGAGCCTCGCCGACGAGATCGACGGAACGGCGTGGCACGTCGACCTCCTCGACACCGATCCGCTCACCGAGTTGCGGCTCGAGACCGACATCCTCGTCAACAACGCCGGGATCCAAACCATCAGTCCCATCGAGGAATTCCGCCCCGAGGACTTCCGGCGCATCCAGACGCTGATGGTCGAGGCGCCGTTCCTGCTGATCCGCGCCGCCCTGCCGCACATGTATGCGACGGGTTTCGGCCGCATCGTCAACGTCTCGTCGGTGCACGGACTCCGCGCGTCGGCGTTCAAGGCCGCGTACGTCACCGCCAAGCACGGGCTCGAGGGACTGTCGAAGGTGACGGCATTAGAGGGTGGCCCGCACGGCGTCACCAGCAACTGCGTCAACCCCGGTTACGTCCTGACACCGTTGGTGCAGAAGCAGATCGCGGATCAGGCGCAGGTGCACGGCATCAGCGAGTCCGACGTGATCGAGAAGGTGATGCTCACCGAGAGCGCGATCAAGCGACTGGTGGAACCGTCGGAGGTCGCCTCCCTCGTCGCGTGGCTCGCGTCCGCCGACGCAGGCATGGTCACCGGCGCCTCCTACACGATCGACGGAGGCTGGACCGCTCGATGACGTGGTGACGAAACAGGCGTGCACCCCTGGATGCTCCAGGGGTGCACGCCTGTTTCGACAGTGCTTCGATCTCAGGGAATGGCGATGCGGCCCTCGACCGCGGCCAGCCCGATGTCCTTCCGGAAATGGCTTCCCGGCAGCTTGATCGCGGAGATCTTGGAGTACGCGTCGGCGCGCGCCGCGTCGAGGTCGGCTCCGACTCCGACCACGCTGAGCACGCGTCCGCCTGCGGAGACCACCTGGTCGTCGACGAGCTTGGTGCCTGCGTGCAGGACGCCGTCACCGTCGGCGCCGGTGATCACGTCGCCGGTGCGCGGGGTCGCCGGGTAGTGCTCGGCCGCGACGACGACGGTCACCGCCGAGCCGTCCTGCCATTCGAGCGGCGCGACCCGGTCGAGCGTTCCGGTGGCCGCCGCGTTCAGCAGCTCCCCGAGCGGGCTCTTCAGCAGCGCGAGAACAGCCTGGGTCTCGGGGTCGCCGAATCGGCAGTTGAACTCGACGACGGCCGGGCCGTCCTTGCCGATCGCCAGCCCGGCGTACAGCAGGCCGCTGAAGGCGCTGCCGCGGGCGACGAGTTCGGCGGCGACCGGCTTCACGACGTCGTCGACGATCTGGGTCACGGTCTGCTCGGGCAACCACGGGAGCGGCGTGTAGGCGCCCATCCCGCCGGTGTTGGGTCCGGTGTCGCCGTCGCCGACGCGCTTGTGGTCCTGGGCCGGCAGCAGCGGCACGACGGTCTCACCGTCGACGACGCAGAACAGCGACACCTCCGGACCGTCGAGGAAGGATTCGAGGAGAACGGGGTGGCCGTTCTCGAGCAGTTCGGCCGCGTGGTCGCGGGCGGCGTCCCGATCGGTGGTGACCACGACACCCTTGCCCGCCGCGAGTCCGTCGTCCTTGACCACCCAGTTCGGCCCGAAACGGTCCAGTGCCGCGTCCAGCTTCGCGGGCGAGTCGACGATCTCGCTGTGCGCGGTCTTCACACCGGCGGCGGCCATGACGTCCTTGGCGAACGCCTTGGACCCCTCGATGCGCGCGGCGTCGGCCGACGGACCGAAGCAGGCGATCCCCGCCGCGCGGACGGCGTCCGCGACACCGAGCACCAGCGGGACCTCGGGGCCCACCACGACGAGGTCGGCGTCCAGCTTCTTCGCGAGGGCCGCCACCGCCTCCCCGGACGCGATGTCGACCGAGTGCTGCTCGGCGATCTTGCCGATCCCGGCATTGCCGGGCGCGCACATCAGGGCACTGACACCCGGATCGCGAGCAAGGGCGAGAAGGAGGGCATGTTCACGGGCTCCGGAGCCGATAACGAGTACGCGCACGGGTGTCAGCCTACGGCCCACCCGTGAGTACTTATTAACCGCCGGCGGTTAATAAGTACTCACGGGCGACAGCATGACCTTCGGCGACGGCGTGTGCGACCTTGCGCGGGACGAGCGCGTCGCCGATGACGTGCACGCGTGCGTTGTCCGGCGCGAGGAGCGACCAGTCGGCCGAGAGTCGCTCGCCGGCGACGACGACCCGGTCGGCGTCGAGGCGGGTCCTCGCCCCGGACAGGGTGTTCTCCAACTCGACCGAGCCGTCGGAGACCGCGACGATCTTCGACAGCACGCGCACGTCGACCGGTTGGCCCGACAGCCGGCGCAGATACTGCACCCAACCTTCCGCGGGGAGGCCCGACGCGAAGGCCGCGGCCGGCGTCAGGACCGTCACGAGGCCGGCGCCGGCGGCGAGTGCGGCTTCGACCGAGCTTGCCGCGGGCCAGAGCCCGAATCCGTCGTCGACAACCACGACGTGGTCTGCGCCGCGCAGCGGTTCCCCTCCCCCGGCCAGTGCCTGCGACGTGAGCAGCGACGTCGTTCCTGCCGCTTCACGGGGCAGCGTCTCCTCGGCCCCGACGGCCAGGACCACGTCGTCGAAGCCCTCCAGGTCGGCGGCACTCACCCGGTGGCCCAGCCGGATCGTCACCGACGACAGATTGTCGGAGTAGTAGTCGAGGAGGCGACGCCAGCCGCTGCGGTGTGGTGCGTCCGCGGCAATCGCGAGTTGGCCTCCGATCCGGTCGCGGCCCTCGAAGAGGGTGACGTCGTGGTCGGATCGGAGCCGCATCGCGCACTCGAGCCCGGCCGGGCCCGCACCGACGACGGCGATCCGGCGCCGCGCCGTGGACCGGCGCGTCGGGCCGAGGGTCAGCGGGTACGCCGGGCGCGCGGACCGGCCCGGCGGCGCGAGGTCGGGGTTGACCGAGCAGAGCAGGACCGGGTCGAACGCCCGGCAGTCCTCGTTGCAGGACACGCACGGGCGGATCGAGGATTCCCGGCCGGTCAGGATCTTCCGCGGAAAATGCGGGTCCGCGATCAGCGGTCGTGCCACGCCGACGAGGTCGGCACCCGACTGCAGGGCGGTGTCGATGGACGCGCCGGTACGGAAGGACTGCGACACGAGCAACGGTGCCGAAGTGGCCGCGCGCAACCGTCCGACCGCATCGAGCAGCGGCGGCTCGGTGACGGCCATGTCCCGGACGTAGGTGGTGCGGACGCCGACGGTGACGTTGACGTAGTCGAAGCCGGAGAGATAAGGAAGCAGCTCACACAGCCGGTCCATGCCGAGGCCGGCCTCTTCGCCTCCTTCTGCGGAGACGCGAACACCGAGGACGACACCGGGGCAGGCGTCTCGGACCGCGGCCGCGATGCGGTCGAGGATCCGCACCCGCTGCGAGACCGTCGTGGCGTCGGGGCCGAAGTTGGTGACCGGCGAGAGGAACTGCGCCAGCAGATATCCGTGGGCTGCATGCAGTTCGACGACGGGGAATCCGGCGGACCACGCGTGCACAGCGGAGGTGCGGAAGGCGTCGACGATCCCGTCGACTTCCGCGGACGCGAGTGCGCGGGGACGCGTCGGTTCGCGAGGCGAGCGGACGACGGTCGGCGCCACGGGATGGCTCCACAATTCGGCGCCGAGCGTTTCGCGACCGAGGTGGACCAGTTGGCACGCCGCCACGGCTCCCTCCTCCGTGATCGCCCGTGCCCGGGCCTCGAGGCCTGCGACGACTTCGGGACGCCAGGCCTCGGTGATGTTGCCGTTGCGGTTGGCCGAGCTCGGTGACACCACGGTGCCGCCGACGATCAGCATCGCCGCGCCGCCCGCCGCCCGGCGGCGCCAGTAGTCTGCGTCGCCGGGCGACGGGACACCGCCGGCGACGGCTCCCGAGGCATGCGCCGTCCCGACGAGACGGTTCGCCAACCGGAGCGGGCCGAGCTGTAGCGGCCGAGCCGCGCGTGGAGTAGTCAAGGAAGCTCCCAACTGAACTGGATTCACTTCACGCTAGCAGGTGATTGACATCACACGGCAACTTCTTTAGATTCAAACTGATATCAGTTCAATTTGAGGGGAATCATGTCGTTCGTTCTCATTCATGGCGCAGGAATGGGCGCCTCCTGCTGGGACCCACTGCTGCCGTTTCTCGAAGGCGACACTCTCGCAGTCGATCTCCCCGGACGGGGTAGACGCCGGTCCGCCGACCCGCGGTCCGTCACCCTCGCCGACTGCGCCGCGGCCGTCGTCGCGGATGTGGAGGCGGCGAACCTCGAGGACATCGTTCTGGTCGCACATTCATTTGCCGGAGTGACGGCCCCGCCTGCCATGGCGGCGCTCGCGGGCCGACTACGGCACGTCGTCTTCCTCTCCGCTGTCGTCCCGGCCGACGGCACGCGAGTGATCGACCAGATCGACCCGGACGTCCGCGCCGCCGTGGAAGAGTCGATTCAAGGCGGTGTCTATCGCCAGGATCCTGTGGGCGCCACAGCGATGCTCTGCAACGACATGGACGCCGAGCAGACCGGCTGGATGATCGACCAGCTGGTCGACGACTCCGCCGCGTTACTCACGGAATCCGTCGATCTGTCCGGCCTTCGGGCCGACATACCCCGCACATACGTACGTTTGACGAAGGACGCCTGCTATCCGCCCGAACTGCAGGAGCGATCGGCCGCCGTCGTCGGCGGCGATACCGTCTTTCTCGAATCCGGCCACATGGCCATGGTGACGATTCCCGATCAGGTCGCCGCGCTGCTTCACAGGCTCTCGCTGTAGGCCGTCGCCGCCCATTCGATCCCTCGCTCCGCAAACGAATACACGGTTTCGCACCCGGCGAACCGATTCCGGAAGGACTTTCATGCCATGAGAAGTGTGCCGATAAAGCTGATGGCGGTCGCGGTGGTCGCCGCGTTCGCTTCCGCCGCCTGTGGATCCGGCGGTTCCGGCGTCAGTCAACCCGTGTCAGGCACGTGGGACGACGTCGTCGCAGCAGCCAAGAGCGAAGGCAGCGTACAGCTGTACTCGAGCCAGAATCCCGCCAATCTCGAGGCGCTCAAAGTGGCATTCGAGCAGGAGTATCCCGAGATCTCCCTCGAATACGTCCGGGGAACGGACGCCGACATCAACCCGAAGGTCGAGGTCGAGAATCAGACGAAACGCGGCACGGCCGACGTCCACATGCTCACCGACTCCGCCTGGATCGAGACGGCCGCGGAGTCGGGCACGTACTCGACCGACCTCGTCGGCCCGGCGTTCGACGCGCCGGAGTACGAACCCGAGAAGAGCATCATCTCCGACAAGTTCTTCCTGACCAGCGCGGCGGTGTTCTCTCTCGGATGGAACACGACAGCACTTCCCGGCGGTCTGCAGAAGCCGGACGACCTCCTCGACCCGGCGTTGAAGGGCAAGATCGGCATCGTCAACCCGTCGGGTATCGCCGCCTACGTCGACTTCTACCGCTTCTTCGAAAAGAACTTCGGCCCCGACTATCTCCAGAAACTCGCCGAACTGAAACCGCGCATCTACCCGAGCGCACTGGGCGTCGCCCAGGCTTTGACCTCCGGCGAGATCGTCGCCACCCCGGTGGTGCAACCCCTGGTGCGGGAGAAGGAATCGGGCGCACCCGTCGACTGGGCGCTGCCCTCACCCCCGTGGGGAACACCCTGGTTCACGCACGCCCTGTCCGCGGCGCCGCACCCGAATGCGGCTCAGGTGCTGGCGAATTTCATGGTCACGCCTGCCGGCCAGAAGGCGCTGTCGCTCGGCTACGCGAGCGCCCTCCCCGGCATCGAAGGAAGCGTCGCGCGGGCCCAGGATATCGCAATGCCCAACCCGTCCGATCTGACGCCCGAATCGCTCACCGAATACCAGGCCGACTGGGAAAAGAGATTCATCCAGTGACGTCACACGACGCGCGACTGCGTGATACCTGCGCTCTCGTCACCGGTGCGGCACGCGGGATCGGCGCCGCGACAGCGGAACTCTTCCATGCCCACGGGGCGACGGTGTACCTGTGCGACGTCGACGACGATCTCGGCAACAGTGTCGCGGCGAAACTCGGTGCGAGAGCCCATTATCGGCACCTGAACGTGACCGACGAAGCCGACTGGTCCCGGGTGACCGCCGAGATGGCGGATCGCGGCCACCCGCTGCGGATTCTCGTCAACTCGGCAGGCGCCGCGTCCAAGGCGTCGATCATGGACACCTCGCTCGCCGAGTTGCGACGCATGATCGATCTCAACCTGGTGGGCACGTTCCTCGGACTGCAGGCCGCGGGTGCCGCGATGACCACGGGCGGGTCGGTGGTCAACCTGTCTTCGCTGCGCGGCGTCCTCGCGACCGCCGAACTCGGTGCGTACGGCGCGTCGAAGTTCGGCGTTCGCGCCCTGACCCGCGTTGCGGCGCTGGAATTCGCGGAGAAGAACATCCGGGTCAACGCGGTGTGCCCGGGCAGCATCGACACGGCCATCACCGCGGGCGCCGACTTCGCCGACGACGACATGGACGCGTACGTGAAAAGCATTCCGCTGCAACGCCGCGGTCTGCCGCTCGAGGTGGCGAAGGCCATCCTGTTCCTCGCCGGCGACGAGAGCAGCTACGTCACCGGCACCGATCTCATGATCGACGGTGGAACCTCGGCGGGCGCCAGGACTCCCAAGCTCTCGTCGTCGTGACGGACCGGCCGGGCAACTCCTTGCCCGCCGGGCCTACGACCGCTAGGCTGAAATGAACTGAATTCACTTTATTTCCGCCGATGCTCCAAGGACAGGAGCCTGGGCGGACGCCCTCCAAGACAAACCACTCGCAACCAGGCAGGTGCCAGGTGACATCGCAATTCAGGGTTTCCAACCTGACCAAGACCTTCGGGTCCAACACCATCGTCGACCAACTCGATCTCGACATCGAGGACGGTGAATTCCTCGTCCTGCTCGGCCCGAGCGGTTGCGGGAAGACGACCACGCTTCGCTGCATCGCCGGCCTCGAGACACCCGAGGGCGGGTCGATCACGTTCAAGGACCACACCGTCTTCGACGCATCGGCCCGGATCAACGTTCCGGCCTACAAACGCAACATCGGCATGGTCTTCCAGTCCTACGCGCTGTGGCCGAACATGACGGTGCGAGAGAACATCCGGTACCCGTTGAAGGTCCGCCGGATGAAGAGCGCCATGGCCTCCGGTCAGGTCGAAACCGCTGCGGGCATGGTGGACTGCGGGGCTCTGCTCGACCGGTACCCCTCCCAGCTCAGCGGTGGGCAGCAACAGCGGGTGGCGGTGGCGCGCGGACTGGTCGCCCAACCCGACCTGGTGCTGTTCGACGAACCCCTGAGCAATCTCGATGCGCGACTGCGCGATCAGGTGCGGTCCCAGATCCATCAGCTCCACCAACGTCTCGGCTTCACAGCCGTATTCGTCACCCACGATCAGGCCGAGGCGTTCGCGCTCGGAGACCGGCTCGCCATCATGAAGGCGGGCAAGATCGAGCAGTACGACACCCCGGAGCGGGTCTACGAGGCCCCGTCCTCCGACTATGTCGCCGCGTTCATCGGCATGGCGAACCGACTCGAACTCGTCCGGCGGCACGAGGGCTGGACGACGCGCGCGGGCACCCCGGTAGACCTCGATGCGGCCGGCATCCAGGGCGGACGCCTCGGCGGCGACACGGCCCTGGGAAGAATGCGCCCCGACGACCTCGCCCTGCACCGCTCGCTCGACGAGGTCCGCCCCGGCGACGTCGGACTCACCGGTGAACTCGTCACCTCGGAGTACGGCGGCCGCTATTTCGACGTGACGGTCGACGCAGGCGGTGAGCGGTTGTACCTGCGCGCGGATGCCGGACGGCACGGGCCCTGGCTGCGCGGCGCCGCCACGGGATCTCCTCTGGTGGTCAGCTTCTCCCCCAGCGCACTACGGGTGTTCCCGCACCCCGACGGGCACGTCGATCTGCAGGCTCCCGAGCTCGCTCGTACCGCAGCCCGAGCGGAGGCATGATGGCTACCGTCGCCGTGAGCCGCGGCGCGCGTCCGCTCGTCGTCAGCGCGGTGTGGCGAACCCGGCTCGGGTACGGCGCGCTGCTGGCGTTTCTCGCGTACCTCGTCGTGCTCCCGCTGTTCCGCCTGCAGTCGCTGGCGTTCGAAGACGGCGCTCGCGGGTATCAGGCCCAGTACGGGCGGTACGACATCGGGCAGACCATCCGGACGACCATCGCCCTCGCCGTCACGTCGCTCGCCATCGCCATGGTGCTGGGAACGGTGCTCGCGTTCGCGGCCACCAGACTGCCCCGCCGGCTGAGCTTTCTCCGGATCGTCCCGATCCTGCCCATCGTGATGCCCGCGGTCGCCAACGTGGTCGGGTGGGCATTCCTCCTCTCACCGGGACCGGGGTACCTGAACGCACTCCTGCGCACGCTTCCCTGGTGGAACACCCTGGATTCCGGACCGGTCGACGTCTACAGCACCCCGTGGATCATCATTCTCACCGGTTTCGGACTCACGTCCTTCGTCTACCTGTTTGTCAGCGCGGGCATGCAGAACATCAGTTCCGAGCACCTCGAGGCCGCGCAGATCAGCGGTTCGTCGACGCTCGGGGTGTTCTTTCGCGTCGTGCTCCCCCTGCTGCGCCCGTCGCTGGTGTACGGCGGCGGAATCGCGCTGCTTCTCGGACTGGGCCAGTTCACCGGGCCCCTCCTGCTGGGGCAGAACGCGGGCGTGAAGGTACTCACCACCGAAATGTACCGCCGTGTGTCGGAGTCGCCTGCGGATTTCGCGGCCGCGGCGGCCGCGGGTTCACCGCTCGTCATCTTCGGCATCGTCGTCGTGCTCGCGCAGAAGATGCTTCTCGGCAATCAGAAGCGCTTCGTCACTCACGGCGGAAAAGCGTTCGCACCGAACACCGGTCGCTCGGTCTGGGCCGCCGCATTGATCTCCGTGTACGCGATTCTCGCACTCGTCGTTCCGCTGATCGGGCTCGCCATCGTGGCGGTGTCTCCGTACTGGTCGGAATCACTGTCCTGGAATCTGTTCACGCTCGACAACTTCCGGGCGCTCTTCCAGACGGCGAGCATCGTCGACTCGGTGTTCACCAGTCTTCTCACCTCCGTCGTGGCAGTGGTGATCTGCGTGCCGATCGGCTATCTCACCGCCACTCTGCTCGTGCGAGGCCGCAAGCACCGGGTCCTGGGAACCATCGGTGACATCATCACTGCTCTCCCCCTGGGTATTCCGGCGGTGATCTTCGGCGTCGGGTTCCTGCTGACCTACACGCAGCCGCCGCTGATCCTCTACGGCACCAAAGCGGTCATCATCCTCGTGTACGTCGTGCTCATGGTGCCGTTCTCCACCCGGATGCAGATGACGGCGATGCTGTCGCTCGGGGAGACCTACGCCGAGGCGTCGGCGACCAGTGGCGCGAGCCCGTTCGTCACCAATCTCCGGGTGATCCTGCCGCTGATGAGACCGACCGTGCTCAGCGCCGTCGCCCTGATGTTCATCCTGCTCACCCACGAGTTCGCCGCCTCCCTGCTCGTCCGTGCCGCCACGACACAGGTGATGGGCACGCTGCTGTTCGACCTGTGGGAGAACGGTTCCTACCCGCTGGTGGCGGCGATGGCGCTGCTCATGACGGCCGTGACCAGCATCGGCGTCGTGTTCGCGATGCTCGTCGGCGGCCGGAACGTGTTGAGCAACCTGTGATGTCGATGTGCCCTGCCCGATCCGAACGAACGACGAGGAGTACAGATGAGTGTGGGACCTGACCGGCTTCGCGACAAGGTCGTCCTGCTGACGGGTGCGACCGGTGGAATCGGCGTCGAGATAGTCCGCAGACTTGCCGACGAAGGCGCCCACGTCGTCGTCACCGATCTCGACGAATCGGCCTGCCACGACCTGCTCCGCACTCTCGCCCGGCCCGAGCGACACGCCGCGCACGCCCTCGACGTCTCCTCCGAGGAACAGTGGGAGGCGGTCGTCGCGGCAGCCGAGGGGACGTTCGGCGCTCTGCACGCCCTGGTCAACAACGCCGCCATCGGCAGTGTCGCAACCGCCGAGGACGAAACCCGAACGCACTGGGATCGTGTGATCGGGATCGGCCAGACCGGCACGTGGCTGGGCATGAAACATGCCGGCCCTCTGATCGAGCGCAGCGGCGGCGGTTCCATCGTGAACATGTGCTCGATCCTGGGAACGGTGGGCGGCCTGGGCAACAGTGTCGCCTACGCGGCCGCCAAGGGCGCCGTCCGCACGATGACGAAGAACGCCGCCCTGCACTGGGCGAAAGCGGGAGTGCGGGTCAACTCGCTGCACCCGGGATTCATCGCGACGCCACCGCTGCTCGAACGCTGGGAGGGCACCGAGCGTCACCGCGAGATGCTGGCCGGCACGCCGATGGGCCGGCTCGGGCGCGGTGAGGAGATCGCGGCCGCGGTCGCCTTCCTCACCGGCGACGACTCCACCTTCGTCACCGGATCGGAGATCTACGCCGACGGCGGGTGGACAGCGGCCTGAACCCGGGCAGACGAACATGGCCTCCGCGCGATGCGGAGGCCATGTTCGCTGTGTGGCTAGGTTTCCTGTCCGGCTAGGTTTGCCGCGTGGCTGGGTCGTCACCGCAGACGGCACAGCGTCTTTCCCACGGTGCGGCCGCGCAGCATCGCGACGATGGCGTCCGGCGCCGACTCGAGACCGTCGAACACGGTCTCCTCGGCAACGAGCCGCCCGTCGCGGAGGTAGCCCCCGACCTCGGCCCGCATGTCGCCGAGCAGGTGGTCGTAGGCACCGGCCCGGAAACCCTTCACCGTGAGGCTCTTCGATACGATCTGAAAGAGATTGTCCGGACCTGCCGCCGCCGTCTCGGCGTCGTAGGACGCGACCGCGCCGGCCATGGCCACGCGGCCTCCCGGCCGAAGGCGATGCAGGGCGGCCCCGAGATGCGCTCCGCCCACGTTGTCGAAATACAGATCGATGCCGTCGGGTGCCGCACCGTCGAGGGCCCGCGTCAGGTCCGGCGTGTGGTAGTCGAACGCGGCATCGAGATTCAGTTCCTCCCTCAGGAACCGGACCTTCTCGGCCGATCCCGTACTGCCGACCACGTAGTGACCTCGGAGCTTGGCGATCTGCGCGGCAAGGCTGCCGACCGCTCCGGCCGCCGACGAGATCCACACGACGTCTCCGCCGGCGAGTTCGCCGATGCAGTGCAATCCCACATACGCGGTGAGCCCGGCGCTGCCCAGCGCTCCGAGATACGCCTGCGGCGGATGCTCGCCGGTGTCGAGTCGCGTCACACCACCGGCCCCGGCCAGGGTGTCACTGTCCTGCCGGATCACGGCGAACTCGCGAAAACCGTTGATGTGCAGCACCGTGTCGCCCGGCTCGAAGCCGGGGGCACGGGACCGGAGCACCTCCCCGACGGCCAACCCGGTCAGCGTCTCCCCGATGCGGAACGGCGGCAGGTAGCCGGCGGGGCCGGTGGGCCCGAGGCGCATCCTGACGGACGGGTCGATCGACGACCACGAGTTGCGCACGAGAATGTCACCGGGCCCGAGTTCTTCGGTAACCGTCACCACGTCGAGGCGGAAGTCCGACGGTACAACCCGCCCCCGGGGATGGCGCGCCAGTGTGAGCTCACGACTCTGCATAGGAATCCTTTCGATTCAGACGACGGCGAAGAGGTCGTGGCCGTCTCGTTGTCGGACGGTGAGCCGGCCGCGGTCGACCAGGGTGTCGAGGTGCGCGAGGGTCTCACAGGTAGCGATCATCTGATTGAACGGGTCGAGCGTGGTGAACGGTCTTTCGCGACGAGTCCACGTGACCGCGTGTGCCACGGCGGTCGCGGTCCCCTGCCCGAGCGAGATCAGCGCGTTGCGCATCACTTCGAATCGCTGGTCGTGGTGCGCGAGAAGCTCTTCGACTCGACGGTGCACGCTCGGTGTCGGATCTCCGTGCGCCGGAAGGAGTTGCGAATCGGGGCGGTCGAGCATTCGGGACAGCGAGTCGAGGTAGCGCCCCAGCGGCAGGTCCCACTCACCCAGTTCGAAGCCGATCGACGGGGTGATCGTGGGCAGGACGTGGTCACCACTGAACAGCAGCCTCTGACGCACGTCGTGAAACACCATGTGGCCCTTCGTGTGGCCCGGGGTGTGCACGACGTCGAGGGTGTGCCTGCCGATCCGGAGCGGACCCGCGGCGAGCCAGTGGTCGGGTTCTTCCCAATCCGAGCGGTGGAAGGGTTCCGCGGCGGTCAGCGCCTCGACGGTGTCTGCCAGGACGGGGGCTCCCGCGCGCCGGAGTTCGTGCAGCGAATCCGTCGGAACGTTGCTGCCGAGGGCACCGACCGCCGCCAATCCGTCTGCCTCCGCGACTCCGAGGTGGACGCGTGCACCGTGACGGCGGCGGAGTTCGACGGCGAACGTGTAGTGGTCGCGGTGCACGTGGGTGACGTAGATGTCGTGAATCTGCTCGGTGCCGTGGCCGATCCGGAGCAGTGCCCGTTCCATCTCCTCGAACGTCGTGTCGACTCGCCACCCACCGTCGACGAGAGCCAGGCCGTCCGGGGTCTCGAGGGCGTAGACGTTCACGGCCCCGAGACCGTCGCCGGGCATCTGGAGGGGTATTCGATGCACACCGGGCGCCACTTCGTAGCAGCCCGGCTCCATCCACCCCGCGCTCATGATGTCGCGCTGTCCACTTCGACCATCGTCTTCTCCTCGCCCATGACGAGGATGCGCTTTCCGCGCATCTTGCCGACGTTGTCCACTGCGGCTTGCCATTCCGGGCTGGCGAGCGCGGCATCGAGGTCCTCGCGGGAGTCGAAGCTCAGGATCGACACGCCGTCCCATTCCCGGGACCTGTCGTCCATCGCGTCCAGCACTTCGGTGTGCTGCCAGCGACGGAGGCCGGGGAGCGGATAGGTCACGTCGGCGTGCTCGCCGCGCCACCACTGGATGAACTGCTCGTGGCTCCAGTCGTGCGGACGGGAGGCCAGGACGATCAAGTTGTACATCATCACTCCATTATTGACATGAATTTGGTTCAATTATTGAGGGTGTGCGAAAACCACTCCACGACCGCCGCGGGTTATGCGCGGACGATACGCAGAGTGGCGTCGCGAACGTGGCGGTTGAGCTGGTCGAGTGTCATGTCGCCGTCGGGCCGGTACCAGCGCCACACGCTGACGACGAGCCCGAGGACGAGTCGGGCCATCAAACGCGCATCGGCGTCGGCGAAGGCCCCGGCGCCCATCCCCTTCGCGATGAGGAGAGACCACGCCTCTTCGATCGAATTCACCAGCGCCCGTGACGTCTGGCGCTCGGCTTCTTCCTTCTCGGACTGGCGGGGCGTAGCCAGCAGATCCATGTGGCTCTGAAGGATCCGGCGCTGCAGGGCGTCGCGGGGGGTCGCTTCCAGGGCGCTGGTGATGGCGGCGCTCAACGCCTCGACCGGGTCGTCGATGCCCTCGATCGCGGTCGTGAATCGCTCGAGCGACTGCGCCAGTTCGAGACGCATGATCGTCAGCAGGCAGTGCGCCTTGGATTCGAAGTAGTGGTAGAGCGCGGTCTGGCCGATACCGACCTCGTCGGCGATCGACGCCCACTTCGTGTGCTCGAAGCCCACTTCCCCGAAGCGTTCGATTGCGGCCGTGAGGATGAGCCCGCGCTTGGAACGCGGACCATCGCGGAGCGTCATGGCTTCTACGGACACGGGATCCCCATCCATTCGTCGTCGGGTCGGTACCGGTAAGACTACCTGAACTGAGGTCAGGTCGGGTGGAGGTCAGGTGGTCTCGGTACCGGCGAGCAGGCGTGTTGCGAGGTCCACCGCATCCGGCCGAGACAGTTTCCCGACCCGGTTCTGCGGCAGGTCGTCGATCGTGAACACGAACTCCGGCCACTTGAACTTGGGGAAGTCGATGTCACCGAGGTGCGCAACCACCTCGCCGAGGGTAATCGCTGCACCCGTGCTCACGACGAGGGCTGCGGCGCGTTCACCGAGCAGTTCGTCCGGCACCGGTACCACGCACACCTGGGACACGGTCGGGATGCGAGCGATGGCGGCTTCGACCTCGTTGATGTCGATGTTGCGACCCCCGCGGATGATGATCTGCTTCTGCCGCCCCATGACCCGGATGGTTCCGTCGTCCGCGATCTCGACGAGGTCGCCGGTGGACAGGAACCCGTCCGCGGTGAGTTCGGGCGGCGCGGGAACCCCGGCTCGGGCATAGCCGACGAAGAGGGAGGGCCCGTTGACCTGAGCGTCGCCCACCCGCCCCGGGGGCAACGGAGCGCCGCGCTCGTCGACGGCTCGGACCACCGTGCCGGGGAACGGCCTGCCGTCCCGTCCCAGGCGTACAGCCGGCGCGTCCGACGGCAGCGGGGTGGTGTGCCCGAGGCACTCGGACATCCCGAACACGCGCAGGAACGTCGTCCCGAGAATCTGCTCGGCGCGGCCGAGCGCACCGGCGTCCATCGGGCCGCCGCCGACGGTCATCGCCCGCAGCGAGCTCAGCGCGCCCGCCGCGTCGGGTGCGACGGCCAGCTGAAGCGCCATGGTCGGGACGAGCATCGTCCAGGCAACCTGATGTTTCCCGACCACCTCGAGGGCGGCCGCGGGCTTCCAGCCGTCCATGCAGACCATGGGCGCGGCCAGCATCGTCGGGAGGTAGAGCCCGAAGCAGAATGCGGCCACCGACGACAGCGGAACGAACGCGGCGACCGGGTCTCCGGGTTCGAGGCCGACCGCGTCGATCGTGCAGCGGCAGGCGTAACGGATCGCGGATTCCGACTGCACGACGCACTTGGGGTGTCCGGTCGACCCGGACGTCATCGCGATCGCGATCCCGCCGTTCCACCGGGCGACGTCGCTGACCGGTGTCCGGGACCAGCGCATTGACCAGCCGTCCAGCGCGGTCGCCTCTTCGGTGAAGTGGTCGTCGGAGGCACCCCAGTGCGCAAGGGACCCGGGGTCGGCGATCACCACGTCGGGCGCGATGTCGTGCAGGGCGACGGCGAACTCCGACGGGGTGGCGTGCCTGCTGAACACTGCGACGACACCGCCGCGCAGACCGACCGCGAGCGCCGCGGTCAGCGTCCGCCAGCTGTTGTCCGCTTGGACGAGCACGGTGGGCGAACCCCCGCGAGCGGTGCCCAGCAGAGCGGCAAGTTCGGTCGCCGCCGCGGCGATGCGCGCGGCGGTGTACTCGCCCGAGGCGTCGACGATCGCGATCTCATCGGGCGAACTCTTTGCGCGAGCAACGAATTCGCGAGCCAACTCCCACATCCCGCAATCCTCCTGTTCAGCGAACACTGTCATTCTCGGTCATCGTGCGCGGTATCGCGCAGGCCTCGCCGGTCACGGCACGAGGACGGCGCGCCCGCGGATCGTTCCGCGGCGCAGCCGGTCGTACACGTCGACGGCGTCGTCCAATCGGTACGCCGTCGATTCGACGCTCAGCATCCCCCGTTGGGCGAGGTCGACCACCGCTTCGAGGTCGGCGCGTGTTCCCCAGAACGGGGCGCTGACCTGCCAGCCGCTGGGCAGTCCGAGGTCCTTGCCGACCGTGAGCCGGCCGCCGCCGCTGCCCACGGTGACCAGGCGGCCACCGGGGCCGAGCAACCGGGCGGCCGGTTCCATCGTGGCCGGGGATCCCACGAAGTCGAAGACCACGTCGGCGGTGCTGTGCCCTGTGCCGGCATCGGCCACCGCGCACACCGTCCGGTCGGCCCCCAATCGGAGGGCGAGGTCGCGCGAGTCCTCGCGTGGATCGACCGCGATGATCGTGCCGGCGCCGAGAGCGCGAAGGATCTGGACGGCGAGATGGCCCAGCCCCCCGACACCGACCACGACGGCGACCGAGTGGCCGTCGACGAGGTCCCGGTTCGTGCGGATCGCGTGGTAGGCGGTCAGGGCCGCATCGGCGAGCGGGGCGGCACTCTCCGGGGCAAGCCCCCTGGTGCGCACCACGAACCGCTCCGAGGGAACGATCATGGCCTCGGCGAGACCGCCGTCGTGCCCGAGACCGTTGCCGATCGCCGCTAGGCGGCCGTCCGCCCGCGGACGCAGTTCGTGACAGTAGTTCTCCCGGCCCCGCCTGCAGTTGCGGCACTCCCCGCAGGACCACACGCCGTGGACCACCACGGACTCACCGATCCACGACCTGTCGGCCTCGGGGCCCGCGCCGACCACGGTTCCGGCCACCTCGTGCCCGAGTGTGAGCGGGAGCGGGTAGTCGAACGCGCCCGCGGGTGCGTCCATGACGTGCAGGTCGGATCGGCACAGCCCGGCGGCCCGGACTTCGATCAGCAGTTCGGCGCCCCGCGCTGCGGGGACTTCGACGCGCAGGACCTGCACGGGTTCACCCCAGCCGGTCAGGCGCACTGCTCGCATCGTCTCGATGGTCATGGTCCCGTCGCCTACCTGGCTGCCCAGCCGCCGTCGACGACGAGCGTTTGCCCGGTGACGTACGAAGATGCATCCGAAGCGAGGAACAGCACGGCGCCGTCCACCTCGCCCGCCCGGCCACCGCGGCCGAGCATCGTGTTGCGGCGCACCCAGTCGGCCGAGCGCTGGTTGCCGAACAGTCCGTCCGTCATCTCGGTATCGAACCACCCGGGCACGACGGCGTTGACACGGGCGCCCCGTCTGCCCCACTGCCCCGCCAACTCGCGGGTCAGACCGAGAATGCCCGCCTTCGACGCCGCGTAGCTCGCACCGCCGATGGGAGCGGTGGACACCAGACCGATCACCGAGGAGATGTTGATGATCGAGATCCCCGCGCCCTCCGGAACGGTCGACGTGGCATACGTGGCCAGATGGAACCCCGCCGCGAGGTTGACGTCGAGGATCGACGCGAATCCGTCGGCGGTTTCGTCCTCCGCGTTCGGAGGTCCGGGCTTGCCGGCGTTGTTGACCAGGATGTCGACGTGGCCGGTTCGCTCGCGGGCGCGGTCGAGGAGGCGGCGGCGGTCGGCGTCGACGGTGATGTCGCATTCGACCGGGACCACGGTGTCGACCTCCGCCGCCAGTGCCTCGAGCCGATCGACCCGGCGGGCGGCCGCGTAGACCGTGGCGCCCGCCGCCGCCAGCGTCCGCGCGAATCCCATCCCCAGTCCGGACGACGCACCCGTGACGACGGCGACGCGACCGCTCAGCTGGAACAGCTCGGGTACCTGCATGTGGTTGGCTCCTACTCCTGTTCGTGGCACGCGCGTCAGTAGACGGCGGTGCGTCCGCCGTCTACCGGGATCACGGCGCCCGTGGTGTAGCCGGCGCGGTCCCCGGCCAGATGCACGACGAGGCCGGCGATTTCATCCGGATGCCCCAGCCGTCCGGCGGGCAGCCGGTCGACGATCTTGCCGACGAACTCGTCGTCCCAGTCCGCCGCCATGTCGGTCGCGAATCCGCCCGGCATGATGCAGTTCACCCGCACCCGGGGCGCGTATTCCTGCGCGAACGCCATCGTCAGCGCGTTGAGGCCGTTCTTCGACGCCGCATACATCGCCTCGGGCGGGCTGGGCCGCACCGCGCCGATGCTCGAAATGTTGATGATCGAACCGCCTCCGGCCGCGCTCATCCTGGCGCCGGCCACCGCCATCAGCCGGAACGGTCCCTTGAGGTTGACCTCGATCGTCTTGTCGAACAGCGACTCGGACACCGACTCCAGGGTCGGTGACAGGGGCGCGATGCCGGCGTTGTTCACGACCACGTCCAGCTTCCCGAATCGGGAGACGATGTGGTCGACCGCGGTTTCGATCGCGTCCCACTTCCCGACGTGCAGTGCGAGCGGTTCGGCGATTCCACCGGTGTCCCGGACGATCGCACGGGCAGCGGAGACGCACGCCTCCTCCTTGCGGCTCGACACGATCACGGTCGCTCCTGCGGCGGCGAGCCCGCCGGCGATGGCGTATCCGAGCCCGCGGGTCGCCCCCGTGACGAGTGCGACCTTGCCTTTCAACTCCTGTGTCGTGTTCATGCGTACTTCTTCAGTTCGAGGCGCGCGATCGTGCGCAGGTGGACTTCGTTCGGGCCGTCGGCGATCTGCAGTGCCCGGGTGATCGCGTACAGCCGGGCGAGGATCGTGTCGTCACTCACGCCCGCGGCGCCGTGCGCCTGGACGGCATGGTCGACCACGCGATGCGCAACCTCCATCGCGGCCACCTTGATCGCGGCGACTTCCGAGCGGGCCGCGGCGTTGCCGCGGGTGTCCATCAGCCACGACGACTGGAGTACCAGCAGCCGGATCTGGTCGATCTCCATCCGGCTCCGCGCAATCCACTCACGCACCACTCCGCGATCGGCGAGAGGTCCGCCGAAAGCCGTGCGCTGCAGGACCCGTCGGCACATCAGCTCGAGGGCGCGTTCGGCCATGCCGATCGCCCGCATCGCGTAGTGCATGCGTCCCGGCCCGAGCCGGCCCTGCGCGATCGCGAACCCGTCACCCTCGGCGCCGAGCATGTGGTCGGCCGGCACCCGCACATCCGTGAACTGGACCTCGCCGTGGCCGAGCCGGTCCCGGTAGCCGAACATCGGCAGGTCGCGGAGCACCTCGATGCCGGGAGCATCCGCCGGCACCAGGATCATGCTCTGCTGCCGGTACGTCGGGGCGTCGGGATCGGACTTGCCCATGAAGATGACGAGCTTGCAGTCGGGATCGAGAATGCCCGAGGTGTACCACTTCCGGCCGTTCAGGACGTACTCGTCGCCGTCCCGGCGGATGGTCGAGGTGATGTTGGTGGCGTCCGAACTCGCCACCTCCGGTTCCGTCATCGCGAACGCCGACCGGATCGTGCAGTCGAGGAGCGGCGCGAGCCAGCGGGACTGCTGCTGCGGGGTGCCGTACATGGCGAGGATTTCCATGTTGCCGGTGTCGGGTGCCGAGCAGTTGATCGCTTCGTTGCCGATCACCGAGCGTCCGACCATCTCGGCAAGCGGTGCGTATTCGAGGTTGGTGAGCCCGGCGCCCCATTCGCCGTGCGTCATGAAGAGGTTCCACAGTCCGAGTTCCCGTGCCTTCGTCTGCAGGTCCAGCATGACCTTCGGCTGTTCGTGCGGGTTGTCGTTCGACCTGATCTGCTCGTCGTACACGGCCTCGGCCGGATAGACGTGCTCTTCCATGAAGGTCCGCAGTTGCTCGAGCAGTCGCTCGGTGCGTGCGGAGTATCCGAAGTCCACGTGTCGTCCTTTCAGTTCCTGTCAGCGCCTCGAGCCGTGCGCGAAAGAGTGGTCAGGCAAGTAGTGCGGTGCCGCTGCGAATGAGCTGCGCGATGGTGTCGGGCAGCCGTTCCTGATCGGGATCGTGGTGGCGGCCCTCCCGGTGCCTGCGCAGGTTGTGGCCCATGATCGCCGCCATCTTCAGACGGCCGAGTGCGTTGAACCAGTTCATGTCCGGCAGTGCCGGGGAGTCCCCGGTGTAGAGGTCGATCAGCTCGTCCCCGGACGGCAGACCCGGCACCGCGCGCCCGACGCCGGGGAAGTTTGCACCGTCGGCGAAGACGAGGAACCAGCCCAACTCGACCCGAGGATCGCCCAGGCTCCAGATCTCCCAGTCGATCAACGCCGCCGGCTCCGTGCCGCGCGCGAGGATGTTGCCGAGCCGGTAGTCGCCGTGCACCAACGTCGGCGCCATCCCGTCCGGGACGTCGGCGGCGAGCAGACCCAGCAACTCCTCGCCCCCGCTCACGAGTTCGGGGGGAACGGCGTCCAGGGTGCGTTGCCACCGCGCCAGTTCGGCGCCGGGCGACAACGGTTCTCCGGCGGCCGGGATCGTGTCGAGGGGCACCCCGTGCAGTAGTGGGAGCACCTCGGCGGCCCGGCGCATCCGAGCGGCAGCGACGGCCGGTTCGACCGCAGGCGTATCGAGCACCGGCTCGAGGGATTCGCCTGCGACGCACTCCATCGCGAACCATGCCGGACCGTTCTCGTCGACGGTGACGATGCGGGGCACGGGAACCGCTGTAGCTCCGAGTGTTTCCATGATCCTCGCCTGGCGCACCATGTCGTGCCGCCCGATGGGACGCTGCCCCTCGGGCACGGCCTTGACGACGAGGTCGCCCTCACCGGTCCGGACCTTGTAGGTCAGACCGGAGTGCCCGCCGAGTAGCGGCTCGAGCGGGCCGACGTCCAGGCCGGGGTTCTGCTCGCGCAGGCGACGCGCCACACGGTCGTCGAGGGTGATCGTTGCACTCACGGTCGGGGCTCCCTCGGCAGGCCGAGCACGCGCTCGGCGAGGATGTTGCGCTGGATCTCGTCGGTGCCGCCTGCGATGCGGTATCCGGGTGCGCCGAGGACGTGCTCGGTCCACGCGAACGTGCCCCACTCGCCCGAGTCGGCGATCAGGTCGCGCCCCAGCAGCATCCGGACGACTTCCGAGGTGCGCGCCATGGTGTCGGTGGCGAGCAACTTGCCCACCGACGCCTCCGGACCGGGGTCCTTGTCGGCGACCACCGCGGCGGCCACCCGCATTCCCGTGACCCGCTGGACATAGCTGCGCGTCACCAGATCCGCGATCTTGTCGCGCTCGATCTCGGACAATTCGCGGCCCAGGTGGCGGGCGAGTTCGACGGCCTGATCCGCGTTGGCCAGCCCCAGATTCCCGGCATCGAGGCGCTCGGCCGCCAGCACCGTCAATGCGACCGGCCAGCCCTGCCCCACCGGCCCCAGCCGGTAGTCGTCCGACAGTTCGACGCCGTCGAGATACACCTCGTTGAAGGAACTGCCCCCGGTCATCTGGCGGATCGGCCGGACGGTGACGCCGGGAGCGTCCATCGGGACCAGAAAGACGGTGAGGCCCTTGTGTTTGGGCGCCTCGGGGTCGGTGCGGCACACCGCGACCCCGACATCGGCGACGCGGGCGCCGGACGTCCAGACCTTGTGCCCGGTGATCGTCCACCGGCCGTCGCGCTCGACCGCTCTCGTCCGGACCGCCGCCAGGTCGGATCCGGCTTCGGTTTCCGAGAACAGCTGGCAGGCGATGATGTCGGTGCGGAGCATCGCCCGCACGTACCGCTCACACTGTTCGGGCGTTCCCCACTGGGCGATGGCCGGTGCGACCAGTTGCTGAGTGACCGAGAACATTTCGGTTCGGCGGGGCACGTCGAATGCGTTCTCCTCCCGCCGGAAGGCGAGCACGTAGGACATCGGCAGGCCGCGTCCACCGAATTCGACCGGCCAGTTCATCGAACCCCAGCCGGCATCGAACTTCGTCTGCTCGTACGCACGGATGTGGTCGGTCTCTTCGCGTTCCTGCGCCGCGGTCCAGTTCTCGAAGACGGCGACAGAGTCGGGTCCCACTCCCCATTTGATCTGGGTGCGCGGTTCGGCGACCGTGCGCAGCCACGCGCGTGCGTCGTCCACGAACTGGTCCAGGCCGGGCATCGTTGCTTGATTCATCGCTCTTCCTCAGACTGACAGGACGGTGCAGGCGCTGATCCCGGGCGCACCGTAGACGTGGGTGAATCCGATCCGCGGGCTTCCGGGCACCTGCCGGGCACCGGCCTCTCCGCGCAATTGCGTGACGATCTCGTGTATCTGCCGGAGGCCGGACGCGCCGATCGGTTCGCCGTTCGCGATGCAGCCGCCGTCGGTGTTGACCGGGATCCGTCCGCCGATCTCCGTCTCCCCCGCGGCGATCAGCTTTTCCTGCTCGCCGTGCTCGCAGAATCCGCATTCGGCCAGGTGCATGATCTCGGCGCCGCTTTCGGTGTCCTGGAGTTGCGCGACATCCACGTCGGAAGGTCCGAGTCCGGCCTGCTCGAATGCGGCGGCGGCGGTGGACGTGCTCACGCTCGACGGGGTACCCGCGCCCTGTATCGACGGACCGAACACCTCGAACGAGCCGAACCGGCGGGTGCCTGCCGCAATGCCGCGCAGGTGCACCGGCCTTCCGCCGAGTCGCCGGACGGCGGCCTCGCTCGCCACGACGACGGCCGCACCGCCCTCGCCGGGCGAGCAGAACATGTACCGGGTGAGGGGGTCGTTGACCATGTCCGCGGCGGCGATCTCCTCGGCGGACATCGGTTCTCGCCGCCAGGCATTCGGGTTCAGGGAGCCGTTGCGATACGCCTTCTCCGCGACGGCGGCCAGTGTGGGGGCGCTGATTCCGTGTTCGCGCATGTACCGCGCGATCTTGATGCCGAAGAACTGGGTGGTGACCATGAGACCCGCCTCGCCGTACCCGACGGGCAGACCCCAGTCCTGTGGTGCCGGGTCGAACGCACCGCGCGGGTGCTTGTCGAAGCCGACCGCGAGCGCGATGTCGGCGGCGCCCGCACGAATGGCGTTGACGGCCGACACCAGAGCGCTACCCCCTGTCGCGCACCCGTTCTTGACGTTGGTGAACGGGATGCCGGTGAGTCCGAGTTCGGACACCAGGGTGTCGGCGAGCCCGGAGCCGTCGCTGCCACCGAACGCGACCTGAACGTCGGTCCACGCGATGCCGGCGTCGGCCAGGGCGGACGCGATCGCGTCCAGGGCGAGCCCGCGGCCGGTCTTGTCCGGTTGACGCCCGAACTTCGACAGTCCGGCCCCGATGATCGACACGGTGGACATCAGCGGGTCTCCTTCAGATAAGCGTCGGTGGCGAACCGGGGCACCGGTGCCGTGGCGACCAAGGTCACCGGCGCCCCGTCGTCCAACTCGTCGAAGTCATGGCAGTCGAGCACGCCTTCGACCCTGATTCCCTCGGGGAGTTCGACGTAGCCGACCGCGAACGGTGAGAACCCGTCCGGCGGCGGAACATACGGCGGCGATTTCGGGGCGAACCGCTGGACCGTGTACGCCCAGACCGTTCCGCGTGCACTCAAGGTCAACGGCGACATCGCCGGCCCGGCACACCTCGAGCACACGGTGGCGGCCGGGAACGCGACGGTCGAACAGTGGGTGCAGCGGCTCGCCTCGAGCGCCGGCGCGGTGGGTGTCTCGCCCATCGTCATTCTCTCCTCGGGATTCGTTTTCGGGGTCGGATCAGCGACCGACCCACTTCGGCTCACGCTTTTCGAGGAACGCGTTCACGCCTTCTCGTGCATCCTCCGACTGCAGCGCGTTGCCGACGGCGAGGTGCTCCATCACCATGAGCGACTGGATGTCCGCGTCGAGACCGCGGTCGATGCACATCTTGGTGAGCTTCATCATGAACGGGCTCTTGTCGACGATCGGCGCGATGAACTCGGCGAGAAGCTTGTCCAGGTCGTCGGCCGGCGCCGACGCGTTGATCAGGTCGAAGGCCTCCGCCTCCTTGCCGGTGAGGAGCTTGCCGGTGAGCATGAGTTCCTTCGTCTTGCGAACGCCGATCATGCGCGGCAGCCGGTAGATCGGGCCCGCCCCACCGAACAGTGCGCGGCGGATGTGGAAGTCGCCGATCCGGGCGTCCTCGGCGGCGATCGCGAAGTCACAGGAGATCATCAGCTCGAAACCGCCTGCGGTGACGAAGCCTTCGAGGACGGCGACGGACGGGGTGTTCATCGAGTACAGGCGGTCGCACACCCGGGCCGACAGCACCGCGACATCCATCGCGGTGGTGGAGCCGACGTACTTCTCCCGCAGTTCGTCGAGGTCGAATCCCGAGCAGAACGTGCCGTCACGTCCACGCAGGACCAGCACCTTGAGTTCGGGGTCGCTGTCGACCTCGACGATGATCTCGTCGAGGCGGTGCAGCAACTCGACGGTGACCGCGTTCTTCTTGTGCGGGCGGTTGAGCCACACGCGGGCGATGTCGCCGTCCTTCTCGAGCACGATGTGGTCGGTGTCCACCATGTCGGGGTCCTTTCGAGGAATGAAACTGAACTGGATTCACTTCAGTTCTACGGGGTGGGAGGCGCTCCGTCAATAGCGGGGACGAAGAGCTTTTGATTCGGCCGGCCGCAGCCGGCCCGATTTCAGAGTCCGACGAGATCCGCGACGCGGCCGCGGTGCGCCCGCGAATCCCCCAGCAGCGGTTCGTCTCCGAGTGCGCGGCGAACATAGGAGTGCGCCGCATGTTCCCAGGTGAAGCCGACGCCCCCGTGCAATTGCACGGCCTCCATCGCGGTGGCGATCACGGCCTCGGTGCAGACCGCACCCGCGACGGCGGCCGGAAGCGCCGCGGCGCCCGGGTCTTCCGCAAACACCGCGGCCGCGTACCGCGCCGCCGATCGCGCCTTCTCGAGCTCCACGAGCGTGTTCGCCAGTCGATGCTTGACAGCCTGAAAGGATCCGATCGACCGCCCGAACTGGCGGCGATGCATGGTGTATTCCCTTGTACTGTCCAGCAATCGGTCGATCAGCCCGACGTGCTCGCAAGCCAGCCCGATCACTCCGAGGCTCCGCAACGATTCGACTACGCGCGGTGCGTCGCCGGGTCCCGCGAGACGTACCGCCTCCGCGTCGTCGAAGAGCAGATTCGCCTGCCGTCGACTGGGGTCGACCACCGGAAGTTCCGTTCGCCGCACCGGCGCGGTCCGCAGATCGACCGCGTAGAGGCCGGGTCCGTCGTCGGCGTGCACGAGCAGCACGACGACATCGGCGGCGCCGCCCTGCACGACATTCGTCGCGCGACCGGACAGCGACCATCGGTCGCCGACGCCTGTGGCGTCGACGAAATCGGTCTGCGCGCTCAGCGCTGTCACCGTCGCGACGAGTTCGCCCCGGACGACTCGGTCGAGCAGTTCGTCGACCCGGGGCGACCTTTCGGCCGAGAGCAGGGCATGAACTCCCAGCGTGGCGGACGTGAGCACCGGTTCGCAGACCAGCGCGCGCCCGCACTCTTCGAGGACGATGCCGAGTTCGACCATGCCGTACCCGAGGCCGCCGCGATCCTCCGGCACGGTCAGGGCCGCGACGTTCATCTCCTCGACGAGCAGCGACCACAACTCGGGGGAATAGCCGGACTCCGACCGGGCGGCGAGTCGACTGCTCTCGATCGTCGAATGGCGGTCGAGTAGCCGGCGGATGACGTCGCGGATGTCTTCGTGCTCGGCGACGGGGGTCATCGCCGGGGGTTCGGTCTCGGGCCAGGGGCTGGAATGGGAGGACTGCATTGAACTCTCCTAAATTGACGTGAGTTCAGTTTAGTTTCGCAGAAGTCGAGACGGCAAGGACTCTCGACAGACCCGCCCATGTTGAACTAAGTTCATTTCATGACCGATGCACTCGTGATCGAGCAGTACTACGCGATCCTCGACAGCGGCCGGATCGAAGACGCGGTTGCCCTGCTCGACGAATCGATCGAGTTCGCCATAGTTCTTCCCGGTACCGTCCGCCGCGGCCACAGCCGCGCCGACATGCTCAGCTACCTCCGGGGACGCCCCCCGGTCGATCGACGGCACGTGCTGCTGCGGACGAGCAGCGCCGGCGACGTCCAGTTCGCCTACGGCTCCGTCGTCGAGAACGAGACGAAGACGACCGGCTACTTCCTCGCCGCCATGCACCTCGACGCCGACGGCACCATCGACGCATACGAAGTGTCCTTCGACACCGAATTCAGCATTCTCACAAGGGAGTTGGCACATGACAAGCGCGACTGACCTGGACTCGAGGACGTCACCGACGCCCGTGCTGGTCGCATGGTTCGCGATCATGGACTCGGACGATCCCGACCGTGTCCTGACGATGATCACCGACGACTTCCGGATGTCGATTCAATTCTCCACCGGCGGCGGGAAAGCAGCCGAGTTCGTCGGCGATCGCGCAGGCCTCGTCGGGTACCTGCAGCAACGCGAGAAGAGCGTGCTGGTACACGAGATCCTCGCGGGCTCCCGGGTGGGTGACGTCGAACTGGCGCTGGGGCGCACCACCCGGAACGGTGAATTCGAGGCGTCGTTCAACACCTCGGCGCAGCTCGACGAGTCCGGCCTCGTGCGGAGGTTGCTCATCTGCCGCACCCCCGAAATCTCGTTCGCCCACTGACACAGCTGTGCGCACTTGCCGACCGCGAACGGTCGGCAAGTGCGCACTGCCGGTGTCGATCAGGACGTGAGGTCGTACAGGGTCACGCCGTCCACGGTGACGGCGGTGAAGTTCGCCTGCACCCAGGTGGAGATCTCCGACGCGGTGCCGTCGCCACCCATTCCGCCGCCTCGGCCGCCGGCGATGAAGTAGTGGATCTTGCCGTCCGCCACGTACTGCTGGAACTGCTCGAGCGTCGGTGACGGATCGCTGCCGTTGAACCCGCCGATCGGCATGACCGGGTCCTCGGTGGCCAGCTGGTACCCGGACGCACTGTTGGATCCGATGGCCGCCGCCACCCAGGTGTAGTTGCCGGCATCCTGCTCCAGCAGCGACACCAGTTCCTCGCCGGGGTTGCTGCCCGAGAGAAGTCCCCCGGCAGCGCCGCCCATGGCTCCCATGCCGCCCATGCCGTCGCCGGCACCGGCCGTCGCACCGGCCGCGGTCCCAGGAGCAGCCGCTCCTGCCGCGCCGGGGGCAGCACCGCCCGGCATCGTGGGCGCGGCTGTGCCGTCGGTGCGTCCGCCCATGCGTCCGGCACCGTCCATGCCGCCGGGGCCACCCATTCCGCCGAAGCCCCCGCGTCCGCCCTCGACATTGGGTCCGGCCGAGACGATCGAACCGGTGTGCGGCGTCGCGATCGTGTCGACGGCGTACGCCGTCGGTCCGGCGAGCCCGGTGAACAGTGCGGCCAGCGTGACGACGGCCGCGATCCGGCCCCTGGTCAGCGCCGGGATCAGCACGGCCACGGCGGCGAGAACACCGGCGACGACCACGGCCCACTTCAGCCACGGCACGAACGACGCGCTGCGCCCGAGCAGAACCCAGGACATGGCCGCGGTGGCCAGGAGTGTCACGGCGAGAACCGCCCGCACCCACAGGCTGTCCCGTCGACGCCACAGCGTCACCGAACCGATCGCCACCAGCGCGGCCACCGCCGGTGCGAGCGCAACGGTGTAGTACGCGTGGAAGATTCCGGCCATGAAGCTGAACGTCAATCCGGTGACGAGCAGCCACAGTCCCCACACGACGAACGACGCACGTTGCGTGTCGGTGCGTGCCGCCCTGCCGCGCAGCGCGAGACCGGCGACCAGCAGGATCAGCGCCGCCGGGATCAGCCAGGCGATCTGACCGCCCTGAGCCGACTCGAACAAGCGCGTGATGCCGGTGCTGCCCCACATTCCGCCGCCGGGCATCCCGCCGCCGGGCACGGCGCCGCCGGGCATCCCGCCGCCGGGCACGGCGCCGCCGGTCATGGCCTCGCCGGCGCCGCCCATCGCCGCCGCGGCGTCCCCGCGACCACCACCGGGCATGACGCTGCCGGTCTCCTCACCGTTCAACCGGCCGAGACCGTTGTAGCCGAGCGTGAGTTCGAGGATCGAGTTGTTCTGCGAACCGCCGATCCAGGGCCGCGACGACGCCGGCCACAGTTCGACGGTCAGCAACCACCAGCCCGCGGAGACGATCATCGCGCCGAGCGCGGCGAAGCACTGGGCGAGGCGTTTGCCGAACTTCGGCGGTCCCGCGAAGAGGTAGGTCAGCGCGAGCGGCGGGACGACGAGCATCACCTGAAGCTGCTTGGTCAGGAACCCCAACCCGACGAACACACCGGTCAGCACCATCCACCGGGTGCGTCCGTCCTCCACGGCGCGCAGCAGCGCCCACACGGACGCGATCATCAGCAGCACCAGCAGTGCGTCGGGGTTGTTGAACCGGAACATCAACGCCGCGATCGGCGTCAGCGCGAGCACGAGACCGGCGAGCAGACCGGCCGCGGCACCGAACCACCGCTTCACCGCGGCGTACAGCAGGGCGACGGAACCGACACCGAGCAGCGCCTGCGGCACCAGCATCGCCCAGGAGCTGAGGCCGAAGATCCGGACCGACAGCGACATCACCCACAGCGACATCGGCGGCTTGTCGACGGTGATGGAGTTGGCCGCGTCGGAGGATCCGAAGAAGAACGCCTTCCACGACTCCGAACCCGCCTGGACCGCGGCGGCGTAGAACGAGTTGGCCCAGCCGGAGGCGCCGAGCCCCCAGATGTACGCGACCGCCGTCCCGACGAGCAGTGCGGCGAGCGCCCAGGGCTCCCACCTCCGCCGTGCGGGAGGAGGTTCGGGGGTTTCGACCTTCGGCTGTTCGAGGGTCGTCGTCATGCGTGAACTCCTTCGGGGCGAGCGTTCCGGAACACCCAGCGAAGGGCTATGAAACGGCTGATGGTGGCAACGAGATTGGCGAGGACGAGGACGGCGAGTTCGACGTGCTTGGACGCGTCCGGGGCCGCCGAGTGCAGGACGAACAGGGAACCGCTGGTGAGGAACAGTCCGCACGCGAACACGAGCAGACCCTGTAATTGATGCCGGGCGGCGCCTTCGGATCCGCGGACCCCGAACGTGAACGCGCGGTTCGCGGCCGTGTTGAGCACGGCCGTGACGAGCAGTGCGACAGCGTTGGCCCACTGCGCGCCCAGGACCGGATGCAGAAGCAGGTAGAGCAGCGCGTACGCGACGGTGGAGGCGACCCCGATCACCGCGAACCGGGCCAGCTGCCCGACCATGCCGCGGGGCACCCCGGGCACCAGCGGCTCGCGCCCGAAGCTGTCCCGCAGGCTGCCGATCGGCAGCGATCCGGTGGACAGCGCCCGGCCCACCCGCCACACACCCTTGAGGTCGGCGACCGCGGTCGCGACGATGTCGACGCGACTGTCCGGGTCGTCCACCCAGTCGACGGGGACCTCGTGGATGCGCAGGCCCGCGCGTTCCGCGAGCACCAGCAACTCCGTGTCGAAGAACCAACCGGTGTCCTCGACCAGCGGCAGCAGGCGCTGCGCGACATCCGCCCGCATCGCCTTGAACCCGCACTGCGCGTCGGAGAACCGCGCGTGCAGCGCGCTGCGGAGGATGAGGTTGTAGCTGCGGGAGATGAACTCGCGCTTCGGGCCCCGGACCACCCGCGAGGAGCGGGCGAGCCGCGACCCGATGGCGAGGTCCGAATGCCCCGACAGCAGCGGGGCGATCAGCGGCATCAGGGCGTTGAGGTCCGTCGACAGGTCGACGTCCATGTACGCCACCACCTCGGCGTCGGACGCACTCCACACCGCGCGCAGGGCGCGGCCGCGTCCCTTCTCGTCGAGGTGCACGACATGGACGCCGTCGATCTCGGCGGCCAGGCGGTGGGCCACCACGAGGGTGGCGTCGACGCTGGCATTGTCGGCGATGGTGATGCGGGCGGTGTAGGGAACGTTCTCGTCGAGGTGCCGCCGCAGCCGGCGCACGCAACGCTCGAGTCCGGCTTCCTCGTTGTAGACCGGCACGACAACGTCGAGCACGGGCGCGGTCTCGGAGGTTCCGGAAGTCTCGAGTCGTCCCATGGCGCCCGGTGCTCGGGAGAGGGAATTCGTCGTCATGCGTCCAAGATTCGGCCCGGACACTGCGATCACTCTGGACGGAGGCTGGGAGTTTCCTGTGTGCTTCGCACCCGTGAGTACTTATCAACCGCCGGCGGTTAGTAAGTACTCACGGGTGGGCGGAGATCGAGAGCTTCTGTTCGCACAGTTCGCCGAGCGCCCTCGCTCGGTACGGCGTGAGCCGAGCACGACCACGGATGAGGATGTTGGCCAGCCGCTTGTAGAACGCGTGCTCGGGCAGGCCGAAGCGGACGAGGATGTCGTCGTCGGGCGCCCCTCCCCACGGCTGCCACATCGAAGCGAAATCGACCATGATCTGCGACTCCGTCGGTTTCCTGGGTCGTCGCGGGTATCGCCTCACACCGGTGCGGGTGGCGTTGCGGTGCGGGCTCATCGGACTACGGATTTCATGACTTCTCCTCGGGTATCTCCACTTGTGAACACTCCAGCGCCCTAGAGTCCGGCGAGGAAGGCACGCAGGTCGGCGACCAGAAGCTCCGGCTGCTCCCACGCGCCGAAGTGGCCGCCTCGTGCCATCGGCGTCCAGCGCACGATGTTGTAGTGCTCCGAGGCGATCCGCCGAGACGTCGGATAGAGCTCCCGAGGGAACAGGGCGACCGCGGTGGGCACCCCGATCCGGCCCTGCCGCGGGGTGGATCCGAGTGCGGCCAGACGTGCCTCGTGGTAGAGCCGTCCCGACGAGCCACCGGTCCCGGTCGCCCAGAAGGTCGTCACGCTGGCGAGGATCTCGTCCCTGCTCAGGACCGATTCCAGGTCCCCCGCGCAGTCGGTCCACGTGCGCAGCTTCTCCACGATCCACGCCGCCTGACCGACGGGCGAATCCGCGAGTGCGTACGAGAGCGTCTGGGGCTTGGTCGACTGGAGCATCACGTAGCCGAGTTCGGTCGCGCGCAGTGCCTCGTTCGCCTGCTGCTGGTGCTCCTCCTCCGGCGTGAGCACACCGTTCCGAGGGCGCAGTCCGCTCATGAGAAGGGTGAGGTGGAGGCCGGCCAGTCGCTCGGGCGCCTCCCGGGCCATCTCGGTGGAGACCACCGATCCCCAGTCGGTCCCGTGGGCCGCGAACCGCTCGTATCCCAGGCGCGCCATCAGCTCGAGCCAGGCGCGCGCGATGCGGCCCGGATGCCAGCCGCCCTCGGTCGTCGGCAAGCTCCAGCCAAACCCGGGCAGCGACGGCGCGACCACGTGGCAGGCGTCCTCGGCTCGTCCGCCGTACGCCGTCGGATCCGTCAGCGGACCGATCACCTCGAGGAACTCCAGCGGCGTGCTCGGCCACCCGTGCGTCAGCAACAGCGGCCTCGCCCCGGGATGCGGCGAGCGCACGTGGAAGAAATGGACGCGTGCCCCGTCGAGCGTGGTGAGGAACTGCGGCCACGTGTTCTGCACGCGCTCGGCCGCGCGCCAGTCGAAGTCGTCGCGCCAGTAGTCGACCAGGGCGCGCAGGTAGCCGCTGTCGGCTCCGCGCTCCCATCCCGAGCCCGGGATCTGGTCGGGCCATCTCGTCGATGCCAGCCGCTGCCGAAGGTCGTCGAGCACGCCGTCCTCGACGTGGACCTCGAACGGCGTGATCTCGCCGCCCACCGCTCACTGCCCTCCGTCGATCAAGCGACCCAACTCGACCATCCCGGGCACGTCGATACGCGTCGAGCCGACACGCCAGACCGGCGTCGGCAGGCGTCGGGGCGGGACCAGCGGCACCGCGAGACTGCCCGTGGCCGCCACGATCCGCGGATGCTCGTCGTGCCGCCACAACACGTTCGCCCGGGAGATCTCGACACGGTCGCCCCGCGCACCGACGAACACAGCCGAGCCGCCCTGGTGCAGCACGCCCTCGCCGCACGCCTCCACCCACTCGTCGAGCCGCAGGAACCGGAGATCCGCAAGGCGCTTTCCGACCCCGCTCAGGTCGCAGATGTAGCGCTCCCCGGCGATCAGCGGCGGATACGGCGGCGCCAGCCACCGCGCGATCAGGTCCGCGACCGCCCGCCACCCGCTCATCGGTCGACCAGCCCGGTGAGCATGCGCGAGATCGCCTCCGCACAGCGTGTCGGCTGGTCGAGCGGGACATGGTGGAACGCATCGGGTACCACCTCGACCGGTACCGCGTGCCCCAGCCACTTCTCCAGGCAGGACACCGATTCCGGGCCACCCATGTCGGTCTGCGCGCCGTACAGGTAACCGACCGGGCAGAGCACCGACGACAGGTCCGCACGTACGCCGTCGTTGCTCAGCCGACGACGCGCAGCCGGGTCGAACTTCCACCGCCACCCCGGGCCGGTCTCGACGAGCCCGGAGCGGGCGATCTCCTGCAGCAGCTGCGGGTCGGCGTTCGTCCGGTCGGGCAGCAGCCGGAACCGGTCGAGCGCCTCCTGCGCGGAGGCGAAGACCCGTGCCGGCGTGGTCGGCGGCGGGAGCTCCCGCAGGGGCAACCGCGTGTCGACCAGGACCAGCCTGCCGACGAGTTCGGGGAACCGGGCGGCCGTCGCGGCAGCGACCAGACCTCCCATGCTGTGGCCCACCACCGCCGAGGGGCCGGCTCCGTCGCCCGCGCCTGCTCCAGCGGCGCGCAACACGGCAGCCATCTCCTCGGCCCAGAGCTCGGCGCGGTAGGCCGGCCGGTGCCCGCTGTCGCCGTGCCCGCTCAGGTCGGCCACCACGACGTGGTGCTCGCGGGCCAGCACGGGAGCAACCTCGGTCCACCAGCCGGAGTGTGCGGCCCCGCCATGGACGAGGAGCACGGTGTCGGCCTCGGGCGACCCGAGACGTCGGTAGGCGATTCCGACGCCCCCGACCTCGACCACCTCGACCGCTCGAGTGGCCCCTGCCGGCCCTGCGGTCATGCCTGCGCCCGGGATGCCGCGAGCAGCTCGGGGATGGTCACCAGCTTCTGCCGCGGCCGCGCGCTTTCCCGTCCCCGGCGCTTCTCCTCCAGGTCGATCCGCCCCCAGGCTGCCTTGTCGAGCAGGTCCTCGACCCGGTCCGCGAGCAACTTCTCCAGCTCGTCGGGCGTGCGGCACGGATCCGAGAGCCGACCGGCGGCGAGATCGTGGAGGACGCTGTCGACGGTCTCCTCGGCGTCCTGCTTGTTGCTGCCGATGATCCCGCGCGGCCCGCGCTTGATCCAGCCGGAGCAGTAGAGGCCCGGTACCGCCTCGTCGCGTTCGGGGTCGACGACGCGGCCTGCATCGTTCGGCAGGGTCGCGGTCGTCTCGTCGAACGGCAGGCCTGCGACCGCGGTGCCGCGGTAGCCGATGGCGCGCAGCACCAGCGAGGTCTCGACCCGCTCGGTTGTCCCGTCGGGACGACGGAAGGTGATCGCCTCGACCCCGTCCGAGCCTTCGACCGAGATCGGCTCGAGACCGAACCGGAACCGGATCGCCGGCCCTTCTGCACCGTCACGGTCCACGGCGCGCAGCAACACCTCGTGCTTGCGCCCACTACCGTGGTCCGCCACCTCGTCGCGCTCGGCGACGACGGCAATCCCTTCGAGCTTCTCCAGCGCCAGCAGCTCACCCTGGGAGAACGCTCCGTGCTCGGCGCCGCGCCTGGCGGCGACGACCACCTCGCTGATGCTGCTCCCGGCGAGTGCGGCGATGGCGTGCTGGGCCATCTCGGTGGCGTGGAAGTCGTCGGCCGGACGCAGCAGCGTCCGCGCGACGTCGAGGGCGACGTTGCCGTTACCGATCACCACGACCCGCTCGCCGCTGAGGTCGAAGCTCTCGGTCGAGTGGTCGGGGTGGCCGTTGTACCAAGCGACGAACGTCCGGGCGGCGTGCACCCCGGGAAGGTCCTCGCCGGGAATGCCGAGCTTGCGGTCGTCCCTCGCACCGCCGGCCCAGAGCACGGCATGGTGGTACTCGAGCAGCTCCTCGACCGCGATGTCTTTGCCGACCTCCACGTTGAAGTAGCAGGTCACGTTGGGCCGGGACAGCACACCGGCGAACCGGTCGACGATCTTCTTCGTCTTGGCATGGTCCGGAGCGACACCGGCACGCACCAGCCCGAATGGCGTGGGCAGCCGCTCGAGCATCGTGACCGAGACGCCCTTGATATCGCTGAGCGTGGCGGCCGCGTAGCACGCCGCGGGCCCGGTGCCGACGATGGCGACGCTCAGCGCTGCCTTGTCCTGCGGCAGCACTCGGCGGGTGAAGGTCGGCGCGCCGACCCCGACGAGGGGGTTGGTCGAGAAGTACTCGGCGTTGATCGCCATGTAGTCCGACAGCTCTTCGGGCAGGTCCCAGTCGGAGTGCACCGCCTCGACCGGGCACTCGTCCATGCAGGCGCCGCAGTCGATGCAGGTGGCCGGGTCGATGTACAGCTGCTCGGTGGTGGTGAAGTCGGGGTCGCCGGGACGGGGGCGGATGCACTGGACGGGGCAGACGGCGATGCACGACCCGTCGTTACAGCATCCCTGCGAGATCACGAACGTCATGTGCTTGAGCTCTCCGTATTCGGGTGGGTGGCACTCGCGACGCGCTCATCGGCAAGTACGTCGGACACAATTAGTACACGATAACTCAACACAACTGAGATGGCGAGCAATTAGTCCATCTCGGTCGTTGACAAGATTTTCTACTGATGCCACAGTTATGTTGAAGCATTGTAATGACGTGACCCCGGAGTGCCTGAGGAGACCGATGCCCGCCCCCACCGACGCCGTCCTGACCGACTTCGATCACCACTCACCAGACTTTGCCGAACGCCCGTTCCAGGTACTCGAGGAGTTGCGCAACGAGGCTCCGATCGCCTGGTCGACCGCACACGGGGGATTCTGGGTGGTCACCGATCACGAGCACGTCGTCGACGGGCTCGCCGACTACGCGACGTTCTCCTCGTCGTCCGGGCCCGCGATCCCCGCCAACCCCTTCGGCACCCGTCACATCCCGGTCGCGATGGACCCACCCGTGCACAGCGTGTACCGCAAGGTGCTCAACGACTGGTACAGCAAGGCCAACATCACCGCCCGCACCCCGCAGATCGAGGAGATGGTGCGCGGCATCGTGTCCGGCCTTGCCGAGCGCGGAAGCTGGGATTTCGTCGCGGACCTCGCCAACGTCTCACCCGGCGCCGTCACGCTGGGCATCCTCGGCTGGAACACCGAACGGCGGCTGGAGCTGCTCGACGTGATGACCCAGGCGCTGCGCAACCAGGCCAGCACCGATCCCGACGCCATCGAGCAGAACGCCGCAGGCAACCGCTGGATCCGCGAGCAGATCCTCGCCGAGGCCAACGACCGCCGGGCCACGCCGCGCGACGACCTCATGACGGTGCTCGCCACCCAGCCGATCGCGGATGGGCAGCCGCTCACCGACGAGGAACTGTGCGACTGCGTCGTTCTGCTCCTGCTCGCCGGCTTCCACACGACCAGCGGCGCCTTCACCGCGCTGATGACCCACCTGGAGCGCCACCCCGACGACAAGATCCGACTGCAACAGGACCGCGACCTGATCCCGAACGCGATCGAGGAGATCATCCGGATCTACTCCCCCGCCACCGCACACGCACGCAAGGTCACCGCAGACACCGAATTCGGCGGCGCCCGAATGCGCGAGGGCGACTGGACCCTCTTCGTGAACATGGCGGCCAACCACGACCCGGCCGCTTTCTCCGACCCGGAGACAGTCGACCTCGACCGCAACCGCGCGAAGAGCGTCGCGTTCGGCTGGGGCGTACACCGCTGCCTCGGCCTGCACCTGGCCAGGCTCATCCTGCGGGTCGAGGTGGAGGCCGTCTTCGACCTTCTGCCCGGCTACCGGATCGACCTGGAGAACTCGGTGCTCTCCCACCACATGGGTCAGGGCTACTTCTACCTGTCCGTGCCCGCCGATCTGCCCAAGGGGGCGTGAGCATGCGAATCAGCATCGACCGCGAGCTGTGCGAGGGGAACGCCGTGTGCGAGGCGCTCGCTCCGCTGACCTTCGATCTCGACGAGAACGACCAGGCCCGGGTGCTCGCCGACGCCCTCCGACCCGACGGCGAGGTCTCCGAGGACCACCGCGCGCTCGTCGAGCGCGCGGTCGACGGCTGTCCGCGCCTGGCCATCAGCGTCACCGACCAGCCCTGACCACTACCTCCGGGAGCCGCGATGTCCGACCCGATCGTCACCGACTTCTCACACCACTCGGCGGAGTTCGCGTTGCGTCCGTTCGAGACGCTGGCGGATATGCGCGCCGAGGCGCCGATCGCCTGGTCGACCGCCCACGACGGGTTCTGGGTGGTCACCGACCACCAGCACATCATCGACGGACTGGCCGACTACGGCCGGTTTTCCTCGAGCTTCGGTCCCGCCATCCCGGCCAACCCGTTCGGCACCCGCCACATCCCGGTGGGCGTTGATCCGCCGCTGCACTCGACGTACCGACGGGTGTTGAACACGTGGTTCAGCAAGGCGGAGGTGACCCGGCGCGAGCCCGAAATCGCGACCCTGGTCACCGAGATCGTCACCGGCCTCGCCGAGCGCGGCAGCTGGGACTTCGTCTCCGACCTCGCGGACGTCTCCCCCGGCGCGGTCACGCTGGGCATCCTCGGCTGGGACAGGTCGCGGCGCGAGGAACTGCTCGAGGTGATGGCACGCGGTCTGCGCAACCAGGCGAGCACCGATCCCTCGATCATCGAGCAGAACGCCGCGGGCAACCGCTGGATCCGCGAGCAGATCCTCCTCGAGGCCGAGGACCGGCGGACACATCCCCGTGCGGACCTGATGACAGTGCTCGCCACCGAGCCGATCGTGGACGGCGAGCCGATGAGCGACGAGGAGGTGAGCGACACCGTCGTCTTCCTCCTGCTCGCCGGCTTCCACACCACCAGCGGCGCGCTCACCGCACTGCTCGTGCAGATGGCGCGGGAGCCCGCACTCCACGAGCGCCTCGTTGCCGACCGGGACCTGATCCCGGCCGCAATCGACGAGGTGATCCGCATCTACACACCTGTCACCGCCGTGGCCCGACGGGTCACCGAGGACACCCACCTCGGCGAGGTGGGCATGCGGACCGGTGACTGGGCGCTGTTCGTCAACATGGCGGCCAACCACGACCCCGCCGCGTTCCCGGACCCGGAGCGGATCGACCTGGATCGCGATCGGTCCAAGAGCGTCGCATTCGGCTGGGGCGTGCACCGCTGCATGGGCCTGCACCTGGCGCGGTTGGTCCTCCGCCTGGAGATGGAGGCCGTCCTCGACCTGCTGCCGGGCCACCGGATCGACCTCGATCGCACGGTGCGGTCGGAGCACGTGGGTGTGGGCTTCTTCTATCGGTCGGTGCCCGCGGCACTGCCCGGTCGCTGACCGGCCCACTCGCGACTCCCGGGCGTCGCCGAGGAAGAGCACCACCTCGGCGACGTCGGTCTCAGGCCGGCCCGAAGACCGGAACGTGCTGGTGCTCGCCGACCGTCTCGAAGTGGGCGACGACCGCGGCGCCCATCGGGTCGGCGTCGTCGTCGAAGCCGGTCAGGGTGGTCAGCAGCCGCACCCCACACTCGAGTTCGACGAGGGCCACGTCGTACGGGACCCGCTCGCGCAGGTAACCGGCATAGGCCCGGTGGTAGACGGCGTAGCTCCACACCGTGCCTCGCGGAGCCACCTCCTCCCACGTGTATCCCCGGTCCATGCACTCGGGGCAGACGCCGGCGGCAGGCCAGCGCACGAATGCGCAGCTGTCGCACCGCTGGAAGACCAGCCTGCCCTCCGTCGCCGCGTCCCAGAACCGGGAGTCGTCCTGGGTCTCCGGGGTCTCATATCCGCTCACGACGCCTCCGTCGACAAGATCGTGCTGGCTGCCTTCATGAATCCGAACGTCGAGCAGTACTGCGCCGTGCGCAGGCCCTCGATCTGTCGCGCCCCCGCCTCGCCGCGCAGCTGTCTGACCGCCTCGCACAGGTGGAGGAATCCCCACATGTACGCCTCGGAGAGCTGGCCGCCGTTGGTGTTGAGCGGAAGCCGCCCACCATGGCCGACGGCACCCGACCGGAACGCCTCCCCGACACCGCCCGGCTCGACGAAGCCGTAGTACTCGAGCATCTGGAGGACCCAGATGCTGGTCGGGTCCTGGATGTAGAGGGCGTCCACCGCGTCCCGTTCGATGCCGGCGGCCGGATAGATCCGCTCGGCCACCTGCTGGATCCAGGGCCGCAGCCACTGGTCGGCGTTCTGCCGGTCGCGCAGACCCGTCTGCTGGGCGATGCCCATCACGTGCACCGGCTTGTCGGTCAGCTCCGCCGCCCGATCGGCCCGAGCCACGATCAGGCAGGCCGCGCCGTCCGAGATCATGCACAGGTCCGGGCGGCGCAGCGGCGCCACCAGGTACGGGGCCGCCAGGTAATCCTCGACCGACGTCGGCTCCCGGAAGATCGCCAACGGGTTGTCCACCGCATACCGGCGCTGGGAGACCGAGACCTCGGCCAGATCCGCCTCGGTGGTGCCGTAGAGGTGCTGGTGCCTGCGGAACGCCATCGCCGCCGGACCGGCGACATTCAGGAAGCCGTAGACCGACGCCTCGTCCTGGCGCCCCAGGGGATGGCCGAACTTGTTCCCTGCGCTGCGCTGGTTGGTCCCGTAGACAATTGCGACCACGCTCGCCAGACCCGCGTCGATCACCGCGCACGCCAGGTGCAGGGAGAAGTTGCACGTGCCGTAGTCGAGGGTGGCGCTGTAGGCCGGGTTGAGGCCCGCCAGCCGGCCGATCTCCGTGTCGATCCCGAAGCCGCCGAACGACTTGCAGGTGATCAGCCCGTCGATCTCCGACTTGTCGATGCCGGCCTCCGCCAAGGTGATCCGCAGACCCTCGACCGCCAGTTCGTCGGCGGAAATGCCCGGGATCGTGCCCTGGGCGGTGTTGCCGGCGGCGACGATCGCGGTCCGCCCGCGGATCGCGCCGCCCAGCTGTGCTGCCGCCATCAGATCGCGTCCTCCGCTGCCAGTTCGTCGACCTCGTCGCGGCTCAGTCCGAGCAGTTCCTCGTAGACGTCGTAGTTGTGCTCGCCGTACGTCGGGGCGCCGCGGCCGACCTGGCCGCCTGCGTGCTGCGGCGTGTCGCTCATCTTCACCGAGGGAGCCGCCACCGGCCAGTGGCCGAAGTTGGTGGCGTCGAGCTCGGTCAGCCACTCCATCGCCTGCAACTGCGGGTCGTTCTCCACCCGATCCTGCGCGGTCTGGGCGACACCGGCGGGTACGCCGACCGCCTGGAGCCGCTGCATCAGCTCGAACGGCTCCTGCTCCGACGTCCATCCCTGGATCAGCGCGTCGAGCGCCTCGCGGTTGCGGTGCCGGTCCTCGGCGGTCGCGAACTCCGCCTGCGAGAGCCACTCGACATGGCACGCCTCCTTGGCGAGGGCGATCCAGTCGCCCTCGCTCTGACACGTGATGGCGATCCAGCGGTCGTCCCCCCGGGTACGGTAGAGCCCCTCGGGCGCGGCGGTCGCGTACGGCGAGCGGTTGCCCGCCCGCTCCCAGACCCGGCCGTTGACCTGGTAGTCCAGGGCCGGAACACCGGTCATGAAGATGCCCACCTCGCTCTGCGAGGCGTCGATCGCCTGTCCCTGTCCGGTCACGTCGTGGTGGTAGACGGCGCTCAGCAGGGCCAGCGCGAAGCTGTAGGCGCCGTACCAGTCCAGGTAGGAGTAGCCCCAGCCGGCAGGCGGGAACGGGTCGCCGAGGCCGCTCATCTCCGAGGTGCCTGCGAACGCCTGTGCCACCGGACCGATGGTGCGAAACCGGCCGTAGATGCCCTTCGTGCCCATGCCCGACTGCTTGGCATAGATGATGTCGGACTTGATCTTGCGCAGCTCGTCGTAGCCCAGTCCCCAGCTCTCCATCACGCCCGGTGAGAAGCCCTCCGCGACGATGGTGCTCTCCGCGACCATCCGGCGGGCCAGCTCGAGGCCCTTGGGGTGCTTCACGTTGAGCGAGATGCCGCGTTTGCCTGGGTTCTTGTTGTTGTACTGCGCCCCGACCGGGCCGCCGAGGTCGGCGGGCCACTGCGAGGGCACCGGGCCGGTCGCCCGCTCGCGCGCCGCACGTCCGCCGACCGGGTTGCCACCGCGGCGAGGGTCGAGGTTCTTGTGCCACTCGACCTTGATCACGTCGGCGCCCAGGGAGGCCAGGAACCGGGTGGCGCCTGCCGAGGCGAGCATCCAGGTGAAGTCCAGAATGCGCACCCCCTGGAGTGCCCACGGCTTGCCATGGCTGGATAGCCGCTCGGGCAGGATGAGCGGCACCCGCTCGATCGGCCGGGGTGTCAGACTCAACCGCAGGTCGCGGTGCTCGTCGAGCTTGGGGGCAGGAGTGGGTGTGACCCAGCCGTTCTCGGTCGAGATCCACTTGCTCAGCGGGTAGCGCAGCGAGCGACCCAGCTCCGGGTGCTCGATGTCACCGTAGGTGCCACGTTCGAGCCAGTGCTCGTCGTAGGCCGACTCGTGGGGCTTGCGCACCGGGACCCACATGAGGCCGGCTTCCTGGGCCTCGCGCCACGGCACGTCGTCGAAGAGGTAGCGGCGCACAGTGTGCTCGACCGCGTCCATGTTGCTAGCGGCGCCGCCCTCCATGCCCGGCAGCACGCGGGAGTCCTTGTTCTTCTCGTCGCTGCCGTCGCTGATCTCGTCGCCGATCCCGTAGCCGTCCAGGAATGGGCCGAGCAGCTTGGCGTTGCGCGTGGAGGCCAGGATCCAGCGGCCGTCCTTGGTCTGGAAGATCGAGCGGTGGATGGAGACCCCCGGCGCGGAGTGGCGACAGGTCTGACGGTGGAACGGCGTGCGCAGGCAGACCCACGACATCAGGTCGCCCTCGGTGTTCTTCGCCATCGCCTCGTGCACCGCGCAGGAGAGGTGCTGCCCCTGACCGGTGTGACGCCTGCTGATCAGCGCGGCGACGACGGTGAAGGCGAGTTGCTCGCCGGCGACGGCGTAGGAGTGGTCCAGTTGAGGTGCCACCGGCGGCAGGTCGTATTTCCCCGACGGATCCGGGTCGTAGCCGTTGTTCATCACCTGGCCACCGAGGGCCAGGTGGACCAGGTCGCTGGCCTTCCAGTCCTTGCGCGGCCCCTCCTCGCCGAAGGGGGTGATCCGCGCGACCACGAGGGCGGGGTCCCGGTCGCGCAACGTGGCGCTGCCGAGGTCCCGCTCTTCGAGGTAGCCCAGCGGCGTCGCGTCGAGCAGCACGTCGCAGGCGCCGACCAGTTCGACGAACCCGGCTCGGCCCTCGGGCGTCTCGAGGTCGAGTACGACGGAGCGCTTGCCGCGGTTGTAGGTCCAGAAGTGCAGCGAGCGCTCGGGGTCCGGGACGTCGTCGACGAACGGACCCATCCGGCGGCTCTCGGCGCCCTCGGGCGGCTCGACCTTGATCACCTCGGCGCCGAGGCCTGCCAGCACCATTCCGCAGTACTCGCCGATCCGGTCGCCGACCTCGACGATGCGTATGCCTGCGAGTGCACCCGGCTTGGCCTGGTCTTCGGTTGTCTGGGATGTAGTCATCGGGGTTCTCCAGTCATTTCGTCAGGACGCGATCCAGTGCCGTCAGGCTCGGACGGGCGCCGCGAGCTCGCGACGCGCAGGGAATCGCTCGAAGTCGGCGATGTCGGCGTCGGCGTACTGATCGGCGTGCTGCTGGCGGGTGAAGGGCCAGATGATGGCGACCCCGCCCTTGTCGGTGTACCAGTTGTCGCACAGCGAATAGGTGGTGCCGGGAAGCGCCGACCGAACGGTGTCGCAGAAGGCCGCGGTCGACTCCGCGGAAGGCGCCAGCGCCCGCCCTTCACGCTGCATGGTGTCCAGCAGCCGCATCAGGAAACCGACCTCGTCGCGCAGGCAGGTCGGGATGGCCACCGAGTTGACCGGGGCGAACGGGCCGTTGAGCAGGAAGAAGTTGGGCATGCCCGGCAGGCCCATGCCGCGGTAGCTGTAGACGCCGTCGGCCCACATCTCCTCGACGGTCAGGCCGTCGGGTCCGACGACCTCCATCGGCCGCATGTAGGCGTGCGTGTCGAAGCCGGTCGCGTAGACGATCACGTCGAGCTCGTGCAGCGTGCCGTCGGGGTCCACGATGCCGTTCGGCACGACCCGCTGGACGCCGCCGAAGACCGGTGTGACGTTGGGTCGCTGGACGACCTGGTAGTAGTCGGGCGACTTCGGGATCCGCTTGCAGCCCGGGGGGTCCTTCGGCGTGAGCTTCTCCCGCAGGACAGGGTCCGGGACGGCCTCGGCGAGCTCGTCGTAGAAGCGCTGGGTCTGGACCGTCCGCTCGTCGCCGGGGATCAGCCGCCAGGTCTCGGAGCCCTCGGTGGCCACACGCAGCGTGGCGACCCGCCGGTCCCAGTAGCCGGCCAGTGCGGGCACCCGCAGCAGCACCCGCTCCAGCGGCGAGATCTTCTTGTTCTGCCGGATCTGGATCCATTGCGGCGTCCGGATGAAGTGCTTGACGTCGTGGTTCTGCTTGCCCAGCTCGCTGACGATCTGGATGCCGCTGGAACCGGTGCCCACGACGCCGATCCGCTTGCCGGTCAGGTCGACGCCGTGGTCCCACTCGGAGGAGTGCCAACTGTGGCCCTCGAACGTGTCGGTGCCCGGGAAGGTCGGTCGCTTGGGCACGTGCAGGAAGCCGGTCGCGGCGACGACGACGTCGAAGACCTCGGTGCTGCCGTCGGGCAGGGTGAGCGTCCAGGCGTCGTCCTCCCACTCGGCCTGCCGCACCTCGGTGTTGAATCGTATGTGCCGGACGACGCCTTGCTCCTGCGCGAAGTCGGTCAGGTAGCGGCGGATCTCCGAGCCCGGCGCATACCGCTTCGACCAGTAGTTCTTCCGCGCGAACGGGAACTCGTAGGAGCGGGTGATCACGTCGACGTGCAGACCCGGGTATGTGTTGTCGTACCAGGTGCCACCGACGCCGGCCCGCTTCTCGAAGATCTGATATTCGATCCCTGCCTCGGCAAGGTGATGCGCGAGGAACAGCCCCGACATACCTGCACCAATGATGCCCACTCTCACAGGACTGACCTCCCAGCTACAACGTAAACGCGTTAGTAGCAGTACTATAACATGATTGGAAGATGGACTCGGACCAGCCCGCAAGGGCATCGGCCCTGTGCCGCAATCCGAGACGTCGACCACTGCTTATTATGTTTGAACCTATCCGACAGTGGTGTTTTGACCGAGGTACCGGATAGCATCAGAACTGGACGACCACGACTGGCCGCGCACAACCGGCCGTCGGCACCGACTTCTATTGGAGGAACCATGACCGAGATCGCGACCAGGCCCGACGTGTCAGGAGGCCAGCCGGACGAGGCGGGAGTGCGCTCCTACGACGTCGTCATCGTGGGTGCCGGCCTGACCGGGATGTACCAGCTGAAGCTGGTGCGCGAGCTCGGTCGGTCGGTTCGGGTCATCGAGGCCGGCTCCGGCGTCGGCGGCACCTGGTACTGGAACGCCTACCCCGGCGCCCGGCTCGACTCGGAGTCGCATTCCTACCAGTACTCCTTCGACGAGGAGCTGCTCGAGGAGTGGCGCTGGAAGGAGATGTTCGCCGGTCAGCCCGAGCTCGAGTCCTACTACAACCACGTCGCGGACAAGCTCGACCTGCGTCGCGACATCGACTTCGACACCCGGATCGAGAGCATGGTCTTCGACGAGGAGACCGACAGCTGGACGCTGCACTCGACGACAGGCGAGGTGTACCGCGCGCGCTTCGTGATCATGGCGACCGGCATCCTCTCCGACCCGAACTTCCCGCGCATCCCCGGCCTGGATCGGTTCCAGGGCGAGTGGTACCACACCTCGCTGTGGCCCAAGGACAAGCAGATCGGCTTCGAGGGCAAGCGGATCGCGGTGATCGGCACCGGCGCCACCGGCGTCCAGGTGATCCCCGAGGTCGCCAAGACCGCCGGCCACCTGACGGTCTTCCAGCGCACCGCCAACTGGGCCGTCCCGCTGCGTAACCGTCCGCTCTCCGACGACGACATGGCCGCCATCCGCGCCGGCTACCAGGACATGTTCCCGTACCTGCGGCAAACCTTCAGCGGCTTCCTGCACAGCTGGGACCCGGTGAAGTCCACCGAGGTCGCGCCCGAGGTGCGCGACGCCCGCTACGAGGAGGCGTTCCACTCACCGGGCTTCACCAAGTGGATCGGGCTCTACAACGACCTGGCCTACGACGCCGAGGCGAACAAGGTCTACTGCGAGTTCCTCGCCGAGAAGATCCGCGAGCGGGTCGACAACCCCGAGATCGCCGAGAAGCTGATCCCGAACGACCATTACTTCGGCACCAAGCGGGTGCCCTGCGAGACCAACTACTACGAGACCTACAACAAGGACAACGTCGACCTGATCCTGCTCAAGGAGAACCCGATCAAGGAGTTCACCGAGAAGGGCGTCCTCACCGAGCAGGGCGAGGTCGAGGTGGACACGATCATTTTCGCCACCGGCTTCGACGCCTTCACCGGTGCGCTGAACAAGATCGACATCCGTGGCCTCGGCGGGCAGACGATGCGCGACAAGTGGAAGGACGGCCCGCACACGTACATGGGCATGCAGGTCGCCGGCTTCCCGAACCTCTTCATCGAGGGTGGTCCGCACGGCAAGGGCGGCCACGGCAACGGCCCACGCTGCTCCGAGCCCGTGGTGGAGTGGGTCACCAAGGTCGTCGACGACTTCTTCACCAAGGGCTGGAACCGGATCGACGCCGACCCCGAGGCCGAGGCCGTCTGGACGAAGCAGGTCGCCGACACCGCCGCCGGCACCCTGCAGGCGACTGCGAAGTCGATCTTCTTCGGCGACAACATCCCCGGGAAGCCCCGCGTCTACGTCGCCTACATCGGATCGCTGCCGGAGTTCGTCCAGAACCTCGAGAACGCCCGCGACGACGACTACCGCGGGTTCCTCGTCCACTGAGACCGGCCCCTCGACGGCGGGTCACGGGCCGTGATATTGCCCCGGTCCGTGGCCCGCACCCCACCATCTCCACCTCCCAGCTGCCCAGGAGCACCATGACCTCGCCCGTTCCCTTCCGTGTCGACGTGTCCGACGAGGATCTCGCCGACCTCGACCGCCGGCTGGCGTCGACCCGGTTCGCGCCCGATGTCGGCAACGGCGACGGCCGCTACGGAGTCTCCACCGAACGGCTGCGGGGCCTGGTCGAACACTGGCGCACCGGCTACGACTGGCGGGCCCAGGAAACCGCCCTCAACCAGCTGCCGATGTTCCGCGTGGACGTCGACGGCCAGCCGATCCACTACGTGCACGTCCGCGGCACCGGCCCCGACCCGACGCCGCTCCTGCTCACCCACGGCTTCCCGTGGACGTTCTGGGACTTCCACCGGATGATCGGCCCGCTCACCGACCCGGCATCCTTCGGCGGGGATCCGGCCGACGCGTTCGACGTGGTGATCCCCTCGCTGCCGGGCTTCGCGTTCTCCTCGCCGTTGAGCCGCTCGGGCCTCAACTTCGTCACCACCGCCGACCTGTGGGTGCAGCTGATGCGCGACGTCCTCGGCTACGAGCGGTTCGCAGCGCACGGGGGTGACTGGGGCGCCCAGGTCACTGCTCAGCTCGGCCACAAGTACGTCGACAATCTGCTCGGCATCCACCTCACCAGCCTGATCTCGTTCCCCGCCGGCTGGAACTCCGATCGGCCGTGGAACCTGCTCCAGAAGGCCGCGGACGCGGCCACCCCGGAGAACCGCGCCGCGGTGGTGGCGTGGGAGAAGCGCCGGGTCGGCCACCTCGTGCCGCAGATCGTGCATCCGCAGACCATCGCGCACGGGATGAACGACTCCCCCGCAGGCCTGCTCGCCTGGCTCACCGAACGCAGGCTCGCCTGGATGGACCCGGCACAGCCGCTCGAGGACGTCTTCTCCCCGGACTTCCTGATCACCTCGACGATGCTCTACTGGATCACCCAGAGCTACCCCAGCGCGGCGCGGTTCTACTACGAAGCGGCCACCAATCCGTGGCAGCCGGCCCATGACCGCACGCCGGCAATCCAGGCCCCGGCCGGTCTGTCGATCTTCCGCGACGACAACCCACCGGGGGCCTCGTTCGACTGGCTGCCCGCCATGTACGCCGAGATCGCCCACCAGCGGGTGCACGACGTCGGCGGCCACTTCGGCGCGATGGAGCGACCCGACGACGTGGTCACCGACATCCGCGACACCTTCCGCAACCTGCGCTGAGAGCGCCGAAAGGACACCGCATGCCCCGCCCACCGAAGTCCACGAGCTTCGACTACATCATCGTCGGCGCCGGCGCGGCCGGTTGCCTCCTGGCCAACCGGCTCACCGAGGACCCGCGCAACACCGTACTGCTCATCGAGGCAGGCGGCGGCGACGCGAACCTGATCCACCTGGTGCCGAAGGGTTTCTACTTCACCCTCACCAACCCCAAGTACTCCAAGACGTTCGCAACGGTGCAGTTCCCCGACGGCCACGTAGAGCACCTGCCGCGCGGCCGGGTCATCGGCGGCTCGACGACCATCAACGGCATGGTCTGGAACCGCGGCTGGGCCAACTCCTACGACGCCTGGGAGAAGGCCGGGAACGCCGGTTGGAACTGGCAGCGGTTCCTCGACGCCTTCCGCAAGATGGAGCGCCACGAGTTGGGGCCGAGCGCCACCCGCGGCGGTGCGGGCGCGGTCGACATCGAGATCGCCGGCCCCCGCGAGGCCACCTGCGACGCACTGATCGCATCCTTCGCGCAGAGCGGGGTGCCGTTCGAGGAGGACATGAACGGTAGCGGCGGCGAGCGCACGTCCTACGTCGCCTCCAACACCCGCAAGGGCACCCGGATGAGCGCGGCGCGTGCCTACCTGCGCCCGGCACGGCGTCGCAAGAACCTGACCGTCGTCACCCACACCGAGGCCGAACGGCTGGTGCTGGACGGCACCCGCGTCACCGGCGTCTCCTGCCGGCGGAAGGACAGCAGCCTGGTCACGTACACCGCGCGCCGCGAGGTACTGGTCACCGGCGGCGCGTTCGACTCACCGCTGCTGCTGGAGCGCTCCGGCATCGGCAACCCGGAGATCCTGGCGAAGGCAGGCGTGAAGTGCCGCGTGACCAGCCCCAAGGTCGGGGAGAACTTCAAGGAACACCGCGGCATCCTGCTGCAGTACCGGCTCGCCGGGGTCAAGGGCTACAACACCGAAGCCTCCTCCACCCCCCGCTACCTGTGGTCCGGCTTCAAATACCTGCTCACCCGTCGCGGCATGGTCGCGCACGGCGGCTACGCGCTGAGCGCGATCTACAAGTCGGACCCGGCCTCGGAGTACCCCGACACGCAGTGCTTCTTCACCCCGATCTCCACCTCGGATGTCAACCCGATGACCGGCCGGATGGTGGTCGACAAGTTCCCCGGCGCCAAGTACGTCGCGCTCCCGATGTACCCGACCAGTCAAGGCTCGCTGCACATCACGGGCCCCGGGCTGGACTCCGTACCGCGGCTCGAGCCCAACTTCCTCAGCACCGAGGAGGACCGGCGGATGCTGGTCAAGACGCTGCGCAAGGCGCGCGAGATCACCGCCACCGCGCCGTTCGCCAAGTACGTCGTCGAGGAACTCCAGCCCGGCCCGCAGATCGCCGAGGACGACGAGATCATCCAGTACGGCATCAACCACGGCAACGCCGGCGCACACGGCCTGGGCACCTGTGCGATGGGCCCCGACGAGGACGACGTGGTCGACGCCTCGCTGCGGGTCCGGGGCACACAGGGACTGCGGGTGATCGACGCGTCGGTCTTCCGGGATCAGCCGTCGGGCAACAACAATGCGCCCACGATGGCGCTGGCCTGGATCGCGGCCGACATCATCCTGGCCGAGCGGCGCTGACCGCGACGCGAACCGAAAGGAAGGAGCCCGGGCCATCGGCCCGGGCTCCTTTTCGTTTATTCGGTTGGTTCATACCGTCCGGCTCGGCGGGAGTCCTTCCGGACTCCCGCCGAAAGCCTCAGGACAGGTCGAGCCTGATCGCGCCCTCCGGGCAGGCGGCCGCGACGTCTTCGGCCGCGCCGCGCTCGTCGAGGCCTATCGCGACGTCCTTCACCTGGCCGTAGCCGATGTCGTCGGTGTCGAACCAGTTGGGCGCGAGCGTGTAGCAGCGGCCGTGGCCGACACACAGGTCGGTGTCGATGCTGAATCGCAGGCACTGCTTCTCGTCGGTGGTGCTCTCGGTCATCGTGCTTCCCTTTCGTGAAGTCGGGTCGAGGTCGGGTGCCCCCGCCTCAGCGGGAAGCGACCTCGAACTCGAGGGGCAGGTGGTGGAGCTGCTGCATGAAGCTGCCGTAGCGGAAGTTCTCGACGAAGTCGTCGGGCATCCGGTACTCCCCGATCCGCTCGTGCCAGACCTCGAGCCCGATGCGCATCTCCAGGCGGGCCACATGGGAGCCCAGGCAGCGGTGCACACCGAGGCCGAAGGCCGAGTGCGGAACACCGGTTCGGGTCAGCTGCACGTCGGGGGCCAACTGCCGGTCCGCGCCGCAGCGGGCGATGAAGATCCGGTCCCCGGCCTTGACCGGGAACCCGTTGATCTCGGCATCCTGCTTGGCCACCCGGCCTGCCGAGCCGCCCGTGTTGTAGAAGCGCATCAGCTCCTCGATCGCACCGGGGATCCGGGTCGGGTCGTCGATGAGGAACTGTCGATCCGCACGGTTTTTGGCGAGGTGCCACATGATGAAGCCGAGCTGACTGGACGTGGTCTCCTGGCCGGCGATGAACGCGAGCTTCGCCATCCCGACCAGCAGGTCCTCGGGGATCTCCTCGCCGTCGACGCGCATGTTCACGAAGGCGGTGGCCAGGTCACCGGGCTGCGGGTTGGTGCGCCGGTCGTGCATCGCGCCGCGCACGATCGTGTCGATCTGCGACTCGATGTCGTCGCGCTCCTCCTGGGTGGGAAACTCGAAGGTGGCGCGCTCGGCGAGGTGGAACATCCGGTCGACGTCCTCGGTGCCGATGCCCAGCCACTCGAGAAAGAAGAGAGCCGGCAACTTGGCGGCGAAGTCCTTGGCGTAGTCGCAGCTGCCCTTGGCCACGATCGAGTCGATCAGCTCGTGGCAGATCTCGATGATGCGTGGCTCGAGGTGTGCCACGGCCTTCGGCCCGAACAGCGGCGCGAGCGCCCTGCGGTACTTGGTGTGCACCGGCGGGTCCATGGTGATCGGCGGGACGTCGAGAATGACCTCCTGCTTCGTGTAGACGATCGAGCTCGGCAGGTTCGACCAGGTGTGCGGGTCCTGCAGCACGTGCTTGACCGTGTCGTAGTCGGCAGCAACCAGATAGCCGCGGTTGACCGGGCTGTAGAACAGGCCGCCGACCTTGGTCGCCTCATCCCAGACGGCAAAGGGATCGACGCCCAGTCGCTCGTCGGTCTCCAGGTCGAGGCGATGGATCGGCAGACCGTTGGTCTCCGCTCGCTCCAGCATCGAAGTCATCGTCAAACCTTTTCCTTATTATGTAGAGTTTCTTCTAACATAATTGATTGTAAGCAAGAACACAATTGAAGGGGGGTGACACCGTCATCGGCCGATCCGGTCGTACATCCCTGCGGAGCGGTACGAGCGAGCCATCGGGCTGGCCAGATAGTGATGCGGATAAGCCAGCGGTACGGCGCTCGCCTCGTCGAGCCGAGCCACCTGCTCCGGAGTCAGCGCCAGCCGCAGACAGCCGAGGTTGTCGCGCAGCTGGCCCGGGTTGGTGGCGCCCACGATCGGCACCACGTGGACCTCCCGGTGACGCAGCCACGCCAGCGCGAGCTGGGCCGGGGTCGCGCCGAGCTCGGCGGCCATTGCGACCAGAGTCTCGACGACCGGGCCCGCAGCATTGCCATGGGGGTCGGCCCACGCCATCGCCGGAGAGCCCCACACCTCGCTGGACAGCCTCGAGTCACGTCCGCCGCCGTCGGCGTATTTTCCGGTGAGGAGACCATTCTTCAGCGGTGACCAGGCCAGCACGCTGAGCCCGAGTTCTGCCGCCATCGGCATGTACTCGGCCTCGGCGCTGCGGCCGAGCAGGCTGTACTCGATCTGCAGGCCGACGTACCGAGTCCAGCCGCGCAGCTCGGCCAGGGTGTTGGCGCGGGCGATCACCCAGGCCGGGGTGTTGGAGACACCGACGTAGAGGACCTTGCCCGCGCGCACCAGGTCGTCGAGACCGCGCATCACCTCCTCGACCGGCGTGAGCAGATCCCAGGAGTGGACGATGTACAGGTCGAGATGGTCGGTGCCCAGGCGGCGCAGGGATGCCTCGACCGACGCGATCATGTTCTTGCGCTGGTTGCCGCCGGCGTTGGGGTCGCCGTTGCCGGGCGCGGCGTTGGTGTACTTCGAGGCGATCACCACCTCGTCACGGTGACCCGCGACCAGCTCGCCGACGATCCGTTCGCTCGCCCCCGCGGCGTACTGGTTGGCGGTGTCGAGATAATTGCCGCCCGCCTCGCGGTACAGCTCGTACAGCTCGCGGGTCGTCCGCTCCTCGACTCCCCAGCCGGTGGTGGCCCCGAAGGTCATCGTGCCGAGGGCCAGATCGGAGACCCGCAGGCCGCTGCGGCCCAGGAGGCGGTAGTTCATCACAGGTAAGTCGCTCATCCGGCCACGATAGCGGCTGTAAGCCATTGTATGACAACTACAACATGATTAACGTCATCGACATGACCACGACCGACACACGCCACCGAGCACCCGACCCCCGCCGCCTCCAGGAGCTGCTCGACCGCCAGGAGATCCACGACGCGCTGCTGCGCTACACCCGCGGCGTCGACCGGCTCGACGAGGACCTGCTGCGCTCCGCGTACCACCCCGGCGCGATCGACGACCACGGCATCTTCCGCGGCACGGTCGAGGAGTTCATCCCCTGGGCGTTCGCCGGCCACCGGGCAAGCCATCACGGCGAGCAGCACTACATCACCAACCACACCTGTGAGATCGACGGCGACGTGGCCCACACCGAGACCTACTTCGTGATGGTCGGGCAGAACCGGTCGGGTACGCCCGTCACACTGCACGGTGGGCGGTACGTCGACCGGTTCGAACGCCGCGACGGCGAATGGCGCATCGCCCACCGCATCTCGATGGTGGAGTGGACCGGTGGCGTCACGACCCCCGACCTGCCGCCGGTCGACCGCAGACAGAACGGCACTGTCGCGCGCGACCGCAGCGACACCTCCTACGCCCGACCGCTTCTCACCGACGAGCGGCTCACGCTCGAACCGTGAGCAGGGCCGCTACGCCGGGCCGTCGACGCCCGTCGACATCCTGATGGGCAGACCCCGGTGGCCGGCCCGGCGAAGCGCCGTCAGCGACCGGAGCGGACGAGCCGTCCCGGCCGGGCCCCGGTGTCCTCGCCGTCGCGGTAGACGGTCTGGCCCGCGACGATCGTGTGCTCGTAACCGACCGCCTTCTGCATCAGCCGCTTGCCGCCGGTGGGCAGGTCGTGGGCGATGTACGGCGAACCGAACGTGAGCCGGCCGAGGTCGATCACATTGAGGTCGGCCCGCAGTCCCTCACGGATCCGGCCACGGTCGGCCAGGCCCATCACGTCCGCGGTGTCGGACGTCATCCGGCGGATCGCCTCCGACAGCGCCATCACCCCGCGCTCCTTGACCCAATAGGTCAGCATCCAGGTCTGGAAGCCGGCATCGAGGATGAAGCCGACATGCGCGCCACCGTCGCCCAGGCCCATGATCGAGTTGGGGTCCTCCAGCATCTCCTGGCAGACCCGCAGGTCGCCGCTGGCGTAGTTGGCGAACGGGACGTGGATGAAGCCCATCCCCTCGTCTTCGAGGAGGACGTCGTAGACCACCTCCGGCACCGGACGCCCCTTGCGGTCGGCGATCGCCTGCAGCGAGTTTGCGATGTCGGGGGTGTAGTTCGGCGGGTTCTCGAAGCGGTACATCCTGCTGTAGGAAAGGAACTGCAATAGCGGCCAGGCGCTTTCGGCGTACGGGTCCTCCGAGAGGATCTGACGGCGCACCTCGGGATCGCGCATCCGCGCCACTCGCTCGGCCAACGGAAGATCGGCGATCGCGCGGTAGCTCGGCGTGGCGGAGAACGGGTTCTGGCTTCCCTCCAGCCCCATCAGCAGGCCGACCGCTCGCGGCGCGACGACCGGGCGCAGGTCGACGCCGTCGTCCTTCGCCGATCCGGAGTACTTCAGCAGGTCACGCCACAGGTCCTGATTCGCATCCGCCGTCTGACCGCTCTGCACCAGGCTGTAGACGCCCGGCAGACCCGACTTCTTCAGCGCGCGGCGGACCATCTCGAACTCGCCGATCACGTCGGGATCCTGCACCTCGGCGACGAACTCGAAGAGACCCCGGCCGGCATCGGCCATGCCCATGGCCAGGCCGACGATCTCACGCTCGCGGGCGAGGAGCGTCGGGGTGTAGTCCCCGGCGACGCTCTTGTGCGCCGTCGACCGGCTGGTCGACACGCCCCACGCGCCGGCGCGGATCGCGTCGGCGACGATGACACGCATCTGCTCGACGTCCTCGGGCAGCGCAGGCAGCAGCCTGAACGCCCGCTCTCCCATCACATGAACTCGTACCGGCGCGTGCGGCACCAGGGCACAGATATCGATGTCGCGCGGGGTGCGCTCCAGAACGTCGAGGTATTCCGCGAACGTCTCCCACGTCCAGGTCAGGCCCTGGTGCATGACGGGTGCCGGGATGTCCTCGACGCCCTCCATCAGCTCGATCAGCCCGTCGCGGTGCTCCGGCTTGCACGGCGCGAAGCCGACGCCGCAGTTTCCCATCACCACTGTCGTCACGCCGTGGTGCGACGAGGGGGCGGTGGCGTCGTCCCAGACCGCCTGCCCGTCGTAATGGGTGTGGATGTCGACGAAGCCCGGCGTCACGATCCGGCCGGTCGCGTCGATCTCCTCGGCACCACGTCCGGCGACCTCCCCGACGACGGCGATGACGCCGTCCTTGACCGCGATGTCGGCAACTCTTCCCTCGGCACCGGTGCCGTCGTGCACCTCACCACCGCGGATCACGAGGTCGTACTCAGCTGTGCTCATCACTTCTCCCTGCCGTTCTGCTATGGAGTAATGATGGAACTCTAGATGCATGTAGGCTGCATGTAAATCATTTGCAACACGATAGCGCTGGGGGACCAGACGATCAGAGCGGCGGCTCGACCGCCTCGTAGCGAGCCACGAACCGCTCCAGCAGCCGGGCCAGGTCGTGCAGGTCCGCGGCCGGCCAGTCGGCGGTGATCTCCTCGATCAGCGCCATCCGGTTCGCGGTGGCCGTGCTCAGCGCACCTCGTCCGGCCTCGGTGAGCCGGAGCACGGCACGACGCAGATCGTCGGCATCGGGGGCCCGGACCACCAGGTCGCGCTCGACGGCGGCGTTGACCGCACGACTGGCGCTCGACTGCTCGATCTCGAGATCATCGGCCACGTCGCTGATGGAGGGCCGCAGCCCGCGCTGCTCACGCAGCTCGACAGCGCGAAGCACGCGGAGCGCCTCGGTCCCCGGGATGTGGGAGACGCCGTCGAGGATGCGCCGGCGGTACGACGGTCGCCGTACCGAGCGGACGAGCCGCAGCAGCAGCTCGTCCACGCTGGTCAGGTCCTGGTCACGAGACATGGCGCATGGATAGCACACCGCTGCGCGGTGTCCGTGCGGGAACCACCGCTCACCGGGTCGAGACGACCGTGGTCTTCAGCTGCGTGTAGTGCAGCAGCGACTCGAAGCCCTTCTCGCGCCCCAGCCCGCTCGCCTTGTAGCCGCCGAACGGCGTCTCGATCCCGGTGCGACCACCGTTGACGATCACCTGGCCGGCTTCGAGCCGCGAGGCCACCCGCAGCGCGCGGGCGGAGTCACCGGTCCAGACACCGGCCACCAGGCCGTACTCGGAGTCGTTGGCCAGCTCGATCGCCTCCCCCTCGGTCGCGAAGCGACTCACGGCGAGGACCGGGCCGAAGACCTCCTCCTGGAAGATCCGCATCTCGGGCGTCACGTCGGCGTACACCGTCGGCTCCACGTAGCGTCCCGCGGCCTGCGCGCCGCCCGCTGCGTGCCCCCCGGTCACCAGACGAGCGCCGTCCTGCGCGGCGACGTCGAAGTACTCGATCACCTTCTCGAACTGCGCCTCCGTGGTCATCGGCGCCAGCCGCTCCCCAGGGACCCTGGCCCGCATCTGTGCCGCCACGCGCTCGAGCAGTGCGTCGTGGACCTCCTCCTGGACCAGCAGCCTGCTCAGCGCCGCGCACTGCTGACCCGCGCCGGTGCAGATGGTCAGCGCGCTGTCGACCACCCGATCCAGGTCGGCGTCCGCGAAGACCACGTTGGCGGACTTGCCGCCCAGCTCCAGGATCGTCGGGATCAGCCGTCGGGCAGCGCTCTCGGCCACCCGCCTGCCGGTGACGACCGAGCCGGTGAACGCGACCAGTCGCACCGACGGGTGCTCGACCAGAGTGCCGCCGACCTCCGGCCCGGCGCCCAGCACCACGTTGACCACCCCGGCCGGGACGCCCATCTCCTCGCAGAGCTGCGCCAGCATCACGGTGGTGCCGGAAGTGAACTCCGAGGGCTTGATCACCACGGTGTTGCCGGCGGCCAGTGCGGCCGCCAGGCCGCGGGCCGCCTGGGTCAGCGGCCCGTTCCACGGGGTGATCACGGCCACCACGCCGTACGGCTCGCGGCTGGTGAACGCGTGGTCGCCTGCGCCGAGGTTGATCGTCTCCCCGAACAGTGCCCGGACCACGCCGCCGTAGTACTCGAAGTAGTCGGCGGCGACCTGGAGGCCGCCGCGCATCTCGGCGACGAGCTTGCCCGTCTCTTCGACCTCGACGTCGACGAACTCCTGGGCCCGCTCGCGCAGCGCACGCGCGACCGCCGCCAGCAGCCGGCCACGCTCGACCGGTGCTCGATCCGCCCACGCGCGGGCGGCACGACGTGCGGCGTCCACGGCCAGGTCGACGTGGTCGCGGCTGCCGAGAGCGACCCGGGCGATCGGGCTGCGGTCGAAGGGGCCGGAGACGGTCAGCGCCTCCTGATCTCCTCGCGGAACGCTCTTGCCGTCGATCCAGTGGTTCAGCTCGCGGACCATGTGCGCCTCCTGGGACGTGTCGGGGTACTTCGATTCAACCATGTCTTGAACACAACTATTTTACCGCGTCCATTACTAGTGATGTAGATTGCAAATAGTTAGCAGAACTATTATGAAGATCGAGAGGCTGACCGTGGACGACACGACCCAGATGACCTCGGAGCGTCCGGCGCTGGACGGCGTGCGAGTGCTCGACGCGAGCCGGGGCGTGGCGGGCCCGCTGGCCGGGATGGCACTCGGCGACTACGGAGCCGAGGTCATCCGGCTCGACGACCCCTCGGACGCGGACCTGCCCGGGGCCGTGGCCTGGCATCGCAACAAGACGATCGTCCCGCGTGAGCGCGGCTCGGCCCTGGTTGCGGACGCCGACCTGGTGCTCACCACCGACGCCCGCACGGCGGCCGCACTGGGCCTCGGCCTCGACGACGAGCCTCCGGCCGGCCTGGTCCACCTGCACCTACCGTTGTGGCACGACGAGCAGGACGGCCTCGACCCCTACACCCGCGACCGGATGGTCTCCGCCGACTTCGGTGCAGCGCGGCGGCAGACCTCGTTCAGCGGCGGGCCGGTCGACGAGGTCTACCCCTTCCTGTCCTCCATGCAGGGCGCCTGGGGCGCCACCTGTGGCATCGCCGCGCTGGTCGAGAAGATCCGCACCGGCCGCGGCCAGCGAGTGGTGGTCGACCCGCTGCACGGCTCGATGGTCACCACGATCACCACCATGCTGGTCAGCCCGACCGAGCCGCTCCCGGCGACCACCGTCGGCCCCGGCGGCCCCAACCCGACGTTCGGGACCTACCGCTGCGCCGACGGCGAATGGCTGTTCCTCGGCGCGCTCGGCTCGAAGTTCCAGGACATCGCGTTCGAGCACCTCGGCACCACCGACATCGTCGTCGACCCGCGGATCGACGGTGTGCGCGAGCGGCTCTACGCCCCCGGCAACAGGGACTGGGTGCGCGCGCGACTGGCCGAGGCGTTCTCGCGCCGTACCCGCGCCGTGTGGCTCGAGGAGCTCACCGCCGCCGGGTGCCCGGTCAGCCTCGTGGGCGACCGCGACGACTGGCTCGACCATCCGCAGGTCGCCGCGCTGGGTCAGCGCGTCGAGCTCGGGGACCCGCTCGTCGGCGACGCCGTGACCGGCGGGGTCGGCGCCGAGCTGTCCCGCGGTGGGCTTCGCGAGCACCGGGCGCGGATCTTCGCCGACGACGCCGATTGGGCCGCGCCGCGCGCCGGCCTCCCCGCGCCACTGGACGCGCTGCCCGCCGGAACCGGTCCCCTGGCCGGCATCAAGGTCGCCGATCTCGGCACGGTGCTGGCCGGGCCGTACGCCGGAATGTTGCTCGCCGCGCTCGGCGCGGACGTGGCGAAGGTGGAGACGGTGACCGGCGACGAGCTGCGGGTGCGTGGCTACGGCATCGCCCGTGGCCAGCGCGGGCTCGGCATCAACCTGCGCGATCCGCAGGGATACGACGCCTTCCTGCGGCTCGTGGCGGCCAGTGACGTCGTGCTCGACAACTACCGACCGGGCGTCCTCGAGCGCCTGCACATCGACCACGCGACGCTCGCCGAGTGCCGGCCCGACATCGTCACCACCTCGATCACGGGGTACGGCGCCGACGGTCCGCTCGGCAGTCAGCCCGGTTACGACCCGGTGGTCCAGGCGCTGACCGGGATCATGAAGGCCCAGGGCGGCAGCGCCGAGCCGGTCTTCTCCACGCTGGCGATCAACGACGTGACGGTCGCGTGCCTGGCCGCGCTCGGCACCTGCGCGGCGCTCTATCAGCGTGCCGCCGGCCGCGGCGGGCAGCACGTCACCTCTTCGCTGGCCGTCGCCGCCACGTTCATGCAGAGCGGTGAGCTGGTCCGCTACGCCGGCAGGCCGCCCGCCGAGACCGGTGGCCGGGACTTCCCCGGGCCCGGACCGCTGTCCCGGTTCTACCCGTGCGCGGACGGCTGGGTCAGAGTGCACCTGCACTCGGCGGCACAGGCGGTCGACGCAGGGTTGCTGCCGGAGGTCTCCGGCGCCGAGGAGGGTGCGGACGCGCTCGCCGAACTCATCGGGACGGCGATCAGCGGGCTCACCTCGGCCGACGTGGTGGCGGCCGTGACCCGGGCCGGCGGCGCCGCGGTCCGTGCACGTGACTTCCGCGAGGTGGTGAACGACCCCGAGCTGCTGGCCGACGGCCACGTCACCGAGCTGGTCTGGCCGGACGGCAACTCGACCTTCCTTCCCCACCGCCTGGTCACCTTCAGCGGGCATGCGCCGTACCCGGTCATGCGGGCGACCGGCCACGGCGAGTTCAGTCGCGAGCTGCTCGGCGAGGCGGGACTGTCGGGTGCGGAGATCGAGGAGCTGATCGGCGCCGGCGTGGTCGTCGTGGGCGAGCCGATGCACTCGGTCGTGGGCGTGGGCTACCGCTGATCCGCGGCCGCCGACGCGCGACCGTCGCGGCGCCTGGCGGGCACCGCGACGGTCGCCGTACCGGGCGCGAGTACGGTGCCCGCCTCGTCCTCGATCCACAGTGCGAGGTCGACCACGCGGTCCCCTGCCTCCTCGCGCACCTCGGTGACCCGGGCCTTGACGTCGAAGAGCGCGCCGCGCAGCGTCGGTCCGCGGAATTGCAGGGCCAGTGCGACCACCCGAGCCCCGGGCAGCCACTCGCGCAGCATCCGGTGGGCGTAGGACCACTGCAGCCTGCCCATCGCGATGGCACCGGGGTAGCCGGCCCTGCGACCCTCGTCGTCGTCCATGTGGATCGGCACGAACTCGTCGTTGACGGCCGCGAAGCGGTTCCACTCGGGGTATCCGGTGCGGCGCGGACCGGCTGCGATCACGTCGCCGACCCGCACCTCAATTCTGGCGCTCATCGTGGCTCCTCCGGGTCAGTAGCGAATCGAGGTGTCGTGGCCGAGCTTGACGCGAGCGCCGTCCTGGTTGGTCCACTCCACCTCGGTGACCGTGACCAGCATCGGCCCCATCCGTCCGGCCTTCTCGAGGTAGGAGTGCAGGCGGGTCTCGGAGCGGATCACGTCGCCCGCGCGTATCGGGGCGCCGTAGACGACCTCGCTGCCTCCGTTGATCTGGTGGCGCAGTCCGGGGCCGGCGATGCCGATCGCCTTCTCCAGCCGGTCGGTGTCGCGCTGCAACGGCGCCACCGCGGGCACCATCCGGTCGGCCACGATCCAGGCGAAGGGATTGAACTCCTCGGGCGCCACGAGCAGGCCGCCGCCGGGGACGACGAAGCGCGCCGGCGGCGGATCGGGGTAGTAGACGGCGATCGCCCACCGCCGGATGTCGGAGGCGGCGACGGGGAACGACACCCGCCAGTCGGCCACAGCGTCCAGCGAGGCCCGCATCTGCTCGCTGACCAGGCTCATCGGTCGCGGTGGTCGCGCTGCCCGGCGACCGTGGGGTGGGCATAGGGGTGAACGACCCTCGTGGTCGGCGGATGCTCGGCGCGCAGTGCCGCCGTCGCGCGACGGTACGCCTCGACGACGCGGTCCTCCTCCGCGTAGTCGAAGCGGTCGGCCAGCGCATCGGCAGCCCCCTCGACCGGCGGATGCTCGACGTACCAGCGCACCGTCTCGGTCAACGCCACCACGGCCGGCTTCGGCTCGACGTAGCCCAGCAGATCCGCGGCCTTGTGGACGTCGACCAGCAGATGATCGTCGTGGGAGAGCGGGTAGAGACCACGGCCGGGGCCCGCCAGGTCGAAAGGCAGCGAGACGGGGTGCAGCGCACCTCCGGCCGCCGCCGCGCAGATCTCGACCCACTGACGCATCGAGAGCTGGTCGCGGTCGCCGATGTTGAAGATCTCACCGGCCGCGGCGTCCGGCCGGTCGACGGCCGCAAGTAGGTAGGCCGCGGCGTTCACCGCGGCACAGCGCATCGTGACGGTAAGTCCGTTGTCGGCCAAAATGATTCGGTCACGGCCGTCGAGGACACGCCGGGCCACCGACCACTCCCGCGGGTAGACCTGGCGCGGTCCGTAGATCGAGGGATAGCGGAAGATCGAGGCGGAGAAGGCAGCGTGCTCGTGCAAATCGAGCACGTGCTGCTCCGCCGCGCGGATCTTTCGGGAGAACGCCTCGCCGCCGCCCTCCGTCGCGATGTCCTCGGGGCGCGTCGCCCGTCCGACGTCGGCGGCGTCCTCCCGGGCCTGGACCGGCATCCCTTGTGGTGCAAGACGTCCGGGCTCGTGGTAGCCGGCGTAGGCGGGCAGTCCACTGACGGCGACCAGGGATCCGCAGTGCCCCGCAACGGCGTCGGCCACCACCCGGAGCCGGCCGTACGCGGCGACCACGACGTCGTACGAGCGCCCGGCGAGCGCCTCGTCCAGCGACTCACGGAAGTGCGGGTCGGCGTGGATGTGCTCGTACGCATCCAGCTCCGGCAGCTCGTGCGTGCCACGGTGCAAGAGGGTGACCGCGTAGCCACGCTCGGCGAGCCCGGCGGCCACGTGCGGGCCGGTCGGACCGCTGCCGCCGACCAGCAGCGCTCTGGATTGACTCATGCGGCGATCCCTTCGTCGGTCGGCGGCGCCGTGTCGTTCCCTCGGTAGCCGGCTTCAGCCGGCGTGCTCCTGCTTCTTCTTCTCCACGTTGATGCTCGGGTCGATCAGACCCTCGTTCATCGCCTTGATGAGCAGCGCGACGTGCTGGGAGAAGAACCGCGCCAGGCGCAGGCCGTTGGCCATGAACCAGAGCTTCTGGTGGCCGGAGTGACGCAGCGTCGTCCGGAGCTCGCCGCGGTCGTCGACGTTCCAGACCGTTGCCAGCGCGTCTGCCACCTCGTCCCCGACGATCGGGCGTGCCACCTCGCGCATGTTGCGGAAGCCGGTGCAGAAGACGACCACGTCGGCGGCCTCCTCGGTTCCGTCGCGGTAGACCACGCCGTTCGCGGTGAACCGCTCGATCTCGCCCGGCTGGATCCGGATCTCGCCGTTGATGATCAGCGCGCAGTTGCCCTTGTCGATGTAGACCGCACCGCCGCCTCGCGTGGTCAAGTAGGTCTGACCTGCGTCACCCGGTCCGAGGGTGGTGCGGAAACCCGCCGCCTCCAGACCTGCCAGCATCTCGGCGTCGAGTTCGGCGATCCTGCGGGTCACGACCGGCGCCAGCCCGGTGCTGAGCGCGAGCGGGTTCGCGCTGGCGAGGAGGTCGGCGGTGCTGGACTCCGGACCGTTCTCGCCGTAGTAGGTGCCGAAGATATTCTTCAGGCCGTGCCGCTGGGAGAAGACCAGAACGGGACTGCGCTGGACCATCGTGATCGAGGCGGCCTCGTGCTCGTAGGCGTCCTGGGCGATGTCGTGTGCGCTCGCGCCGGCTCCGACCACCACGACCTTCTTGCCCCGCAGTGCCTCGCCGCCCAGGTGCGTGCTGGAGTGAACGACGGTTCCGGTGAACTTCTCCATGCCCTCAACCACGGGCTGGTGCGCGATCGTCTCGCGGCCGGTGGCGAAGACCAGGTGCTGCGGGTGGAGGGTGCGCCGCTCGCCGCCGTGGTCGAGCTCGACGGTCCAGTGTCCCTGCGCCTCGTCATACGCGGCGCTGTGAACGTTCGTGCTGGTCCACAGGTCGAGGTCCATCAGGGTGACGTAGGACTCCATCCAGTCGGCGAGCTTCTCCTTCGGGGTGAAGAGCGGCCAGGTGCTCGGATAGGGCAGGTAGGGGAACTGGGTCGCCCATTTCGTGTCGTGCAACAGCAGCCCGTTGTAGCGCAGCCGCCAGTTGTCGCCGGCGCGCGCGTGGCGATCGACGAGCAGCGTGGAGACGCCGAGCTGTCCCAGCCGGGCGGCCAGGAACAGGCCGGAGTGTCCGGCACCGATGATGAGGACGCTGGGGTCTGCGGAGCGGTACTCGCTGCGCTCGGCCCGGACCTCGTCCAGGGAGCGGCGGGCGCCCGGCACCGACGGCGAATTGTGCTCGTCCTTGGCGGCGTCGTCGATCGAGACCACCGGCGCGGGGAAGTCGCGCAGCGCCTCGAGGCTGGTGGAAACGACCCAGGACCGCCACGCACCGTCGTCCTCCTGCACCAGGCGGACCACGCCACGGCCGGTCGAGACCCGGGTCTCGAAGTGGTAGATCGCCTCGATGTAGGCCCCGTTGAACGAAACCGGCCAGGACTCGTCGAGCCGGAGACCGCCGAATCCGGTGTCCTCCAGCGCGCTCGTGAGCGCGTCGACGATGTCGTCGGCGCCGTGCAGTGCGACCAGGTCCCAGCTGAGGGCGTAGATGTCGCGCCACCAGGGGTCGGCCGAGAGCAACGCACGCACACCGGTCCGATCAGCACCGGCCAGCGCGCGGTTCATGCCGTCGAGCCACTCCTGCACCACCGTCCGGTGGTCGGGCTCCAGCCGCGTCAGGACCGGTGCGTCGTCGAGCTCGGTCATCAGGTCTCGTCCTTTCCTGCCCGAGCGCGGAACTCCCGCACCGTCTCGGCCGAGGGCAGTGCGATCAGCTCCACCTGGTTTCCGTCCGGGTCCTCGCAGAGGAAGAGCGTCACCGGACCGTAGTTCTTGATGATGCTGGTGGTGGGCTCGGAGTAGACCTCGTAGCCCATCGCGACCAGCCGGTCGTGGAGAGCGCCGATGTGGTCGGGGTCGACCGGGAAGGACAGCTGGCCCATGCCGATGTCGCCCGGTCGCTTGGGCCGGCCTTCGTCGTTCTCCGGCAGGTTCCACTGCGCGAGCTCGATCTGCCCGACCCGCGAGGCTCCCTGCACGAAGACGGTGGTCGCCTTGGCGTGGGCCGGCAGCCGCATGAGCGACGGCGTCAGGTCGCTGGTTTCCTTCGTCAGGGTCTGGCGCATGCCCAGCCCTTCGACGTAGAACCGCACGGAGGCCTCGAGGTCACGGACGCCGAGCGCGACGTGGTTCAGGCTCCCGACGGCGATCCTGGTGTCCGCCTGGGCGCGATTGTCCTCGGCCGTCGTCACAGCACGAACCCCTCTTCCTTGAAGTCACCGTCACGCCATTGCAGCGCCGACTTGAGCCCGTCGCGGGCCGCCCTGGTCTTGAACTCGCCCGAACCGGGCCGGAAGCCCTGGGCGAGCACGTACCACGGGACCGACGACTGCAGCGCGGACCGGAAGCCCATCGCCTCGTAGGTCTGGTTGAGCGCGATCTTGTTGGCCGAGAGCATCGCCGGGTGCAGCTTGGCCATCGGGCGCAGCTCGCGCATGACCTGTTCGTCGAGCTCCGCGGCCGGGTAACTCTTGGCGATCCAGCCCATCTCCGCGGCACGCTGCCCGGTCACCGAGTGACCGCCCAGCTGCATGTACTTCGCCTGCGCCATCGACATCTTCCAGGGGAAGTACTCGATGTCGGGGGTGGACTGCGCCCGGGTGGGCGGGTAACCCATCACGCAGTCGTCGGCGGCGAAGACGATGTCGCACATCGACATCAGCTCCGAGCCGCCGGCCAGCGCGTAGCCGTGCACCTTGGCGACCACCGGCTTGAGCAGGTCCCAGATGGTCATCCAGTCGCGCAGGCAACTGCGCGGGAACTGCCCGGTCCAGGATTCGAAGAGCTCGGAGTGGTTCCACCCGTCCGGCCGCTCCGGGTTGGCCTGGCCGCCTGCGTAGCTGTTCATGTCGTAGCCGGCGCAGAACGCCTCACCCGCACCCTGGATCAGGATGAGGGTGACCTCGTCGTCGGCCTCGGCAGTCTTGAGTGCCGCTACCACCTCGCGCCGCAACGCGGGGCTGAGCGCATTGCGCTTCTCCGGGCGGTTGAGGGTGATCGTCGCGATCCGGTCCTCTACGCCGTACAGGATGTTTTCGAACTCCACTAGTTCTCCTCGAATCTGTGCTCATGGCTCTGCCCGGTGTCGGGCTGGAAGGGGGTGGAACTGTCGGTGGTCACGACGACCCCACGGTCGATCAGGTCCTCGATCTGGGCTGCGGTCACACCGGCGGCCGCCAGCACGGCGCGGGTGTCGGCGCCCTGCGATCGTGGCGGGGTGCGCACCGCTCCGGGTGTCCGCGCCAGCCGCACCGGAACGCCGAGCATCCGGACGCCGCCTGCCTCGGTCACCATGCCGTGTTCGGTCAGGTACGGGTCGTCGAGTACGTCCTCGACCGGGCGCACCACGCTGGCAGGCACGCCCTTGGCGATCATCTCGCGTGCGATGTCGGCGTCTGGGTCGAGTCCGGAGACCAGGGCAGCCAGGTCCGCGTTGAGGTCGTGCCGGTTCGCAAGCCTGTCGGCGTTGGTGCGGTAGCGCGGGTCGGTGGCCAGGCCCGGCTCCCCCAGGAAGTCCGCGAGCAGCGCGAACTGCCGGTCGGAGCCTGCCGCGACGTACACCTCGCCCGCCGGCGAGTCGAACACCTCGCAGGGGGCGATGTTCGGGTGGCCGCTGCCGAGGCGGCGCGGGGGTTCGCCCGTCATGAAGTAGTTCGCCGCGACGGGGTGCAGCAGGCTGACCGCGCCGTCGGCCAGGGTCAGCTCGACGAGCTGGCCACGGCCGGACGCGGTGCGTTCGTGGAGCGCCAGCAGCACGCCGGAAAGGGCGAGCAGACCGGCGGTGAGATCGGTGATCGGCATCGGCACCCGCACCGGGCCGCCATGAGGCTCGCCGTTGAGGTGCATGATGCCGGCGTGCGCCTGGATCACGGCGTCGTACCCGGGCAGACCCGCCATCGGGCCGTCGGTCCCGAACGCGGTGATCCGGCAGTAGACCAACCGGGGAAACCGCTCCAGGAGCGATGCCGCGTCCAGTCCCCAGCGATCCATCACGCCGGGCTTGAAGTTCTCCACCAGGACGTCGGCGCCCTCGAGCAGCCGTAGCACGAGCGCGCGGCCGTCGGGCGCCGAGAGATCGGCGCTCAGGTGCTGCTTGTTGCGGTTGAGCCCCGCGTAGTAGGAACTCACGCCGTCGGGACGCGCCGGCCCCCAGGTGCGGGTCAGGTCACCGGCGACGGGCTCGACCTTGACCACCTCCGCACCGTGGTCGGCCAGCATCTGGGTGCAGTACGGGCCCGCGAGGACGCGCGAGAGGTCGATGACCCGCACGCCGTCCAGGGCCCCGGTCACTCCGCTGCCCTCAGAAGCTCGGCGGCGTCGGGGGCACCGGGCATGCGGCGCTTGCGCATCTGGATCCGCCAGCGGCCGGCCTCGCGGCGGAACGCCCACTCGTTGATCGAGGCGCTGAGCAGCTTCAGGGTGGGGCCGTCCTGGTGGAAGATGAACGAGTAGCCGTTGGCCACGGCGTCGTCACCGGTCACCTTGATCGACAGGTTGTTGCCCTGCACATGCATGCTGCGGCCGTAGAAGCCGTTGTCGTGGGCGGCTGTCCGTACCGAGAGGAACTCGCGCATCGCGGCGAGCCCCTCCCACCGGACCACCTCGTAGGGGTCGTCCCCGCGTCCGGCGGAGACGTCCATGATGCAGTCGTCGGTGAAGAGCGCGAAGTACTCCTCGTCGAGCGGAGCATCGGCGTAGTAGCCGTATCGGGCGAGCAGCTCACGGATCTCCCGCTCGTCCTCCAGCTCGCGCAGCCGAGCCTCCAGCATTGCCAGCCGGTCCTCCACGGTGCATCGTCCTTTCGAGTCGCCCTTCTACGCACTGTACATCACAGCACCATGCTTGCAAGACATCACTGCAACACGCTTGCAGAAGTGACGAGGGCGTCTCAGCAGCAGCCGTCGGCCGCGACGCCTACCCGCTCGTCGAACTGCAGGATCGTGCCGTCGGGGTCCTTGACGAACATCGCCCGCATCGGCTGGTCGGCGCTCTCGCCGTATCCGACTCCGGTGGTGTCCTTGACCGAGATCGGCTCGTAGCCGGCCGAGCGCAGCCGCGTCGCCAGCGCCGGGATGTCGTCGACCCAGAACCCGATGTGGTGAATGCCGATCTGGCCCAGGTGGAGCGGCGAATTTCCGGCCAGTTCCTCGGACTGCGAGATCGCCAGGAAGAGCCGGTCACCGTATCCCTCCCCGTCGTTGCCGCCGAACCTCAGCATCACCTCACGACGCTGGGTCGAGCCCACCTCGGGCCCGTAGAGCGCGTCCGCCGGCGGCTCGTTGGTCGCGTCGCGGATCACCGTCATCCCGAGCGCGTCGCGGTAGAACGCCAGCGAGCGTTCCAGGTCGCTGACCCCGATGGCGATGTGGGAGGAGAGCTTCATGAGGGTTCCCTTTCGGCAAGTGACGTGGATAACATGATCACCATAGACTCATCACTTAGCCGGCCGGGCGCCTCAGCGCGACCGCCCGTCCCAGGAGGACCCTTGACTGCCACGCTGCCCGATCTCGGCACCGCGGAGACCGGGCGCACGCTCGGGATCATCGACTGCGACGTCCACCCGCTCAAGATTCGCGAGCACCAGCAGCGCGGTGCCGGCGTGCTCTCGTACCTGCCGCAGCGCTGGCAGCGGCATGCCGCCGAGGTGGGTGTCGCCCGCGGCGGCTGGGCCGGTGGCGACCGGCCCCGGCCGCGGGAGTACGGCCAGCGCTGGGACACCGAGCCTCCCGGCGGCGGCGCGCCGGGGAGCGACCCGCTCTTCGCCGCCGAACAGCTGCTCGACAACTACCAGATCAGCGCGGGCCTGCTCAACGACCTGGGCGCCTTCTCTTCCGCGGGAATGAAGGGGCAGCCGACCGGCTTCTCGGCGGCGTACTGCCGGGCGCTCAACGAGCACCGGTGCGACAACTGGCTGGCCCGGGACCCGCGCTGGTACGCCTCGATCAACCTGCCCTACGAGCTGCCCGAGCTGGCCGTGCGGGAGATCGAGTTCTGGAAGGAGCAGGACCGGCCGTACGGAGACCGGATGAAGCAGATCATGCTCGCGCCGGACAACCTGCGCCCGCCGGGCCACCCGTCGTACTGGCCGATCTACGAGGCCTGCGAGCACTACGGGCTGCCGGTGACCTTCCACGTGATGACCGGAAACCGGGTCACCCCGTCGGGCTCGCCGAGCTACTACTACGAGGAGCACTGCGACTACGCGGCGTTCAACTTCCCGATGGTGGCCAGCTTCATCTTCGAGGGCGTTTTCGACCGCTTCCCGAATCTCGCGATCGTCCTGGTGGAGCTCGGCTGGTCGTGGGCGCTGCCGCTGTCGTGGCGCCTGGACGCCGCGGCCCGCACGATGGGCGGCGAGGTCGCGCACCTGGCCAAGGCGCCCTCGGAGTATCTCCGCGACCACTTCTACTTCACCACCCAGCCGATGGAGGAGCCGGAGGACCACGCCCACCTCGACGAGCTCTACGACGCATTCCTGGCCTCGGGCCTGGGCGAGAAGCTGATGTACTCCTCGGACTACCCGCACTGGGACTTCGACGAGCCGGCGGCGCTGCCGCGCAACCTGAGTGTCGAGCGCCGGGCCGCCGTCCTGGGCGGCGTGGCCGGCGAGCTGTACGGCATTCCGCTGCTTCCCGGCCGGGGCCTCGCGGTCTGACCTCGGCACAACTCTGTTCCTGCAATCTATTTGTAGTAATTCTACTAACATGGACATAGCTGGATAGCGGGCCTAGGCTGCCCTCGGTGCCGCACCGCGGGTGGTGAGGCCGGATGGAACGCGAGGAGAAGCGTGACAGTAAAGGTGAACGGTCGAAGGAGAACAGCGCGGGTCGCCGGCGCTCTGGCGGCACTGGCGACGGTGACACTCGCCGGCTGCGGCGCCGACAACACGTCGGGCTCCGAGCAGACGGCCGGCGGCGGCGACAGCCCGGCGGCCGCCCTGAGCGGGACCCCGATCGAGATCGGATACGCCGCCTCGATGTCGGGGGCGCAGGCCAGCAACGGACTCGGCGGCAAGGCCGTCGCCCACGCATGGCAGGAGTACACCAACGCGCACGGCGGCATCCTCGGTCATCCGGTCGAGATCACGGTGACGGACACCAAGAACACCGTGCCGGGCGCGACGTCGGTCGTGAAGGGCTTCATGGGCGACTCCGACGTCGACGCCGTCTTCATGACCGATCTGGTCGCCGAGTCGGCGATGACGGACACATTCAGCAATACCGATGTCGCGGTCATCAGCGCGAACGGCGCCACGAACGTGCCGTGGACCACCGTGCCGGGGCTCTTCCAGGACGTGTCCGGTGCCGAGTACGCGGCGCGGGTGTTCGCCGACGTCGCGAAGGCCGCAGGCACCGAGAAGCTCGGGTGGGCGGTCTGCTCCGAGGTGGCGAACTGTCAGGAGAACAGCAACAAGGGCTCGGCCTACGCCGAGACGCTCGGCGTCGCCCCGGTCGGCACCCAGCTGATCTCCGCGAGCGCCTCCGACTACACCGCCCCCTGCCTGTCGTTCGCAGGCAAGGGCACCGACGGCATCGCGATGTACGCCGGCTACACGACCGGCACCCGCTTCGCCACGGACTGCCTCCGGCAGGGGTACTCCGGCACCTTCCTGACCGCGAACTCCGGGTTCGACCAGAGCGCCTTCGGCAAGGTCAGCGGCTTCAAGTCCTACGGCAGCACCGAGGGCTTCCCCTGGTGGGCCGACGATCCCGCCGTGGCGACGTACCGCGACGCGATGGCGAAGTACTCCCCCGACGGTGCCTGGCAGTCCGGTAACGCGACGGCGATCTGGTCGTCCTTCGAGCTCCTGAAGAAGGCCCTCGACGACGCGAAGCCCGCGACGATCGACCGCGCCACGGTGATGGACGCGATGTACCAGGTGAAGGACGAGACGCTCGGCGGCCTCCTCGCCCAGCCGGTGACCTACGCCAAGGGCGAGCCCTCGCGGCCCGTCGAGTGCAGCTGGTTCCTGAAGTTCGACGCCGGCGACGACGAGCCGACGAGCATCGAGCCCGCGAAGTCCGGCAACGGCGCGACCGGAGACCTGGCGAGCACCTGCGGGAACAGCGTCGGCAGCTGACGCTCGACGAAATATCTACGGCGCGCGACGAATCCGGCGCGGCTGACCAGATCTGATCACCTCGATCGTTCGGGCCAGTCGCGCCGGGGTGGTGTAGGACTCGATCGAGCCACTCGACCAGTAGCCGGGAGTGTCGGTGACGTTCACCACCGGGTTCTCGCCCACGGCGACCGCTCCCGATCCGATCAGGTCGTCCAGCAGGCGACCGGCGCCCAGCTCCTCCAGTACGTCGACGGTGTCCAGGCCTGGTCGCCGGGCGGTCAGGAACGGACGCGCCGAGTCCTCGAATGCCCCGAAGACCGGATGCCCGATCCCGAACGCGCGCCCGATGCCCGGATGGTCGACGACAGCCAGCAGCCCACGCCGAAGCGCGGTCGGGTCCTCGACGAGGTCGATCACCGGCACGTAGCGATGCGCGCCGATCCCGGCGGCGCGCAGCTCGGCCACCGCCTCGGCGACGCTGCGCGCAGCGAAGCGTGGCACCAGCCACGCGCCGAGTTGTCCGTCCGGCACCGCGACCGACTCCTCGAGCCCGTCGACCTGTGCGAGCAGGTCCCGCCCGTCCGACCCTGCGGCCAGGTAGAACCAGCCGTCTCGGGCACGGTAGAGCCGGTCCAGCGCATGGCGGCCCGTGGCCTCGGGCCCACTCGGCTCGTCCCACGACCTGCCGTCGTACCCGATCGCGAACGGCAGCTGATGCAGCGTGGCGGTCCGCGACAGCGACGCGTTGACCTGCTGCCCCGCACCGGTGCGCAGCCGGTCCAGGAGCGCGAGCATGATGCCGAAGGCGTTCAGGTGCCCGGCCGCATGGTCGTTGACCACGACGCCGAGCATCCGCGGTGGGCCCTCACCACCGGCGCGGACGCCCATGCCGGTCACCATCTGCGCGAGCGGCTCGTGACCCCGGTAGTCGGCCCGGGAGCCGCCGTGGGAGTGCAGCGACATCGTGGAGTAGATCGCGGCCGGATTCAGTTCGCGAACCCGCTCGGCGCCGAGACCGAGCCTTTCGGCCGCGGCCGGCGTGAAGTTGTGATGGACGATGTCCATCGCGCCGATCAGATCCGGCAGCAGTCCCTGGATCCTCTCGTCCTTCAGGTCGAGAAACGCCATCCGCTTGCCACTACTGACCGTGCGATGGCCGTTGAAGGCGGACCGGTCGTCGGTCAGCGGGTCGGCGCGGCTCGCGGTCACCGCCGGACTGTCGACCTTGAGCACGTCGGCGCCGTACTGCGCCAGCACACGCGTACTCGTCGGTCCGGCAAGCAGACTGGCGCAGTCGAGCACCCGAACACCGTCCAGGGCGAGGTCGTGACGCAACCGCCTGTCGCTCGACCAGGAGAACCCCTCCCCGATCCAGTCGATGTCCGCCTCTGGGCCGGCGCCGTCGGGCCGCGCGGAACGGCCCCGGCACAGCTGGGGCCGACTCTCCGAGAGCAGCACCGGGAATCCCGGCTGGACCGTCGCACCGAGCACGGGGTCGGCGACCTCGATGACCGACCGACTGGCGCGCGCATGGTCGTCGGCGAGCCACGCCCGGGTGCTCTGGCACAGCCCGAAGGCACCCTGGAGCTCTTCCTGGCAGATGCGTTCCCAGTCCCGGCCGGACCGGGTGCCGATCAGCTCCACCAGGTCCCGCACCATCTGCTCGCAGGTGGAGTCGTCGAGATCGACGAGCCGGTACTGCGGAAGGAACCGGTCGAGGAACCGCTGCAGGCCGCGCAGCGGCGTGTCGAAGTAGAGGTGGGTCCCGTCGGCCGCCCGCGCGGTCTGGAGCATCCGGTGCAGGCGCGCGTAGATCGGGTTGTCGGTCTTGCGGGAGACGGGGACCTCGGCGTAGGAGCCCACCGCCTGGAAGGCCGCCTCGTAGAGCGAGACCTCGATCCACGCACCCCGGCCGGTGGAGGCGCGGGTGAGCAGTGCGCCGGCCACCCGATGCGACGCCATGAAGGCCGCGAAGGTCGAAGCCATCGGGAGCGCGCTGAAGACGGGGTCACCGTCGACCTCACCGTGCCGCGCCGGGTACAGGCCGGTCGCCGCGGCGAGCAGGCCGTCCCAGCCGGGCAGCTCGGCCCGAGGATCGTCGCGGGGGAAGCCCGGCAGCGAGCACCACACCAGCTGCGGTGCGCGCTCGCGGATCGCCGCCGGGTCCAGACCCAGTCGCTCCAGGACCCCGGGGCGGAAGTTGTCGACCACGACGTCGGCGGACTCGGCCAACGCTGCCGCACGGGCGACGGCCGCCGGGTCGTGGAGATCGAGGCGGAGCTGCCGCTTGTTGCGATACAGCGCAGCGTTCGCCGGCGAGTCCCACCGCGGGCCGTCCGGAGGGTCGATGTGGATCACGTCGGCGCCGTTGTCGCCGAGGAACATCGCCAGCATGGGACCGGCCAGGTAATGGCCGAGATCCAGGACGCGCAACCCGCTCAGCGCACCGGTTGTCATCGGGCCACGCCCTCTATATACATAGCTACATCATTTCTGCACAATAGAAACAAAACAAGATCCGAATTCGACGGAGCAAGTCAGGAGGTCAGGTGAGCACCAGAAGGTACGTCGTCGGTAAGGCGGCCGATCTCGCCGACGGGGAGAAGATGGCCGTCGAGGCGGGCGGCCGCTCGATCGCGATCTTCAACGTCAAGGGCCGCTACTACGGCCTGCTCAACCGATGCCCGCACCGCGGCGCCGACCTGTGCGCGGGGCGGTTCCTGCCACGGGTGACGGCGGCCGTCCCGGGCGAGTACCACTACGACACCGAGCAGACCTTCCTGGTCTGCCCGTGGCACGGCTGGGAGTTCGACGTGACCACCGGCCAGTCCTACTTCGACCCGGTGGGGATGCGCGGGCGGCCCTACAAGGTCGACGTCGAGAGCGGCGCGACCATCGCCGGGATGCAGCCCGGACCGCTCCGGGCCGAGACGGTCTGCGTCCAGGTCGAGGACGACTACCTCGTCGTCGATCTCCGCCCGCAGCGCGCCCAGGCGGCCCGCACCGAGAAGCAGGAGACTGCATGACCACCCTGACCACTCCCCTGATCGAGCCCGTCGTCGACCGCGCGGGCCGCGAGACGCTGTGGACCGGCAGCGTCATCGACGTCGATGTGCACGCCCAGGTGCCGAGTGCCGAGACGCTCTTCCCCTACCTCGCTCAGCAGTGGGTCGACTGGTGCACCGAGCGGAACTGGAAGCAGCCGCAGGGTCCGCTGTCGCACTACCCGCCGAACTCGCCGCGCACCTGCAGGCCGCAGTGGCGGCCCGCCGACGGCCGCACGCCGGCCTCGGACGTGGACCTGCTGCGACGGCACGTCCTCGATCCGTGGGACGTCGATCGCGCAATCCTCAACTGCTACTACGGCATCGACAGCATCCGCCAGCCCGATTGGCACAACGCAATGGCAGGCGCCGTCAACGACTGGCTGATCGAGGAGTGGCTGAACAAGGACTCCCGGCTGCGTGCCTCGATGGTGCTGCCCGCCCGCGACCCGGCCTCCATGATCAGGGAGATCGAGCGGGTCGGCTCGCACCCGGGAATCGTGCAGGTGCTCCTGCCGGTGCGCACCGACGCCCTGTGGGGCCGGCGGATGTTCTTCCCGGTCTTCGAGGCGATGGCCGAGCACGGCCTGGTCGCCGGACTGCACTACGGGGGCACCGCCGACGGCGTGCCGTCGACCACGGGCTATCCGTCGTACTTCATCGAGGAATACGCCGCCGAGTGGCAGGCCTTCGGCAGCCAGATCACCAGCATGGTCGCCGAGGGCCTCTTCCAGGTCGTCCCAGACCTGCGCGTCTCCGTCCTCGAAGGCGGGTTCCTGTGGCTGCCCGCATGGGGCTGGCGGATGAACAAGGACTGGAAGGGGCTCCGTCGCGAGGTGCCGTGGCTGACCGAGCCGCCGTTCGACTTGGTGCGCAGGCACTTCCGCTTCTCCACCGCACCCACCGAGGCCGGGCCGACCTCGTTGCTGGAGAAGGCGATCGGGTGGCTGCGCAGCGAGGACCTGCTGATGTTCGCCACCGACTATCCGCACGCGCACGACGACGACCTGGCCCAGTTGCTGAGCGCGATGCCGGAGTCGATGCGGGCCAAGACCATGGCAGAGAACGCCCGGTCCTGGTATCGCCTCTGAGACGGCGATCGGCGGGCCCCGTACGTCGCGTACGTGGACCCGCCGATCAGCGTGTCGGGGGCAGCGTCAGCGGCCCGAGACCCGAAGCCGCACCGGACCGCGGAAGTTGTACTCCGGGCGGTAGTCGAACTCACCGGCGACGCGAAGGTCCGGGTAACGCCGATAGAGTGCGGTCAGCCCGACCTCGATGTCGAGTCGAGCGAGCCACTGCCCCAGGCAGGTGTGGATCCCGAACCCGAAGTCGACGTGGTGCTTGGCATCCTCACGCTCGATGTCGAGCCGCTCGGGGTCGGGGAACCGGGCCGGGTCGTGGTTGGCCGAGGCGACGAGCAGGCGGAGCGTCTCGCCGGTACGCACCTCGAACCCGTCGATTTCGGTATCGACCGCGACCGCGCGGTGCACGCCGTGTGCGGACGGGCAGTAGCGGAAGAACTCCTCGATCGCGTTGCTCGTCAATTCGGGGCGCTCGTGCAGCAGGGTTCGCTGCTCGGGGAAGGCGTCCAGGGCGATCACCGCGTTGGAGATCATGTCGTTCGCGTTGCCCGAGGTGAGCATCACGGTGAACATCGTGGTCAGCTCGGCGTCGCTGAGTCCGGTGCCGTCCTCCCCCGCTGCGAGCAGGTTGGAGACCAGGTCGTCGCCGGGTCCGTCGGCGGCGCTTCCCGGCCGGCGTGAGCGAATCACGTCGTGGACGTACGCCTCGATGTTGCGGACCGCGTCGTACGCCTCGGCGAGGTTCTCGTAGTTGGTGCCCAGCCCGCGGCGCGCGGCCAGTGCCCAGCCGCGGAAGGACTCGACGTCGATGTCGGGGATGCGCAGCATCCGGCAGACCACCCGGAACGGCAGGTAGAAGGAGAGCGCGCCCAGGTCGAACGGGTCCTCGCCCGTGGCGGCGATGCCGTCGAGCAACTCCTCGGCGATCTCCTCGGCCTCACTGCGCAGCGCGTCGATGGCCCGCACCGAGAAGGCCCGGGCGACGAAGCGGCGCAGCCGGCTGTGGTCCGGTGGGTCGTTCAGTCCGAGATGATGGGAGTCGTGCTCGATGAGATGGTCGTACATCGCCAGCTCGTCGCCGCCCAGGGCGGCCCGCTTCTCGGTGACGCGGGAGCCGGTCTGCCGCCGGTTGGAGAAGCGCTCGGGGTCGCGGAAGATCGCCTTGATGTCGTCGTATCGCGAGACCACCACGACCGGCCCGACGCGCAGCACGGGCGCGTGCGCGCGCAGTTCGGCGTAGAGCGACCAGGGATCGGCCAGCATCTCGGGGTCGAGCGCGAAGAAGCGGCTGGCCCGCTCCTCGAGGTCGCCCAGTCGGGCACCGGTCGCGGCGACGGTCATCGGCGTGCCTCTCTGTCGGTTCGGGGACTCACAGGTCGAGGACGAGGCGCGGGCCCTTGGAGCGGGAGCAGCAGATCATCATCACGTCGTTCGCGGTCCGCTCGTCCTCGGTCAGCAGGGAGTCGCGATGGTCGGGCTCGCCACCCAGGACGGCAGTCTCGCAGGTACCGCAGGTGCCCTCGCGGCAGGACGTGAAAATGTCTACGCCTGCACGCTCGAGGACGTCGGCGATGGACTCGTCGGGACCCACCGTCATGGTGAGGCCGGACGCGTCGAGCACCACCTCGAAGGAGGTCGTCGGGCCGTCGAGGGCACCTTCCTTGGGCCGGAATCGCTCGACGTGCAGGGCTCCGGTGGGCCACTCGGCGCACTGCGCCTCGACCGCGTCGATCAGCACGCCGGGACCGCAGCAGTAGACCGCCGTGTCCTCGACCGGCTCGCCGAGCAGTCCGGCCAAGTCGATCAGGCCGCGCTCGTCCTCGGGCCACAGCGTGACCCGGTCCCCGTAGCGCTCCAACTCGCCGCGGAAGGCCATCGACGCCCGGCGCCTGCCACCGTAGACCAGCCGCCAGTCGGCCCCACGGCCCTCCAGCTCGGCGATCATGGTCAGCAGCGGCGTGATGCCGATGCCACCGGCGATGAAGAGGTGGCGCGTGGCTTCCTCCAGCGCGAACTCGTTGCGGGGGCCGCGCAGGCGGACGGCGTGTCCGGCCGCGACCGTGTCGTGCAGGTACGACGAACCGCCCCTGCTCTCCGGCTCGCGCAGGACGGCCACCCGCCACGACGACAGGTCGGCCGGATCGCCGCACAGCGAGTACTGCCGCTCGACGCCGTTCCCGAGCACCAGATCGACGTGCGCACCGGGCGTCCACGCGGGCATCACACCCCCGTCTGCGCGCACCAACTCGAACGAGCGCACACCGTCGGCCTCGGCGACGACTGCTCGCACGGTCGCATCGAACAGCCGATCCGGGTCGGCCGACAGGGGATCCCTCAGTACTCCGGTCTGTGTCATCTCGATAACCTTCGACATCGTTGCTGTAAAAACATTAGAAATCATAGTAACATGTTATGTACATAACATTGATCGACGAGAGGGTAGCGAAGATGGCCGGAGAGTTCACCCGCAACGGCCTGCAGCGCGCAGCGCTGAAGTGGGGACATCAGCTCAGCACTCTGCTCTACCCCGTCGCGCGCAAGACGCTGCCGTATCGCCCGAAGATGTGGTGGATCCCGCGACTACCGATCTGGGCCCACCCGAGGCGCGCACCGCACGGTCGCCCCTGGAGCACCCCGGTCCCGGCACCGGCCGACGAGCTGCGCACCGGCCCCGGCGTCCAACTGATTCCCGAAGCGCAGCAGCGCGCGTTCGACGAGGCTCCGCTGCACGACTTCATCCGCCTCCACCCGGAGATGCGCGGAGAGCACAGCCCCACCGGGCACATGTGGATCTCGCTGCTCTCGACGTCGCCCCGTGTCCAGGGCGCCGCCCGCCGCCGCGCGCAGGCCAACCGCCGCCCCGACGCCACCGCACCGGCCGCGCGGGTGACGCCGGCAGCACTCACCGAGGCAATGAAGCGCGAGGCGGCGCGCCTCGGCCTCGCCGCGGTCGGCGTGACCGCCTACGACATCAAGTGCAACTACGCCGAGTACCACGGCCTCGCCGTCGGCGACACGATCATCGTCGGCATCGTCGAGCAGAACTTCGACTCCACCCAGATGTGCCCGAGCCTGCGGTCGGAGAAGGCCGCCCTCTCCGCGTACGCGGGACTCGAGGACCGGATGCGCCTGCTCGCCGACTGGATCCGGGAACAGGGCTACGCCGCCAGGGCCGAAGGCTTCGTGGGCGAGTCCATGGTGATCCCGTACGCCGTCCAGGCAGGGCTGGGCCAGCTCGGCCTCAACGGACAGCTGTTGACCCCGAACGCCGGGTCGCGCTGTCGCATCGAGGTGATGTCGACCGACGCGCCGTTCCTCCACGACACTCCGGTGGACTTCGGAATCGAGGGGGTGTGCGACAAGTGCCAGATCTGCGTGCGCCGGTGTCCGGCGGGCGCGATCCCGGCGATCCGCAAGGAGAGCCGCGGCGTCGTCAAGGCGAAGCTCAACACCAAGCGCTGCCTGCCGGTGATGGGCAAGACCGCCGGCTGCTCGGTCTGCATGAAGGTGTGCCCCGTGCAGCGGTACGGCCTCCCCGCCGTACTCCAGGAGTTCGAGGCCACCGGCCGCGTCCTGGGCAAGGACACCGACGACCTGGAGGGCTTCGACTGGCCACTGGACGGCAGGCACTACGGGCCCGGTGAGCGGCCCCGGCTCGCTCCCGAGGTCTTCGAGACGCCGGGCTTCGAGTTCGACCCGGACCGCAAGGTGCCGCTGGACTGGGTGGACCCGACCGGGACGAACACCGAGGCGCTCGGCTATTGAGCCGACGAAACCCCCGCATGACGACGTCCATCCTCGAATAACCCACATCCTCTGAAAAACCACATCCTTTTGAAAACCCAGGAGAAGCCCATGAAGCTCGTCGTCGACCTCAACCAGTGTGAAAACCACGGTCAGTGCACGTTCGCCACGCCGTCCCTCTTCTCGCTCACCGACGAGGGCCTGCTGTCGTTCCGGTCCACGGCCCAGGACGAGTACGTCTCCGCCGACCTCACCGAGGCCGACGCCGAGGCGGCGGCCACCGCCGTCGACATGTGCCCCATGCAGGCGATCAGCCTGCGCGGGTGAACGCGCCCGTGAACGGGGCCTGCCGCCGGTTCGACGACCACGTGGTCCTGGTGACCGGGGCGACCAGCGGCCTGGGCGAGGCCTGCGCACTGCGACTCGCCGCGGAGGGCGCCGACGTGGTGGTCACAGGCCGGCGCGCGGACCGCTGTGCGGAAGTGGCCGAAGAGGTGCGCCGGCACGGCGGGAAATGCCTCAGCGTTCCCGGCGACATCACCGACCCCGCCCATCCGGAGCGCCTGGTGGAGGCGACCCTGGCCGAATTCGGCCGGCTCGACGGCGCCGTGAACAACGCCGGAGTCAGCCCAGCACCGCGACCGGCGGCCGAGTATCCGGACGAGCTGTGGAACGACACGATCGCACTGGACCTGACGGCCGTATTCCGCTGCCAGCGTGCGGAACTCGGAGCGATGGTCGCGGCCGGTCGCGGCGCGATCGTCAACGTCGCCTCCTACGCAGCCACGACGGTCCAGACGCGGGGAATCGCCTCCTATGCTGCGGCCAAGCACGGGGTGCTCGGCCTGACCCGGTCGGCGGCCCGCGACCATGCGGCCGACGGGGTGCGGGTGAATGCGGTCGGACCCGGGCACATGCGCACGGCGATGATCGACCGGCTGCTCGACCCCGAGGGCGAGGAGCGGCTGCGGACGCGCATCCCGATGGGCCGCATCTCGGACCCGGAGGAGGTCGCCGCCGTGGTGGCGTTCCTACTCTCTCGGGACGCCTCGTTCGTGACGGGGCAGATCGTCGTGGCCGACGGCGGACTCTCGATCTGAACCGAAGCAGGACCGGGTCGATCGGCTGAGCCCGCCGCCAGGCATGGGAGCCTCAGCCGATCGACGTCGCGGTCTCCGGGTTCTCCGGCCACTTCAGGCGCTTGTAGAGCGGATCGTTCTGGTCGCGCGTGCCCCGGAAGTGGCCGCCCGGCACGGCATTCTGGCAGGGCACCGTCCCGTCCCACTCCATCACCACGCGGCGGTAGGTGATCTTCCAGCCGTCCTCGGTGCGCTGGAAGTAATCGAGATAGCGCCCGATCGACTGGTAGAGCCGGTCTTCGGCGGTCTGCATCCAGTAGGCGAAGTACGACTCGCCGTATGCCTCGTCGCCCTCGACCTCGAAGATCGACTGGCCCATCAGGTGGTAGATGAAGCTGGAGGCCGACGTGAAACCGGGGTTGTCACAGATGAACTCGGCGAACTCCTCGCGGCTCCCCCGGAAGCGACCGTGGTCGTCGAAGGACGTCTCGGAGTAGCAGGCCAGGATCCCCTCGCGGTCCATCCGGTCCACGGCGCGCTCGAGTTTCGCCACCAGTTCGGTGAGCTCCATCTTGTCGGCAAGCAGCGCCAGATCAAGCGTGGCAGTCATGTATCGCCCCTTCAGCCAGAACGTCGTCAGTTGTTGTCAACTTATGCTTAAAGGAGGCTAGCGTGGTGGGCCCACCTCGTCCAGCACGTGCGGTTTCTCTCTTTCGAAGTCGTAAACAAGTGCGTTTACTATTATGTAATAAGTAGACAAGTGATGCTCGTCTCATCTATGTTTCCTGCAGAGGACACCCGTCGCCCGATGACGGGACCCGAACACACGAGGAGCATCGGTGTCATCCAGGATTCTCACCCTCAAAAAGGCAACGCGGGTCGGTGCCGTGTTCGCCGTGGCCAGCGTGGCCAGCGTGGCACTCGCAGCGTGCGGCGGCAGCAGCAACGACACATCCACCTCCGGCCCCGACAGCGGCAGCAGCTCGTCGAGCTTGACCGGAACACCGATCAAGATCGGCTATGTCGCTTCCAAGTCCGGCGCGCAGGCCTCGAACGGTCTCGCGGCCGAGGCCGTCGCACACGCCTGGCAGGAGTCCACCAACGCAAGCGGCGGCATCCTCGGTCACCCGGTCGAGATCGAAATTGTCGACTCCAAGAACACCGTTCCGGGCGCCACCTCGGCGGCCAAGGCATTCCTCGCCGACGACAGCGTCGACGCCATCTTCATGACCGATCTGGTCGCCGAGGGGGCGATGGCTGACCTGTTCAAGGACACTCCGGTCCCGGTGATCAGTGGCGGCGGCTCCAGCGACCTGCTCTGGTCGCAAGTCCCCGGCGTCTTCCAGAACGTCTCCGGCTCGGACTACACCATCAAGTCCTACATCGACCAGTCCAAGGCGGCAGGTGCGAAGAGCTTCGGCTGGGCCGCCTGCGCCGAGGTCGCCGTCTGCGCGACCAACGGTGAAAAGGCCGAGGACTACGTCAAGTCCATCGGCATGGACGCGACCGGCGTGCAGCAGTTCTCGGCGACGGCCAGCGACTACACCGCCCAGTGCCTGGCCTTCACCGGCAAGGACACCGATGCGATCGCCTTCAACATCGGCTATGCCGTCGGCGCCCGTGTCGCGACCGACTGCCTGCAGCAGGGCTACGACGGCATCTTCTCGGTCATCAACTCAGGTTTCGACCAGGAGGCGTTCAGCAAGGTCTCGGGCTTCAAGTCGGCCGGCGGCACGCAAGGCTTCCCGTGGTGGTCCGACGACGCGAAGGTCGTGGCCTACCGCGACGCCATGAACAAGTACTCGCCCGACGGCGTCTACACCTCGGGCAACTCCACCTCCATCTGGTCCAGCTTCGAACTGCTTCAGAAGGCACTGGAGAACGCCAAGCCGGCCGAGATCAACCGGTCGACGGTGATGGACGCGATGTACACCATCAAGGACGAGACCCTCGACGGCCTGCTGCCCGAGCCGATCACCTACACCAAGGGCCAGGCCTCCAAGCCGGTCGGCTGCAACTGGCTGTTCACTTTCAACGCCGGCGACGACAACCCCAAGGGCATCGCGCCGGCAACGTCCGGCAACAGTGCGACGGGCGACCTCGCCAGCACCTGCGGGGGCTACCTGCCCGGCCTCGGCATCTGATCCACCGCACACGCATCACCGAAGGCCCGCGTCCTCCATCCGGAGGGCGTGGGCCTTTGCCTATTTCCACCGTAGGACACAGGGTGTGTGCGGGCGCATAGCCGCACTCATCTCCACATTTCGCCAACCGGATCATTCAGCGCCACAAAATAACCCGCTCGACCTGATCGCGGCGGCCGGCACCGAGTTGACGGCGCGGCTGTGGCAGCCGGTCACGTTTGACGTCCTCGCGGCCAGACTGAACTCGTCGCCGACTGTGACCCGGGATCGGCCACCGTCGACCCCGGGATCGGCGACCGTCGCGGTCGGGGTCGATTGGTCCCCGTCCACGCTCGGTTCACTTTCAACGCCGGCGACGACGGCCCCAAGGGCATCGCGCCGGCAACATCCGGCAACAGTGCGACGGGCGACCTCGCCAGCACCTGCGGGGGGTAGCTGCCCGGCCTCGCTATCTGATCCACCGCACACGCATCACCGAAGGCCCGCGTCCTCCATCCGGGGGGCGCGGGCCTTTTCCTATCTCCTCCGGTGGGCCGCGGGCCTTCGACCGTTTCCTACGTACGGCTCAGGGTGGCGTGCCGGTGCATGCCCGCCGCGGCTCCGTTCCCGTGGCGTAGCTCGAACGACCTGGACCACGATGAGGCTCAACGCAACTGAGCCCGCCCCCCGATCAGGGGGCGGGCTCACTTGCGTCCGTGGGAGGGACTCAGGCAGCGCCGTCGCCGATGTACTGCTCGAGCACGTTGCCCTGAAGCAGGGTCTCAGCGCTGCCGTCGTAGGCGATCTCGCCGCGGCGCAGCACGTAGGCGTGGTCGGCGATCGACAGGGTGCGCAGCGCGTACTGGTCGACGAGGAGTAGCGCGACGCCCTTCTCTCGCAGGGTGCGGAGGAAGTCGAAGACCAGGTCCACGATGATCGGCGCCAGTCCGAGCGAGGGCTCGTCGACGAGAACCAGACGCGGGTTGGCGACGTAGGCGGCCGACAGCGCGAGCATCTGCTGCTCACCGCCAGACATGGTGCCGGCCTTCTGGTTCAGCCGCTCCCCCAGACGCGGGAAGACGCCGGTCGCGATCTCGATGCTCTCCTGGGCGTTGAATGCGTTGGACTGCATCAACAAGTTCTCCCGCACGGTGAGGTTGCGGTAGACGCCCCGGCCCTCGGGCACGTGGCACAGGCCCGCGCGCGAGCGCCGCGCCGCCGAGGTCCGGGTGACCTCGTCACCGTCGATGAGCACCTGGCCCGACGAGGGTCGAATCAGCCCCGAGGCGACGCGCAGCGACGTGGTCTTGCCGGCACCGTTCGGGCCGATCAGGGCCGTCACCGAACCCGGCTCCACCCGCAGGGACACATCCCGCAGCACCGAGGTGGTCCCGTAGCTGGCGTTGACGTTGCGCAGTTCGAGGGCCGGCTTTCCGGTGAGAGCGATTCCCCCTGCGGCCTCGATCGTTGTCGTTCGTTCGGTCATCGGACCATCTCCTCGATGAGGTCGTCGGCGATCTCGATCTCGGCGTCCGCCTCGGAGCCGAGATACGCCGCCTGGACGACGGGGCTGTTGCGGACCTCGCTCGGTGTGCCGTGGAAGAGCATCTTGCCGAAGTCGAGGACATGGATCTGGGCGCAGATCCTGAGCACGAGAGCCATGTCGTGCTCGACCAGCAGGATGCCGCAGCCGCGCGTCTTGACGATCTGGGTCAGGGTCTCGCCGAATTTCTCCGTCTCGACCGGATCCAGGCCGGAGGACGGCTCGTCCAACAGCAGGACGTCGAAGGGGCCGCTGAGGCAGCGGGCCAGCTCGACGAGGCGCCGCTGTCCGGTGGAGAGCTCGCCCGCGTTCACGTCACGCAGGTCTGCGATCCCACACAGCTCCATCGCGTACTCGGCCGCTTCCAGGGTCGCCCTGCGTTCCTTCCGGGTCGCCATCAGTTGACCACGCAGGCTGGAGCCGGCCATGCCGGACTCGACGCCGAGCGCGACGTTCTGCGCCACCGTGAGCGAATCCGCCAACTGCATGAGCTGGAAGGTCCGGCCGAGACCGCGGCGGCCTCGGGCGGCGGCGCCGAGGCCGGTGACGTCCTGGCCGTGCAGCATGACCTGGCCGGTGGTCGGGGTGAGCAGGCCACTCGCCGCGTTGAACAGCGTGGTCTTTCCCGCACCGTTGGGGCCGATCAGACCGGTGATCTGGCCGACGGGAGCCGTCAGCACCGCCTTGTCGAGCGCGGTCCGACCGCCGTACTTGATCGTCAGGTCGCGGATCTCCAGGCCGGTGGCCGCGGACGGGATCTGCCACGGATCGTCGGCGACGGCGACGTTCGGTGCCTCCTTACGACGCCGGAAGTGGGTATCGATGAAGTCGCGGGCACGCTGCGGGAGCGTGTCCGCGCCGCCGCGGGTGGCGATCACGATGGCGCCGACGCCGAAGATCACGCTGAGCCACGGCGTGGCGGTCTCGCTGTGCCAGTACGCCGGGATCATCGCCGAGACGACGCCCACGACCGCGTACCACGGCTCGCGGAACGGCATCAGTGCCAGCGTGGCGACCAGGACCAAGGAGTAGTAGGCGGCGTAGTTGCTGTCGCCGAGCACCGCGTAGTGGATGGTGCTGCCGTAGAGCGTGCCGCCGATGCCCGCGATGTAGCCGGCGATGCAGAAGACGATGAGGCGCAGCAGGTTGGTGTTGAGTCCGAGGGTGCGCACCGCGAGCGTCGCCTCCGACAGTCCGCGCAGCACCCGGCCGAGCCGGCTCTGGTGGATGAGCACCATCACGATGGCGGCAACGACGAAGAAGGCGAGCACGATGTAGTACCACGCCTCGTCGCCGGCGTCGCCCGGTCGCGGCATCGGCAGGCCGGTGCCCGTCGTACCGAAGAACCAGCTCTTCTGGTAGAGCCAGGCCTCCGCGGACAGGCCGAAGCCGAGCGTGGCCAGGGCGAGGAACAGACCCTGCAGGCGGATGGCCGGCAGTGCGAGCAGCGCCGCCACCGGGACGACGACCAGCGCGGAGAGCAGGACGCCGACCAACCACGGCAGACCCCAGTGAGCACTGATCTGGGCGAAGGTGACGGCACCGATCGCCGCGAAAACGGCCTGGCAGAGCGAGACCATGCCACCGGTGCGTACGACCAGACCGAGCGAGAGCAGCACGATCGCCTGCGTGAGGCCGACGGTCAAGAAGGTCAGGTTGGAGGAGAAGATCTGCGGACCGAGGAGCAGGAAGATCAGCACGACGCCACCGCCGATGAGCCGGGTGCTGGTCGGGCCGTGGTACGGGATCTTGGGCGCCTGCTCGGCTCGCGCCGGAGTGTCGAGGCGCCGCTTGGGCGTCACCATGAGAGCGATGATCAGGACGATGAAGGGCAGCGCCGTCGACATGCCCTGCAGGGACGGGATGTCGATCGCGAACTTGGTGAAGAGACTCGAGGCGACGCCGATCACCAGCGCGCCGACGTAGGTCAACGGGATGTTCGAGAACCCGCCCAGGGCGGCGGCGCCGAAAGCCTGCACGAACAGGAAGGTCATCGCGACCGCTTCGATGCCGGCGGTCGGAGCGATCAGCACGCCCGACAGTGCCGCGAGCGAGGCGCCGATGCCCCAGGACAGCCGCTGGACGGCCTGCGGGCTGGTGCCGTGCAGGGCGACGAGGTCGGGATCGTTGACCACTGCGCGCATGGCCAGGCCGACCCGGCTGAAGCGGAAGAAGTAGAACAGCGCGGCGACGATCACCAAGGAAATCACGATGATCGTGAGCTGGGCATAGGTCACGTTGACGCCGGCGATCCGCGTGATCGTGGTGGCGCCGGGCAGGAACGGCTCCGGCCGCAGCGGGTTGAATCCGAACTTGACCGTGGACAGGCCCTGGACGAGCAGGACGATGCCCACCGTGGCCACGACCTTGAAGGCGGGCCTCTGGTTGCTCAGTTTGAGACTCACCGCAGAGAGGACCAGGCCGCTCAGCGGGCCGAACACCAGTACCGACAGCAGCAGCGCGAGCCACCAGTTCATGGTGAGCTCGACATGGAGCCAGTAGAAGATGTAGGCGGCCGCGGCGGCGATCGCGCCGTGGCCGATGTTGAACAGGCCGGACGTTTTGTACGTCAGAACCAGCCCCGTCCCGGCGAGACCGAGCACAGATCCGGTCACCAGTCCGGCGACGATGAAGGGCAGGAGAGTGTCCACGTGATACCTCTAGGTTGCTGGGAACGATGGCACGCGCCCCGGGACCGGGCGTCGGGTCTACTGATGTTCTATGAATCCCACAATGACTCGTAATGGTCGTCTAATAATGCTCAGAGATCTGGGTCACGTCAATCGTCAGAGCCGACGAATACGACAGACACGTCGTCGCCCACGCGTCACGAGCCGGCCGGCGGCAGGGTCGCCGCGCGGGCGATCGCGGCACGCTGCGCCGCGCTGAGCACCCAAAGGGGTGGGCGCCGCTCGACGAACGCGGCCGTGCCCTCCGTATGGTCCGAAGAGCCGCGCAGGACGTCCATCGCCTCCGCGGTGGCCCCCCAGCCCAGCTGCTCCCCGGGCTCCTCGATCCGTTCCAGTCCGCGCAGGATCTGGGCCACCGACTCCGGTGCACTCGTGATCGCATCCAGCGCGAGCTCGAACGCAGCCCGGAGCACCGCGCCGGACTCCACCAGCCGATTGACCAGTCCCAGGTCGTAGGCGCGCGCGGCATCCAGACGGGCGCCGGTCAGCATCATCTCGACGGCCACGTTGCGGGGCAGCCGCGCCGGAGCGCGCAACAGTCCGCCCGCACCCGGCAGCCGTCCCCGAGCGCCCTCCGGCAGCGCGAACCAGGCGTTGCGCGAGGCCACCACGAGATCGGCCGCGAGCACCATCTCGAAGCCGCCGCCCAACGCAGGCCCGTCGACCGCGGCGACGAGAGGCTTGGTGCGGGAGCGCCGGATCATGCCGTACTGCCCGCCATCGGCGGTATGCGGGCCCGCGCCCAGGACGAGGTCGCTGCCGGCGCAGAAGTAGTCGCCGGTCGCTGCCAGGACGCAGACCCGCAGGCCGGGATCCGCCTCCAGCCGGGTGAACGCCGCCTCCAGGCCGACGGTCATCGCCGGGTCCACCGCGTTGCGCTTGTGTGGTCGGTCGAGGGTGATCTGCAGAACCGGTCCGACTGCCCGGACATGGACCACGCCGCCGGGCCGTCCCTCCTCCGCGCGAGGATCAGTCATCGAAGGGCTCGGGCCAGTCCAGCCAGGTGGTCAGTGCCCGCCCGGCGACCAGGGCACGCTCGGCCTCGCTCAGCGCGGGGAGACGAGCGGTGAAGACGTCCGACAACTCGGCATAGGGCACCGCCAGCCGCGACAGATCGGATCCGAAGAAGACACGCGCGGCGCCGAAGGACTCCACGAGCCGGTATATCGCCTCGGTGATGGACGGGAACGGGTGTGGCTCGCGTACGAAGCACGGCAGCGCCGACGCCTTGACCGCGATGCCGGGATAGCGGGCCAGGGCAGCGAGCGGAGCCACCGCCTCGGGCAGGGGAGCCTCGGCGGTCTCGACGGCGGCATGGTCGACGGCGATCTTCAGACCAGGGAACTCCTCGGCCAGTCCGGCGTAGAGCCCGTAGCGACCGGGGGCGTAGATGCTCAGGGGAACGCCGTAGCGCTCGGCCGCCGCGAAGAAGCCGCTGCGTCGCGCCGCTTCCAGCGTCCCCTCGACGTCGCCGCGGTTGAGCGACATCCTGATGGCCCGCATCCCCGCGATGTCGCGCCACTGCGCCAGCCGCTCGACCGCTTCCGGGTCGCCGGTGGCGAAGCGGCAGATCGCGCCGAAGCGCGACGGGTCGGCCGCTGCCACCTCGAGCACGTAGTCGTTGCGCGATCCCTCCCAGGTCGGCCCGAGTAGGAGAGCACCGCTGACCCCGGCATCGGCCATCTCGTCCAGCACCTCGGGCACCTCCAGCGGAACGGGCCGCTGCGGCTCGATGGCGTCGAGGGGCCAGGGACGGTCCGGCGTCGAGGCCTTCCAGACATGGATCTGAGCATCGATCAAACGAGTTGGAGTCATGATTACAGGATCATAGCGTCATCATTTGTTCAAGAGAAGGATCTCAGAACGCGATACCCTGCCAGGCCCGTCTGCTGAACGCCAACGGGTCCTGCACCAGCGAGTCGGTGAGGTCGAGGCGGCAGAACGTCCTGTCCTCGCCATATGCCGGCCAGCCGGGCTCTCCGGTGGCGACGAACGCGACCCAGGCGCCGTGCATCCGGGCGGCCAGCTCCCGCGGCGCGTCGGCACCGCGCAGCTCGATCCCCCAGGGATCGTCCAGGGTGTCGAAGACGAAGGGGACCTCGAGTGTGTGGCAGGCGCCCAGCCGGCCCTCGAACGTCGTCGGCCGCCAAGCGAATTGGTAGGCGTACGACGCTTTCCCGGCCGCCTGCCGCGCTTCGAGGAGCCGGTCGGTGGGGGCGATGCAGAACCAGTCCGATTGCACCGCCACGAACAGCTCGGCCGGCGACGCCTCGGGCAGCTGCTCGCGGTACGTCGCGAGCATTGCACCCGGGTCCTCGCACAGCCTCGCCGTAGTGGCGGTGAGGACCTGGGCGGTCATCGCGTCGGCCAGGCCGGTGGGTGCAACGAAGAGCCCGTACTCCTCGGCGTTCACCCCGATCAGCAGGTCGACGTCCGCGGCGGCGCCGGCCGCGATCGCGTCTACCGGGTGCTCGGGCAGGAAGTCGCCGTCGACCACGGGCTGGAACACCAGCCGGCGGAACTCGGCGAAGCGCGGGTCCTGGCCGGAGGTCAGCCGGGTGATCACCGCGTTGGTGGCGGTGTGCAGCTCCTCGATCGGGACCTTCGTCAGCGCAGGGGCATTCGCCTCGACACCGAGCTCGATGCCCAGCTCGGAGGCGACGGTCTCGGCCTGTGCCCGCGAGTGCACGTGATGCCCGGTCCCGCTCTGCGAGATGGCCCGATGGAAGAGGCCACGCGCACTGGGGACAGCGAGCAAAGTGCACACCGCCATCGCGCCTGCGGATTCGCCCGCGATGGTCACCCGTCCGGGGTCCCCACCGAACGCTGCGATGTTGTCGCGGATCCACTCCAGCGCCGCGACCTGGTCGCGCAGTCCGCGGTTGGTAGCGGCATCGGGAAGCAGCGCGAAGCCCTCCACTGCCAGCCGGTAGTTGATCGTCACGGCGAGTACGCCGTCGCGTGCGAACGCCGTACCGTCGAAGGCCGTGGTGGAACCGGCGCCGGTAGCGAATCCGCCGCCGTGGATGAAGACCAGCACCGGTGCGGTGCCCTCCAGATCCGGCGACCAGAGGTTGAGGTTCAGGCCGTTCTCGCCCTGCCGGTGCGGGTCCGGTAGCAGGGCGTCGATCACCGCGGACCGCTGCGGCGGGGTGGAGACGGTCGGCCCCCAGTCGGTGGCGTCCGCGATTCCGTGGTGCGGCACGGGAGGGCGCGGGGCATCGAAGCGGGCCTCGCCGACCGGCGGTGCAGCGTACGGGACCCCCTTGAAGGCCCAGCCGCTGCCGGTGCGCGCGCCACGGAAGGCGCCCTGCGCGATGCTCACCACCCTCGTCTCGGCCGCTTCGTCCACCACTGCCGTCTCCACCTCTGACATCGGTCGCCTCCCTGTCGTGCTCGTGCCGCGGTCTTGCTGCGCATCGCGCTTGTACTTATTTTGCTATTATGTACAACTATTGCAGAAGTCGCGCTGAGACGCGACCGGCCTCCGCCGGACCCAGACCTGTCCGCGGCGGGCGCTCGATAGGCATTCGCGAAAGGTAGCGCCACCATGACCCTGGACGAGACGACTCGACTCCGGCTCCTCACCGCACCCGACGGGGCGTTCCCCTTGACGGAGATCGCCGTCGACGGCGTGCGCCTGGAGATGTTCGACCGCGATCCGCGCACGATGCGCGACGCCTTCCTCGCCACCCGAGAGCACCGGAACCGGACCGCGGTCGTGTACGGAGAGGAGCGCTGGACCTACGAGGACCAGTGGCAGGAGGTCGTGGCGCTCGCCCACGCCCTGCGTGACGAGCTCGGCGTGCGCAAGGGCGACCGGGTCGGCCTGGCCATGCGCAACTACCCGGAGTTCATCTTCACCTTCTGGGCCACCCAGCTGCTCGGTGCCGTGCTGGTGCCGTACAACGGCTGGCTCCGCACCCGCGAACTCGCCGACCTGGTCGCCGAGTCGCGACCGGTGGTACTGGTGGCCGACCGCGAGCGCGTCGCGCTGCTGGCCGAGGAGGACCTGGCCGCAGGCGGGGTACGCGCCGTGATCGGGGTCCGAACCGAGGACGCCACCGTCACCGAGCACGGACGCAACGCGGTAATTTCCTACGCCGACCTCGTGCGGCGCGCCGGTCACCCGACCGAGCCGCCGGCCGAGGAGGTCCTCCCGGAGGACCCCGCCACGATCCTCTACACCTCCGGCACCACCGGAAAACCGAAGGGCGCGCTGCACCGCCACCGCAACCACTCGGCTTCCCTGCTCAACAAGCTCATCCGCGCCGTGCGGGTCGTGCCTGCGACCGCCACCGAGCCGCTTCAGGTCCTGCCGCCGGCACCGTCGACGAAGCTGATGACGTTCCCGATGTTCCACATCGCCGGGATGAACACGCTCTACACGGCGGCGTACTCGGGCCACACCCTGGTGCTGATGTACAAGTGGAACGCCGAACTGGCGGTCGAGCTGGTCGAGCGCGAGGCGGCCAACGAGATCGCAGGACCGCCGTTCGTCATCCAGACCTTCCTCGACGCCGTCGCAACCACCGAGCGCGACCTGAGCAGCCTGCGCATCATCGGGATGGGTGGCTCGGCAGCTTCCCTCCAGGTCGTCGACGCCATACGGGAGCGCTTCGGCGACCAGATCACGCCCCGCACCGGGTACGGCCTGACCGAGACCACCTCGGGTGTCCTGTCCATTCCGGCCGGCGACTTCGCCCGTCATCCCGACAGCGTCGGGCGCACGCTCCCCACCGTGCAGGTAGCCATCCTGGACGAGGACGGTCGCGCTCTCCCGACCGGCGAGGTGGGTGAGATCGCGATCTGCGGGCCTCAGGTCGTCAGCGGCTACTTCGACCTGCCGGACGCCGAGGACTTCCGCAACGGATGGTTCCACACCGGCGACCTCGGCCGGATCGACGAGGAGGGCCTGGTCTACATCACCGGTCGCCTCAAGGACGTGGTCATCCGCGGGGGCGAGAACATCTACTGCGCCGAGGTCGAGGCCGTGCTCAACGCACATCCCGACCTACTCGAGGCAGCCGCATTCGGCGCGCCGCACGCCGCGCTCGGCGAGGAGCTCGTCGCGGTCGCACGTGTCCGGCCCGGCAGCCGCCTCGAACCGGAGGAGCTGCGCACCTTCGCCGCCGAGCGGCTGGCCGCCTTCAAGGTGCCGGCACGGATCGCGATCGTCGATGCCGAGCTTCCCCGCACTCCGAGCGGCAAGATCGTCAAACGCGACATCGCCACCACGCTCGACGTCGCCGACCTGCTCAATCCCGTCGATGCGTGAGATCCCGGGCGCGGAGCTGCGCTGGAGCATCCGGGCCAGCTTTCTGCGCTATGTGGCGGCGCTGCCGGACGCACGGGCGTCGGTGTCCGACGGCGCGCGGATGACCCGTGACGACCCGCAGCTCGTCGTCTATCCGGCGGACCCGGACGCGACCACCGCCTCGACGTTGGCCTTCCGCGGCGACCTGCGGCTGTCGGGTCATGGCGGGCTGCTCTTCGTCCGCCTGGCCGGGCCGCGGATCGAGCTGGGCATCGACGGCGGCACGGCGGTGCTCAGCGTCGAGGACCCGACCTCCGAGGACGGGACCGGGCCGCGCCTGCCGCTCGTCACCGTGACCATGACCCGGACCGAGGCCGGCTGGTCCGGCTCGGACGCCGCGCTCACCGCGGACGGCGTGGCGCTGTTCAACCACGTCTACCCCGCCGGTGCTCCGTTCGACCCGCTCGAGATCGTCACCACCGCCACCGCGGCCCACTTCGTTAGTTGAGCGCCCTGGATCCTCGTCGAGGCGGGGATCCAGGGCGCCGGGGGCGAAAGTCCCGCTCAGACCTGCTCGGGTTCGGGAGTGTCGACGTTGAAGACGATGCTGTTGCCGCCGTCGACGGTGATCGTCTGACCGGTGACGTGGCCGGCCAGCGGCGAGCTCAGGAACAGCAGCACGGCGGCGATGTCCGAGGGATAGGCGACCTTGCGCAGCGGTGTCTTGTCCACGTTGGCGACCACGAGGTCGTGGGTCCAGCGCGGGTTGGTCTGTTGCCGCGGCGTGCGCACCAGGCCCGGGGCGGCGGCATTGACCCGGACGCCCAGCGGACCGAGTTCGACCGCGGACGTGCGTACCAGCGACATCAGTGCCGCCTTCATCGCGCCGTACGCACTGGTCTTCGGAGCGCTGGTCATCCCGGCGACCGAAGCGACGAAGGAGATCGAGCCGCCGGTGCCGGTCCGCTCCCAGAACCGGCCGGCGTACGTGAGCGCGAGGTACGCGTGCTTGAGCACGATGTCGACGTGGAACGTCCAGTCGTCGTCGGTCAGGTCGACCAGCGACTTGTACATCGCCAGTCCGACGATGTCGACCACGCCGTCCAGCCGGCCGCACTGCTCCTCGACGAAGTCGAAGAGCGAGGCCATCGCTTCGCGGTCGGTGATGTCTCCCGTCCAGGCAAGGCCGCCGACCTCCTCGGCGACAGCGGCGGCGCGTTCCTTTTCGCGATCCACGCAGACGACCGTCGCGCCGTTGGCCGCCAGGGCCCGGCATGCCTGCAGGCCGATGCCGAACCCGCCGCCGAGGACCACGTGGACCTCACCGTCCAGGCGCAGCATCGACGCGTAGTCCGGGCTCCAGTCCGCGTCGCGGTCCACCCACTCGGTCACTTCGCGGCCACCGTGGTGTGCGCGATGGTCTGTTCCGGGTCCTGATCGGGATCCGCCGAGGATTCCCGCTTGCGCCACTGGACAGCGCCGTCCTCGACGGTCGCGTGGGCGACCCGGCCGCCGTGGATCTCCGCCCAGTGGGCGTGGTTGATCTGGTGCAGGCTGAAGCAGGCCTGCAGTGCGTTGTGGAAACCCATGTTGTCCTGGGTCTGGTTGACCGCTTCCTTGATCATCAAGGAGGTCATGGTCGGCCGCTTCGCGATCTCGCGGGCGTAGTCGAGCGTGCGCTCCACCAGCTCGTCGGCCGGGAAGATCTGTTGGACCATGCCGATGCGGTGGGCCTCCTCGACCGTGACCTCGCCGCCGGTGAGCATCAGCTCCTTCGTTCGGCGCAGGCCGAACTCCCAGGGGTGGGCGAAGTACTCGACGCCGCACATACCGAGCCGGGTGCCCACCGGGTCTGCGAACGTCGTGCCCTCGGCGCCGACGATTAGGTCGCACGACCAGGCGAAAGTGAGTCCCGCCGCATGCACCGGTCCCTGCACCGAGCAGACGGTGATCTTGCGCAGGTTCCGCCATCGCAGCGAGTTCTGGTAGTAGAAGTGCCACTCCTGGGTCATCCGCTTCTCAGCACTGACCTTGGTCGCTCCGTGGCTCTGGAACGTCGGGTGCTGATCCGGACCGGCCTCGCGCTCCAGGGCCCTGTCGGGCGTGCCCATGTCGTGCCCGGAAGAGAACGTCATACCGTTGCCGGCCAGGATCACCACACGCACGGTGTCGTCGGCCTCGGCGCGGAGCATCGCCTCGTCGAGCTCGACGAGCAGGCTGCGGTTCTGGGCGTTGCGGTAGCGGGGACGGTTCAGGGTGATCCGCGCGATGACGCCTCCGTCCAGCTCCTCATAGGTGATGAACTTGTACTCCGACATGAGCGTCCTCTCCGGCGCGACGACCGTGTCGCCCCATTCTTCGATCGAAACATAGAAACAACATAATTGCGGTCCTACTTGACCGCGATCGGGTTCAACGGCGAGCCGACGGCTCCCGTCACCGTCAGTGGCTGGGCACTGAGGAAGAACTCGTAGATGCCGTCTGCGGCGCAGTCGGCGGCGAGCTGATCGAGGTCCCACATCTCACCGATCAGGACACCGGCGTTGACCAGGAAGATCACGTGCAGCGCGAACTTCGCCTCCGGCAACGACTCGCTGGGGACCGACTCGAGTCCCCAGGTGTCGGAGGCGACCGCCGCGATCTTGCGCGGGAGCAGGTAGTCGGCCGCGCTCACGCCCAGCCCCGGCGCGGGACCGGCGGCGTAATCGCCCCAGTGCTCCTCGCCTTCCTCGCGCCGGCGTCGCATGTGCCCGGTGCGGATCAGCACGATGTCGCCCTCGCCGATCTCGACGCCCTGCGCCTCGGCGCAGGCCTCCACGTCGACGTCCTGGATCGCCGCCTCGGGCTCGAGCCAGTCGACGCCGAAGAAACGCGGAAAGTCGAGCAGCACACCGCGGCCCACCACCCGGTCGCTCACCTGGGCGATGCTGTTGTGGACGGCCCCCTGGCTCGTCACCGTCTGCGGACCGTGACCGTTGTAGGTGACCCCGTCGTAGAACACATGGCAGAAAGCGTCCCACTGGGTGGCGCACTGCAGCGGCATGTAGATGCCGTCGTCGGTCGACTGCATCCCGTGCTGCGCGTTGTCCCAGTCGGCCAGCAGGTCGCCACCGTGCTTGTACATCACGTGCTGCGGGTTGACCCGTGCCGACCGCGCCGGCATCGGCCCGTTCCGGTCGAGCGGGATGGCCAGGGAGAACGACTTCCCGGTGCGGATCAGCGCACCGGCAGCGGCTCTCCGCTCGCGCGTGATGTAGTTGAGCGAGCCGGCCTCGTCGTCACTCCCCCAGCGCCCCCAGGTGCGGTAGCGCTGGGCGATCTCGTCGAGTTGGGCCTTGCTGTAGCTGCGCCGGGGCGAGACAGTCGGGCGAGTGCTGATCGTCTTCTCCATTCTCTGCGTCGGGTCCGGGTCAGCCGCCGATGCCATACGTCTTCATGTTGGCGAACTGGTCCATGCCGCTGCGCCCCAGTTCACGGCCGACACCGGAGCGCTTGGTGCCACCGAAGGGCACCTCGGTCGGCGAACCCAGGAAGGCGTTGATGCCGACACCACCGGTGTCGAGGCGTGCGGCGATCCGCATGGCCTCCTCCTCGGCGCCGAAGACGGCGCCGCCGAGACCGTACGGGTTGTCGTTGGCGAGCGTCACGGCTGCCTCCGCGTCGGCGACCCGGAAGATCATCCCGAGCGGGCCGAAAGGCTCCTCCTTGTAGACCCGCATCTCCGGCGTGACACCTGCGATGACGGCAGGCCTGAAGTACGACCCGGGGCCGTCGACCTTGCCGCCCGCGAGCAGCACCGTCGCACCCTTCGCGATCGCGTCCTCCATCTGTTCCTGCAGCAGGTCGGCCGCAGCCTGGCTCGACATGGGGCCCACGGTCGACTTCTCGTCGAACGGGTCGCCGAGAACCTGCCCGGCGAACGCAGCGACATACTTCTCGGTGAACTCGTCGGCGATGCCGTCGGTCACGATGACACGCTTCGGCAGCGCGCAGGCCTGGCCCCCGAGAACGAGGCGGCAGGCCGCCGCGGTGCCGGCAGCGAGGTCGACGTCGGCCGAGTCCAGCACGATGAACGCGTCGGACCCACCGAGCTCGAGGACGACCGGCTTGATGTGCTTGCTCGCCTGGGCGCCCACGGCCGACCCCGCGCGGTCGGAGCCGGTGAGGGTCACAGCGCGGATGCGGTCGTCGGCGATCAGGGTCGAGCACTGGTCGGGGGTGGCGAGGATGGTCTGGTAACAACCCTCGGGGAACCCGGCCTCGCGGAAGATCTCGTCGTACATCAGCGTCGAGCCGGCGCAGATCTCGGCCGGCTTCACCATCACGGTGTTGCCGAGCATCAGGTTCGGTGCGGTCGCACGCATCGCCTGGTAGAGCGGGGCGTTCCACGGCTCGATGCCGAGAACGACACCGACTGCCTCCCGCCGCAGGATCACCTTGGCGAAGCCGGGAACCTCGATCAGCTCGTCGGCGAGCAGCTCCTCGCCGTGCTTGGCGTAGTACCGGAACATGTCCACGGCACCAGCGCCCTCGGCCATCGAATGTGGCAGCACCTTGCCCATCTCCAGGGTCGCCTGGTGGGCGAGTTCGGGGAGCCTTGCTTCGATCAGGTCCGCGACCGCGAGGAAGAGGGCGACCTTTTCCGAGATCGGGACCTCGCGCCAGGCGAGGTGGGCCGCGTGCGCGGTCGCCAGCTTTGCCTCCAGATCCGCGTCGTCGACGAAGGCGAACTCTCGCAGCAGCTCACCCGTGGCGGGGTTGAGCGTTCGGTATGTGCGCTGGGCGGGCATCGTGGCAGTCACAGTGGTCCTCCTGTTGGCGGGTTCGTAATTAGCCTTTAACACTAGTACAACACGACTTAAAAAGGTATGCTCCCTCATTGAAACTTGTCAGCCCGGCGGCGCCCGGGATCTCTCTCCTTCTGGAGGTGCGCATGGACATCAACCTGCTCGACCCGGCCCACTACGTGAACGGACAGCCCTATGAGCTGTATCGCCATCTGCGCGAGACCGACCCCGTGCACTGGCACGAGGAGCCCTACGGCGGACCGGGCTACTTCGCCCTGACGCGCTACGCCGACATCAAGGCGGTCGAGACCGACTCCGCGACGTTCGCGAACGCACCGACAACGCTGATCAACGACGACGCACGCGCCGGCGACGAGACCCATCAGCACCTGATCTTCTCCGATCCTCCGCACCACACCGAGCACCGCAAGTTCCTCAGTCCGGAACTGGGCGTACTCGCGGTTCGCACGGGCGAGGACCGCCTTCAGGAGCTGGTCCACGACATCATCGACCGGGTCATCGAAAAGGGCGAGTGCGACTTCGTCGAGGACATTGCAGGCCGGATGGCCAGTTTCGTCATGGCCGACCTCATCGGGCTGCCGCGCGAACAGTCGCTGGTGATGTTCGACGCTGCGGCCACGCTCGCCAGCGGCGCCGACACCTCGAAGGGCCGCGGCCTCGAGGCGGCGACGATCATGTACCAGTGGGCCGACGCGGCCCGCAAGGAGCGGCTCGAGAGCCCCCGTGACGACATGCTGACCCGGATCGCGCACGGGGAGGTGCTCGGCATCCCCTTCGACGAGTTTCAGTTCCAGCTCGACTTCCAGCTACTGGTCAGCGCAGGCAGCGATACCTCGCGCAACGTGCTCGCGACCGGCATGCTCCGGCTCTTCGAGAACCCGGACCAGTACCGCGCCCTGGTGGCGGACCCGAGCCTCGTCCCCCAGGCCGTCGAGGAGATGCTGCGGTTCGACCCGCCGATCGTCTTCCAACGCCGCACGGTGATGCGCGACACCGAGATCGGTGGCGTCGCGATCCGAAAGGGCCAGAAGGTGGCGAACTACTACGGCGCCGCGAACCGTGATCCCGCCGTCTTCTCCGATCCCGACACGTTCGACATCCGCCGCTCCCCCAATCCGCACCTTGCCTTCGGCGCAGGCCGGCACTTCTGTCTCGGCACGCACCTCGCACGGGCCGAACTGGTGGCAATGTTCACCGCGTTGGTGACCCGCATGCCCGACCTGCGTGCGACCGGTGACACCGTCTGGCACGAGTTGCCCGAGACCCCCTCCGTAATCGGCCCGACGGCGATTCCGGTGGCGTTCACTCCTGGCGTCCGACTGGGCAGCGCCGCACTCATCTGACGTCCGGCTATCATCCATCCAAATTATGTTTGTAGTGATTCAACTAACCTGCTCTAACTATGTTGAGCCGAGTAGGTTGGTTGACATCACTGCCACCGGCTGCGAAGGACCACCATGACAACCGCGCCCCCTGCGACCGCCAGCGAGACTCTGGTCGAGGAGACCGCCCGCCGAGTGGTGGCCGAGCATCCGCCGGCCACCTCCCCACTGCCCGAACTGATGGGCGCGTGGTACGACGCCGGCCTCACCTGGGTGCACTTTCCCCTCGGCCTCGGCGGGCTGGACGCGCCGCGCTCACTGCAACCGCTCGCCAACCGGATTCTCCGCGAGGCGGGCGGTCCCGAGCCTCGCACTGTCAACACCATCGGCTACGGCATCGTCGCCGGCACCATCCGGCGCTATGCCGACGCCGAGCTGGCCGCTCGCCTTCTGCGCCCGCTGGCCACCGGCGAGGAGAAGTGGTGCCAACTGTTCAGCGAGCCCGGCGCCGGCTCCGATCTCGCCGGCCTGGCGACCCGCGCCGTACGCGAGGGAGACGGCTGGCGGATCAACGGCCAGAAGGTGTGGAACAGCCTCGCTCACCTCTCCCGCTGGGCGGTCCTGCTGGCCCGGACCGATCCCGACCTGCCCAAGCACAAGGGCCTCACCTACTTCATCGTCGACATGCAGACCCCTGGCATCGAGGTCAGGCCGCTGCGCCAGCTGACCGGACGGGCCGCGTTCAACGAGGTCTTCCTCGACGACGTCTTCATCCCCGACAGTCAGCGCTTCGGCGAGGTCGGGGAGGGCTGGATCGTGGCCAACAGCACCCTCGGCGACGAACGGACCTCCTTGGGTGACCGCGTCGCCGCCCGCGGCAGCGGTGCCATCGCGGACGCCCTCGCACTGTGGGCCGCCCACCCCGAGCGGCACACCCCGGTACTGCGTGAGCGCCTGGTCCGGCTGTGGGTGCGCGCGGAGAGCCAGCGGCTGACCGGCAACCGGGCCCGCGTGGCCGCCACCAAGGGCGTGATCGGTCCCGAGAGCGCCATCATCAAGCTGCTCAATTCCGAACTCACCCAGCATGTCTACGAGTTCTGCATGGAGTTGCTCGGACCCGGGGCGACGCTGATCGACACCTACTCCCTGGATGCGCCGGACGACGAAAGCGGGCCGACAGCGATCCAGCGCAAGTACCTCCGTTCCCGGGCCACCACGCTGGAGGGCGGCACCTCGGAGATCATGCGCAACGTCATCGGCGAGCGCGTCCTGAAGCTCCCGCAGGAGCTGCGCGCCGACAAGGGCATCCCGTGGAAGGACATCCCCCGATGAGCGCGACCCCGACCACCCCCAGTTTCCCCACACGACAGGCAGGCCGATGACGCAGGAGTTCGAGTTCAGCGACGAGCTGGTGGAGCTGCGCACCATGGTGCGCGACTTCTGCCGCGAGTTCTCCCCCGAGGCCGTCGTACGCGAGGCGATGGAGAGCGACACCGGCCACGACCGGGCGCTGTGGCGACGGTTCGGTAGCGAACTCGGCGTCCTCGGGCTCGCCGTTCCCGAGGCGTACGGCGGCGACGACGCCGGTCTGGTGGCGCAGGCCGTCGCTGTCGAGGAAATGGGCGCGGCTCTGGTGTGCGGCCCTGTCCTCGGCACCGTTGCTCTGGCGATGCCTGCCCTCGCCGCGCTGACCGACGAGGACGCCAAGCGCGAGCTGCTGCCGGAGCTGTGCTCCGGCGCGAAGCTCGCGACGCTGGTCGCGCCGCTCTCCGACGGCACGCTCGACGCGGATGCCGTCACCGTGACGGCCAGGACCACGGACGGCGCCTGGCGGCTCGGTGGTGAAGTCACGCAGGCCCCCGACGCCGGCACCGCCGACCTGCTCCTGGTCGTGGCGACCACCGACGAGGGACCTGCACTGTTCGCGGTCGCAGGCGATGCCGCAGGGCTGACGCGTACGCCGCTGACCACCCTCGACCTCACCCGTCGTCAGGCCGCACTCTCGTTCGCCGGAACTCCGGCACGGCTTCTGGCCACCGGCGCCGAAGCGCTCGGTGTTTGTGCTCGCGCCGCTCTGGTCGCCGGCGTGCTGCTCGCCGTCGAGCAGGTCGGTGGCGCCCAGCGGATGCTCGACATCACCGTGGCGCACGTGGCCAACCGCAAGCAGTTCGGTCAGGCCGTGGGCGCGTATCAGGCGGTCAAGCACCGGTGCGCGAACATGCTCATCGCGGTGGAGACGGCGCGGTCCGCGGCCTACCACGGTGTCTGGGCGCTGCAGGACGGCACCGACGACCCGCAACTCGCGGCGAGCCTGGCAAAGGCGGTGGCAAGCGAGTCCTACGCGTGGGTCAGCACCAGCGCGATCCAGATGCACGGCGGGCTCGGCTTCACCTGGGAAGGCACCCCGCAGCTCTACTTCAAGCGCGCTACCACCGACTCGCTCACCCTCGGCACCGCCGAACAGCACTTCGACCGGATCGCTGGACAGGTGCTCGACGGGCTCGTGCGGGCCTGAGGTCCCGTCGCCCAACACAACCTGTACCGGCTCCCTGAGCCGGTACACGCAGCGAGGAGAAGAGAAGACCGTGGAGTACGACTACGTCATCATCGGGTCAGGCGCGGGTGGGTCCGTGCTGGCAGACCGGCTCTCCGCCGGCTCCGACGCGAGCATCCTGGTCATCGAGGCCGGCGGCAGCGACCGCAACCCGATGCATCTGGTCCCGAAGGGCTTCTTCTTCACGATGCACTCGGACAAGTACGCCAAGAGGTTCGACGCCGGGCCGTTCGGGCCCAACGACTCGATCGATGCCTGGTGGCGCGGCCGGGTGCTCGGCGGCTCCACCACGATCAACGGTCTGGTGTGGAACCGCGGGTGGGCGGGAGACTTCGACAGCTTGGTCGAGGACGGTAATCCCGGCTGGGGCTGGGACACCTTCCTGGCCGCCTACCGGGAGATCGAGTCCTTTCAATTCGGGGCCTCCGAACTCCACGGCGGCAGCGGCCCGGTGAGCGTGGAGATCACCGCCCCCGCCGAGCCGGTGTCGGAGGCGTTCATGGCCTCGTCCGCCGCCATCGGCGCGACGCGGGTCATGGACATCAACGGCTCCGACCTGGAGCGCGCCGGCTACACCCAGTTCTCCACCCGTCGCGGGCTACGGGTCACGGCGGCAACAGCATTCCTGCGTCCCGCGTTGCGCCGGCCGAACGTGACCCTGATGACCCGCACCGAGGTCGCCCGCATCCTCTTCGACGGCACCCGCGCCGTCGGCGTGCTCGCGCGGCACCGGGGCGAGAAGGTGGAGATCAAGGCCCGCCGCGAGGTACTGGTCTGCGGCGGCTCACTGGACTCCCCCATCTTGCTGGAGCGCTCGGGCATCGGCCGCGGCGACGTGCTCGCTGCCGCGAGCGTCAAACAGGTCGCGGAGAGCCCGAACCTCGGCGAGCGGCTCAACGAGCACCGCGGACTGCGGTTCATGTACAAGCTGAACGGGCGCACTGCTGCAGAGAACGGTTTCAACCCGCTGGTCGACAGCTCGGTGAAGCAGATGACCCAGGGAGCCAAGTACCTCGTCCGCCGGGACGGCATCATCTCGCAGGGGTCGGCCACCTGTCTGCTCTACTTCAAGGCGGACCCCACCTCGGACAGGCCCGACACCATCGGCTTCTTCAACCCGATCTCGATGAAGGCGCCCACCATGCACAACGACAAGCTCGCGGTGGACGACGATCCCGGCCTGATGCTGGCGGCGTACCCCTTGCGCCCGACCAGCCAGGGCAACATCCACATCACCGGCCCGCACCCGGGCGATCCGGTGGCCATCCAGCCCAATTTCCTCGACACCGAGGAGGACCGGCGGATCCTGTCGAAGGTCGGACCGCGTGTGCGTGAGCTGTTCGCCAGCGGCCCCATCGCCGACCTGGTCACCGAGGAGCGCGTTCCCGGTAACGGCGTCCGCACCGAGACCGACTTCGAGCAGCTCGGACTCAACGCGGGCTCCTCGGGCTACCACCCGCTCGGCAGTTGTGCCATCGGGCCGAACGCGGACGATGTCGTCGACGCCCGGCTGCGCGTACGGGGCGTCGAGGGTGTGCGAGTGGTCGACGCCTCCGTCTTTCCCCGCCAGCCCTCGGGCAACACCTCCGCACCCACTCAGGCGCTGGCCTGGCACGCGGCCAAGCTCATCCTGGAGGATGCGTGAGCTCTGCGTCCTCGACGGCGCGATGATCGGCGCGCCCGTGCTGACACGGGCGCGCCGATCCCTCATCCGCGCGTGACCTCGTCCCTCACCCGTCGAGTCTCCTTCCACTTCATGAAGACTCGACGCTCGGTGATCCGCCATCCTGCGTCCGTTCGCGCCAGCGTGTCCTCGTAGGCGCCACCGCCGGACACCCGCACGATCTCGCCCTCGCTCTCCCCGCGTCGCCCGGTCTCCATCTGATAGTGGGAGAAGGCTTTTGCGGTGTCGCCCGCGAGCTCGATGATCGTGTTGTACAGCGGATGCTGGGCGAACAACCATGCCGGGTCGGGCTTGCCGAGACGCTCGCGCATCTGCGCGGGAGTCTCGCGCTTACCCCCCATCGGCGTGAAGTCGATCGTCGCGTCGGCCGCGAAGGCCAGATCCCACTCCTCCCAGCGGCGCTCGTCGAGTCCGATCGCGTAGTGGCGCAGTGCCTTCTCGATATCGAGCCGGTCCTGTAGTTGATCAGCCATCTTCAGTGTCTCCTCGTCGTGGCTCAGCGTGACCATTGGGCTCAGTGTGGCCACTGGATGCTGAAGTACTGCGTCTCGAGGAACTCCTCGAGACCGGCGCGGGCGCCCTCGCGGCCGAGGCCGCTCTGCTTCATCCCGCCGAACGGCGCCGATGGATCGGAGACGAGTCCGCGGTTGATGCCGACCATTCCGGCATCGATCCGCTCGGAGATCCGCAGGGCACGGCCCAACTCGCCGGAGACGACGTACGCCGCCAGTCCCATCTCGGTGTCGTTGACCAGGCGCAGCATCTGCTCCTCGTCGGTCCACGTCACGATCGGGGCGACCGGCCCGAAGATCTCCTGGGTGACCACGTCGGCATCGGGCGCCACATCGACCAGCACCGTTGGTGCGTAATAGAAACCGGCGTCGTCCGGCGTCGCGGCGCGGTGGCTGACGCGGGCACCGCCTGCCACCGCGCGCTCGACCAGGCCGCCGACCTCCTCGACGGCACGAGCAGAGATGAGCGGGCCGATGTCGTGGCCCTGCGCCGCGGGACCGACGCTGAGCTTCTCCACGGCGTTGCCGAACCGCTCGGCGAATTCGTCTGCGACGGCGGCATGCACGTAGAAGCGGTTCGCGGCGGTGCAGGCCTGTCCCGCACCGCGGAACTTCGCCACCATCGCGGCCTCGACGGCCAGTTCGAGGTCGGCATCGTCGGTAACGACGAACGGGGCGTTGCCGCCGAGCTCCATCGAGGCGTTGAGCACACGGTCGGACGCGTGGCGCAGCAGGGTGCGACCGACTTCCGTCGAACCGGTGAAGGAGATCTTGCGCACGCGTGGATCGGAGAGCCACGTCGAGACGAGAGGGCCCGACCGCTTGGTCGGGACGACGTTGACGACCCCGGCGGGGAGACCGGCCTCGACCATCAGCCGAACGACGGCGAGGGTGGTCAGCGGGGTCTCCGAGGCCGGCTTCAGTACGGTCGTGCAGCCGGCCGCCAGTGCCGGTGCCAGCTTGCGGGTGGCCATCGCTGCCGGGAAGTTCCAGGGGGTGACCAGCGCAGCGACGCCGACGGGCTTGTGCGTGACGACAGTGCGGGTCCCACCGGCCGGCGCGACGCCGTAGTCGCCGGCGGTGCGCACGCCCTCCTCGGCGAACCAGCGGAAGAACTCCGCCGCATACGTCACCTCGGCGCGGGCGTCGGCGAGTGCTTTGCCGTTCTCCGCACTGATCAGGGCAGCCAGTTCCTCGCGGTCGCGCAACATGAGTTCGTACGTACGGCGCAGCAGTTCCGAGCGCTCGCGCGGGGCCGTGGCGGCCCAGCCCGGAAGCGCTTCGGCTGCGGCATCGACGGCGGAAGTGCCGTCGGCCTCGTTGCCGTCCGCGATCGTGGCGACCACGCTGCCGTCGGCCGGGTTCAGGACGTCGAACTCGCCCGCGCCACCTGCCCGCCAGACGCCTCCGATGAACAAGCCATTGTGGATATTTTCATTACTTGAAGTCATATAAGCATTATTCACAACATAATTGCAGTAGTCCAGGCGTCACCTCACCACCGACCGGGTTGTCTAGGCGCCTCCGCGCCTGTAGGACGGTGCCGTCCATGACAGGATTACTACAAGACGAATAGAAGATCAGAACGCTGGGTTCTGTTCGGACGCCGATCCGCTCGTGAATAGGATGAGGGCCATCATGCAGAGCCAACGCGACGAGTCCATCTCGATCGCACTCGAGCGACTCGCCCTGACCCTGGGCGAGAGCGGCGCCGTGCCCGTGGCCGAGCTCGTCCGTGCCCTCGAGCGTGCGGCCGAGCGGCTGCGCACCAAGTCGGTCGCCGACGAGGAGAAACCAATCGACCTGGTCACCCAGGCGGACGCATCGCGTGCTGTGGGGGTCAGCCGCCAAGCGGTCAACCAGTGGGTGCGTAACGGCGTGGTGCGCTCCTATGCCGGTTCGGGCACCAGCGGCCGCTACGGCCCGATGGTGTCGCTGGCCGAGATCGCGATCGCTGCCAACCGCCGGACCCGCGACGTACCGTTCTCGAACAGACGGCGCCGAGAGCTGGTCGACTTCCTCGGGCTGGTCGCTCGGAGCACGGCGGCCCCCGTCGCAGCGGAGATCCTGCGCGCGCTCGAGGACGACAGCTACGAGAGCCGCACCCCCGAGAAGACCCGGGTTCTGGGCGAGTTCGTGACGGCGTCGATGGGTCTGGGCGACCAGCAGCGTGAGTTCACGCCCGAGGGGCTCCGTCTGCTCTCCCAGCTCGAACCTGCGATCACCGTCGACACCGACTCGCCGTTCGGGCGGTTCACGGACTCACTGGGGCTGCTGATTCACTCGTCGGGCGGCAAGGCAGGCTTCGACTCTCCCTCGACCGCGCTGCTGTCCCTCTTCGGCTGTGCGACCGTCGGCGCGCTCTACTCCGGCGCCGACGCGGGGATCGGTCGCGACATCGCCGATGCGGCGCAGGAGGTGTGGGGAGAGGATTGGGTCGAGCGGATGCTCGATGCCGTCTTCCACCTCGGCGAACTGCGCCGCTCGCCGCTGACACGGTTCACCGCCTCATTGACGTACCTGGACAACAACCGATTCCTGCGCAACGCCCAAGCGGCCGGAGTGAGCATCGCCTACTCGCGTGGGCCGGGCCCGTTGCTCCCCCACCGCTTGTATGGCGGCCCGATCTTCCGGGACATGATGGCGGACGCGGGACGGCGCACCACCCCCTGGGGCTTCTCGCCCGCCTCCGCGCAGGTGGGGCGTCCGGCCGAACTCGAGAGCGGGCTCAACCCGTTCCGCGTGATGAATTACGAGTTCGGGCTGCTCGACCCGCACGTGCACGGCATTCGCCGCTACTGCTTCTCGACCACGGATGCCCGGCGTGACCTTCGGGCGTACGTCGAATCGCTCCACGGGAGCGAGCGCGAGCGCTACGTCGGATATGCCGTCGACGGCCTCGCCCGCACCTTGCAGCAGCAGAACATCGAGTTGGCCGCGATCGATTCCGAGCAGGATTTCGACTGGTGGAAGGACCACATCATCCGCTCCTCGGAGCAGGAGATCCTGCTCGGTCTGCGCGACGAGCGCGCCCGCAAGGTCGCGCACGCCCTGCTGGTCTCGACGAGTCTGCTTCCCGAGGTGGTCAGCGCCGCGCACACCGACGGCGCGTTGCGCGACCGGCTGCGGATCTATGTGAAGAACCTCGAGTTCGACGTCATCGACGCGCGCTACCGCGACGACCTACGCCGCAGTGCGTCCCGTGTCATCAAGGGTGGCGGTGTCGCCTTCGACGAAGCCAGAGCCACCGAGGCCGCGACGGCAGAGATTCAGGCGATGCTCGCCTGATCCTCGGACTGCCGCTCGGGACCCACCCTCACGAGGCGCTTGCCCAGGTGCTCGCCTGCGAGCATCCCCAGGAAGGCCGACGGTGCGTTGACCAACCCGTCCACCACGTCCTCGTGATGGACCACGTCGCCGGCGCGGAGCCAGTCCGCGACCTCGCGCTCGAAGGTGGGCCGCAGGTGCTCGAAGTCGCTGAACACGAACCCCCGCAACGTGATGCTCCGTGTCACGAGCCCGGACATCAGGCTGTCGGCGTCGGTATCGAGACCTGTCGACGCCGCGCTGTACGCCGAGGCGACGCCACAGACCGGCACCCTCGCGTGCCGGTTCAGGCGGGGCCAGACCGCCTGCCGGACCCGCCCGCCGACGCTCTCGACGTAGACATCGATACCGTCCGGCGTGGCATCGGCGAGACTGCTCTCGAAGTTCGGATCGCGGTGGTCGAGGGCGACGTCGAAGCCTGCGGCACGCAGCCAGCCGACCTTGCGCTCGCCACCGGCGATGCCGACGACGCGGGAGCCGTCCAGGCGGGCCATCTGCCCGGCCAACGATCCGACGGTCCCGGTCGCGGCGGCGACGACGACCGTCTCCCCCGGACGCGGCCTGCCGATCTCTCGGATGGCGGCGTACCCGGTCAGTCCGGGCATGCCCCGCACACCCAGCGCTGTGGAGACGGGTGCATCAGCAGGGTTCAGGCGCCGGACGGCGGTCGCCGGAGCAACGGCGTACTGCTGCCAGCCGGTGGCTGCGGCGACGACGTCACCCGGCACGAAGCGCGGGTCCCGACTGACGACGACTTCCCCGACGGTGCCACCCTCCATCACCGCGCCGAGGGCGACCGGCGGACTGGCGGAGGAATGCGATGCCGAGGAGCCCATCCGGCCGCGGAGGTAGGGATCGAGCGACAGATACAGCGTGCGCAGCAGCAGCTGGCCCTCCGCCGGCTCCGGGATCGGGCCCGAGGTCACCGCGAAGTCGTCCGGCCGGGGTGCGCCGTCGGGACGTGCTGCGAGCACGATCCGGGTCTGGGTCATCGTTACCTCGCGGTGGGTTGTCGGGAGCCTCACCGCGAGGCGGTGGGCACTCAGTCGGCGGAGCGGGCCGCCACGGCGTCGTCCCCGTGCGCCGCCGAGCTGAGCGGCTGGGAGAGCAACTCGGCGATCTGATTGCGCGCGATCTCGAGACGTCGGGCGTACTGGTCGCGCTCGGCCGCGATCTGGTCGGTCGTGGTGCTGGCCGCCGGTGCGGTTTCGCGCTGGGCCTCCGCGGTGGCCGACAGCAGCTCGGCGACCAGTGCCTGCGCGAGCCGCTTGTAGTCGAGTTCGATCGTGGGCAGGCCCGAACCGGTGATCACCGTGGTCTGACCCGTCGAAGCCCTTGCTTCGGACGAAGGCATCACCGGGACGCCGATCCCCTCGATCTTGTAGGTGCGCTTGCCGCTGATTTCCCGCTCGATCTCGCCGTCGCGGTCCATGGCGGCGATCAGCTGAATGAAGGCGACAGCGGATCCCGTGTAACCGACAGCGTCCTTCAGCAGGCTCGTGGCATAGCCCGACGGGTCGACGATCGGACCCGAGGTTGCGAGGTACTGCCGTATGCGCGTGCGCGCGGTGCGGTCTCGTGACATTGATCCTCCAATGATGCGTCGCCCATGGCCGCCTCCGTGCCGCCGGTCGGGCGACGCTTCTGGAATCCAGCCATCAGCACAATAACACATCAACTTAAGGATAAGTACAGCCGCGGGCGTGCGAACAGCCGCCGACCGACCGCACGACGGTGATCAGCAGTGGTAGGCCGGCGCCTCCGGGACCATCTCGGGACCTACGCCGATCTGCGGCGCTTCGCGCAAGTGCTTTCTCGGCTCGTCGGCGGTGACCTGGTCGACGGCCGGAACATCCACAGCGCGTACCGAAACAAGGAGCAGTCCGGCCCGGCGGGGATGGCCCACCGGTTCCTCGGCCGCCCGGGCGAAGGCGGGGTCCATCCGCTCCAGCGGCGCTGCGGTCCGCAGATACCGGGAGAAGCAGCCGTCGCTCGTACGCTGTGCGGCTCGGGTGGACACGGTACTCATCTGCTCCTCGTTCTCATGCTGTCGACACAGTCTCCACGATTAACGAAAAGTTGTCAATGGCATCACTTGACGGACGCAAAATGACGACATAGCGTGCGTGACGGCGGTTACATCAGGGTCGCTGCAACACGACGAGAGAAGGCGCACCATGGCCGACGAGCGAATGATGTTGATGGCCGGACAGGTCGCTGCCCTGTTACCCGAACCGCCGGCCTCGCATGACGCGTTCGGCTATCTGGCGTGGGAGGAGCTCGTGCTCACTGCGGCCCAGCGGCTTCGCGCTTACCTTCCCGACTCGGCGCTCCAACGCCCGGTCCGGCTTTCGTGTCTGTCCCTCTCGCCCGAGACCGGTCGCCTGGCCGCCGGCTCACTCACGGCGCTCGCCGGCCTGCTGGCGCACGAGGTCGACACGGCCTCGTGCGAGGCGCTGCTGCTTCAGGCGACCGAAGCCTGGCAAGCAGCTGCCGCGACCTCCGTGCCCGCGCTCGCACGCCGCGCCTGACCGGAAGCACCGGCCACCACCAACACGCAGCAGAAGCCCCGCGTCTGTCGAGACGCGGGGCTTCTGCTGCTGTTGTGTGCTGCGCGTGCTCAGACGCGGGCGTCTCGCCAGCGCGCCGACGGCACTTCGACCTCGACGTCGGTCGTCTGCAGGCCGAATTCCGCTGCCACCAGCGCGGTGTCGGCACCGGGGATAGGAGCGCCTGCAGGGGCGAGGTCAGGATCGGCGCTGAGTTTCAACGGCGCATTCGCGACCTCGATACCGTCGACGAGGTCGACGTCCGACAGCCGGAGCCGCATCCCGCGCGCGACCGCCTGCGGGTGCGAGAACGCCTCCCCGACGCTCAGGACGACGGCGCCGGGAAGCTTCAGTGAGTAGTAGAGCGCCTCCCACTCCTGCGCCGTGCGTCCCAGGAAGCTGGGCTCCACGAGCGCATAGAGGTCGTCCTCGTTCTCCCGGCGCAGTGGCTCGGTGACGAACCGCGGGTCCTCGATCCACTCGGGGTGACCGGCGGCCTCACAGAACTTCGCCCAGAATTGCTGTGTGATGCAGATCGTGAACCATTTGTCGTCGGCGGTGCGGAACACGCCGAACGGCAGCGAACCGCTGCCGCCGCGGCGCGGCTCGGGCACGAACTCCTTGCCGACCGTGACCGCCTGGGGAGCGCGGTAGGACAGGAGCGCGACCTGTGAGTCGAAGAGGCTGATATCGAGCCGCTGGCCGTGGCCGCGCAGACTACGTAGTCGCAGTGCGCCGAGCGTTCCGAGGGCCGCGAACATCGCGCCGGTCAGTCCGCCGATCGGGTTCCCCCAGCGGATCGGTACCTCGGGGCGGGTGTGGTCGACGGTGATACTCATGCCGCCGCCGAGAGCCTGGATGGCGTTGTCGAACGCCGGATAGGCGCTCCACGGACCGCTGTGCCCGAAGCCGGTGATCGAGGTGGCGATCAGCTTGTCGTTCTTCGCGCTGAGCGTGTCGTAGTCCAGGCCGAGACGCTCGAGTACACCGGGACGGTAGTTGTCGATCATCACATCGGCGTGGCCGGCCAGACCGAGGAGGAAGTCGAACCCCTCGGGCGTCTTGAGGTCGGCGACGACGCTCCGCTTGCCACGGTTCAGCCCCGCCCGGAAGGACGCCTCGCGGCTCTCGTCCGGGTAGGGCTCCATCACCTGGCCGAACGGACGCTCGACGCGGATCACGTCGGCACCGAGGTCGGCCAGTAGTTGGGCGGCGAACGCCTTGCTGGGCTCGTCGCCGTTCATCTCCAGGACCGTGGTGCCTTCCAGCGGCCGGCCGATCTGCCGGGAAGGCTCGGGTGCGCCGGACGGGACCACCCGCTCGCGAAGCGGCAGACTTCCGCGATCGTCGCCGCAGTGAATCACGCCTGCGCCGGCGAGCCGGTCCAGTTCGGGCCCGTCGAGCCCGAGGAGGGTGCGCAGCACCATCGCGGTATCCGCGCCGACCTGGCGTGGCGCCCGCCACGTCGAGACGTCGCTGAACTTCAGTGAGTCGCCGACCACGGTTGCGGTTCGGCCGAACTCGTCGGTGATGTCGACGGACATGCCACGTGCCTGGACCTGCGGGTGACGGAAGACGTCGGCGACTCGCGTCACCTTTCCGCAGACCACGCCGGCCGCCATCAGGTTCTCCTGCCACCAGTCGGCGGGGCGCTGCTTGAACACCTCCTGCAGCAGCGCGACCAGTTCCTCACGATGCGCGTGCCGTGCCTGTCCGGTGTTGAACCGCTCGTCGGTGAGCAGATCCGGCCGGTCCATCACCCTGGCGGCGGCGGGCCACATCCGCTGGCTGATGCACGTGGCGACCCAGCCCTCGCTGCACTCGAAGTTGCCGAAGGGAACCGTTCCCTGGCCGCCCTCGAAGGGCGCGGGCAGAGGCTCCTGGCCGAAGGTCAGCGCCTGCGGCACGCGGTAGGTGTTGAGCGCGAGCATGACGTCGAGCATGGAGACGTCGACGTGCTGGCCTGCGCCGGTCCGGTCGCGGTGGATCACCGCTGCGACCAGGCCGATCGCACTGAAGATGCCGGCGAAGAGGTCGCCGATCGGGATTCCCCAGCGCACGGGGGGCGTGCCCTCGTCGAGTCGGGTGTAGTTCATCGTGCCGCACATCGCCTGCACGATCGGGTCATAGGCCGGCATCGTGGACCACGGCCCGTCGCCACCGAAGCCGGTGAGCGAGCACGTGATGATCGCCGGATTGAACTCGAGCAACGACTCGCGGTCGACCCCGAGCCGTCGGGTGACCCCGGGACGGAAGTTGTCCACGACGACATCGGCCTGCGCCACCATCTCCTGGAAGAGCCGGCGTCCCTCGTCGGACTTGAGGTTGATGCCGACCGAGTGCTTGTTGCGACTCAGTCCCCAGTTGAAGGCCTCGTCCTCGCTGAGTCGGGTGTGATCGATCTTTGCGGCAGAGCCCGGCGCGGGGACCGACTCGACCCGGATCACCTCCGCACCGAGATCCGCCAGGAGCAGGGAGCCGAACGGACCCGAGACGACCCGGCACAGGTCGAGGACCCGCAGCCCGGACAATGGGGCTGACGGCGATGACGTCGGAACGGTCGCTGAAGCTTTCATAATGCTTTGACCATAATACGTGCCTCATTAAGACACAACTAGAAGTGGCTCATATCATCATTAGAGGCTGTCACTTGCGTAGGCGGCCGGATTCGCGACCGTCCCGCCCCGGACGGAAGCAGGATCAGGCCGGGGCGGGTGGTGCGGGCGACCGCGTCGTGGCGATCAGTGCCGCCACCTGGCTCCGCGACGTGAAATCGAGCTTGGTCAGGATGCGCTGCACGTGCGTGTCGACGGTGCGGGGTGAGATCACCAGTTCGTCGGCGATCTCCCGGTTCGTCTTTCCGGTCGCCACCAGCCGAGCGATCTCCTGCTCGCGGCGCGTCAGGGGCAGGTCCTGGAGGGGGTTGTCGATGTCGTCCGGCTTCGCCAGCACCTCTCCCAGGGCGACCGAGGCCGCCTCGTCGAGGGTGAGTCGCCGACCGTGCCCGAGCGCGGACCGATAGTCGCTCACGCCGAGCCCCGCCGCGCCTCGGGCCGCGTAGCGATCGTGCCACTCCCGCATCCCGCCGAAGCCGTGGAACGGAGGGCCGAAGTCCCCGGCGCGTGCCTCTCCGACACCGAACAGCACCGCGGCCCGCTGAGCGTCGCCGACTTCGACCGCTGCCCAGGCCAGGAGTTCGATCGCCCAGACCATCCCCTGCCGGTTGTTGAGGGCCCGCTTGCGCACCAGGCTCTCCCGCGCCAGGCCGGCGGCCGACTCGGCGTGCCCGCGCAGCAGTTCCTCCAGGCCGAGGAAGGCGAGCGCCCAGGACAGCAGTAGCCCCTCGCCGTAGGCGGCGCACAGCTGGCTCGCCTCGGTCAACACCTCGTGCGCCTCGTCGAGCCGGCCCTGGTAGCAGTAGGCCAGTCCCAGGTTGAGCAGCGCAAGGGTCAGGTACGGCGGCCCGCCCTGGACGGCTCGCTCCATCTCGACCCCCGCCTCGAGGTGATCGATCGCCGGCTCGATCCGGCCGTCGAACAGCTCGGCGACGCCCAGTGAGCTCCGCGCGTGGGCCGCGCTCGCAGCGTCGCCGACCTTCGCGGCGGTCCGCTCACACTCGTTGAGCTGCTCCCGTGCCGCGGGGTTGTCGCCGTTGACTGCGCACAGGAAGCCGTGGATCCACAACGCAGGCGCGCGCTCGGTATCGGTCGACTCACCGGCCGCGAGCAGCCGGCTCAGCCATCGCTGCCCCTCCCCAGGCAGTCCCGAGCTGATCCAGAACGTCCACAGCGTGCTCGCCAACCGCAGCCCGGTGCCCGCCCTTCCCGGGTGGGCGAGGGCGCCTTCCAACGCGGCGCGCACGTTGGCCTGGTCCGCGAATACCAGGCTGAGCAGTCTCAGCTGGTGCGGACCGAACCAACCTTCTTCCACCACCCGGGCCATGGCCAGGACGTGGTGCAGGTGCGCTTCCTGCACCACCTCGCGCTCGCCCGCCTCGTCGAGGCGGGCGGCCCCGTAGAGCCGGATGGTCTCGAGCATTGTGTAGCGCGATCCGTCGGGAACCACCAGGGATTTGTCTGCCAGCTCGCACAGCGCGGTCCACACCGCGTCGGCGGACAGGTCGGCTCCGGCGCAGACCGCCTGCACCGCCTCGAGCGTCGCGCCGCCACGGAACACCGACAGCCGAGCCCAGAGCACGCGTGCCTGGGATGTGCACAGGTCGTAGCTGTAGTCGAGGCTCGCCCGCAGCGAGCGGTGCCGCGCCGGAGTCGAACGCGAGACCCGGGTGGCCGGCGCCAGCGGGTCGCCGCCGTGGGTCAGCATCGACTCCACGGACAGCCATCGGCTCCCCGCGGCAGCCAGCTCGATGGCGAGGGGGAGCCCGTCGAGCTGCCGGCACAGCTCCACGACCGATTGCTCGTCGTACCGACCGGCGGCGATGTCGGGATTCAGCGCCCCCGCCCGCTCCAGGAAGAGCGCGACACTGGCATAGCTCTGAGCCTTCCCGGGTGACAAACCCGCCTCCGGCCCGGGCAGCGCCAGCGGCGGGACCCGGAAGAGCGCCTCACCCTCGACGCGCAGCGCCTCGCGGCTGGTCGCCAGCACCCGGAGCGAGGGACAGCCGTGCAACAGGGCGAAGGTTACGTCCGCGGCGGCGTCGACAAGATGCTCGCAGTTGTCCAGCACGAGCAGCATCTGCTGCTCGTCGATCGCCGCGACGAGGTCCCCCAGGTCGTTGCCGGCGGACAGGCTGATACCTATGCGCGCCGCCACGGTGGCAGCGATCAGATCGGGCTGGGAGAGGTCGGCCAGCGGGATCGTCCAGACACCGTCGGCGAAGGCGCTGCGGACCTGGCGGGCGACGTGATACCCCAGGCGAGTCTTCCCCACACCGCCGGGACCGGTCAGTGTCACCAGCCGGGAGTGTGCGAGCAGCCTCTTGACCTCACCAGTCTCGGTCTGTCGACCGACCAGGCTGGTGACCTCGACCGGCAGCGTCTCCCGAAGTCGCGCGTCCCTGCGCACCATCCCTCGCGCACCATCCCGTTCGGTCGTGGTCCCTGGTGACCGCATCAAGCCGCTCGGCAGACCCGCGAAAACTCTCGTGTCGCCGATGTGAGGAACCTAACATACGTAGCCGCGTACGCCGTTCTACTGATGCGTGGCCCAACTCGTTCAGCGGAGGCTGGGGTGACACAGCACACAACGACGTGGAGGTCATCCAGATGGAGTGTCGCGCTCACAACGCCGTAGCACGCCGCGGTCCGAATCGGCCGGGACGAAGCGATAGCCGAGGCCCGATCCCGGACCGCCGCCCCGGCCGGCGAGGGGGCGTCCACGCTGCACGAAATCAGGCCCGACCGTCGGCACCGGCGGTGGACGAGCCCATGGTCCGCGCGGCCGAGCTCGTCACCCGCGTCGCCGCCCTGATCCCCCTGCCGAGCGATTCCCTGACCGGTGACGACACCGCCTGGGCGGCCTTCGAGGCGCTGCTGGCCGAGGCCGCGACGTTGCTGGCCCGCACGCTCGGCCACGACGGCCGCGCCGTGCTGTCTGCGCTGACGGCTTCGCCGCTCGGCGCCAATCCCCTGTGCGTGCTGCTGATGGAGCGCTGCAGCCACACCTTCTAAAGTGATGCTGCTATTATGTTCTATAAATCGATAACATGAGTGCACCCACAGTGTGCCTCACCAAGTGCACAGGAGGAGCTTCGTGACGGAGCCACAGTCCGGGGCGACAACACTGGACGCCCTCGTCATCGGTGCCGGAATTTCCGGCATCTACCAGCTCTACGCGCTCCGCGAACTCGGACTCGATGTCCAGACGCTCGAGGCCGGCTCCGGAGTGGGCGGAGTCTGGTACTGGAACCGCTACCCCGGCGCCCGCTTCGACGCCGAGAGCTATACCTACGGCTACTTCTTCTCCAAAGAGCTCATCGACGAGTGGGACTGGAGCGAGGAGTACGCAGCCCAGCCCGAGATCGAGCGCTATCTCAACTACGCGGTCGACAGGTTCGGGCTGCGTGAGCGGATCAACCTCGAGCAACGGGTCTCCTCGGCCGTCTGGGACGCCTCGAGCGGGCGCTGGACCGTGACCACCGAGAGCGGCCGGGTCTGGCGGCCGCGCTACCTCGTCACCGCGCTGGGCATCCTCTCGGCGCCGGCCTTCCCGAAGGTTCCCGGTCTCGAGGACTTCCGCGGCGAGTGGGCACACACCGGCTTGTGGCCGGCCGACGGCGTCGACTTCACCGGCAAGAAGGTCGCCGTGATCGGCACCGGATCCAGTGGCGTCCAGATCATTCCGATCGTCGCCAAGGACGCCGACAGCCTGGTCGTCTTCCAGCGTCGCCCCAACTGGTGCACACCGATCAACAACTTCGACATCACATCCGAGCGGATGGACGACATCCGCAACCGGATCGACGAGATCTTCGAGGCCACCCAGCTCTCCCCCTCCGGCTCGCCGCACAGTCCGATGACGGAGTCCTCGCTCGACCTGGACCCCGAGGAGCGACGCAGGCACTTCGAGAAGCTCTACGACTCCCCCGGCCTGGTGATGGCATTGGGCAACTTCCGCGACGTTTCCCTCGACAAGCGCGCCAACGACAACTGCACCGCCTACATCGCCGAGCGGATCCGCGCCCGGGTCGACGACCCCGCGGTCGCCGACCGGCTCATCCCGACCGACCACGGCTTCGGACAGAAGCGGCCGCCGCTGGAGAACGGCTACTACGAGGTCTTCAACGAGCCGCACGTCACACTGGTCTCCACCCTGGAGGAGTCCATGGTCCGGTTCACCGAGACCGGCATCGAGACGAGCGCAGGCCACTACGACGTCGACGTGATCGTCTTCGCCACCGGCTTCGACGCAGTCGTCGGCTCGTACAACAAGATCGACATCCGTGGCGAGAACGGACTCAGCTTGAAGGAGCACTGGGAAGCGGGTCCGCGCACCTGGTTCGGCATGCAGACGGCAGGCTTCCCCAACCTCTTCATGATCGGCGGCGCCCAGAGCGTGACGGGGACCATTCCGCGCATCACGGATTTCCAGGCCGACTGGGTCGCCTCGGCCGTCGAGTACGCCCGCGACCACGGGTACACCACGATCGCCACCACCGAGGCGGCCGAGGACGAGTGGATCGACCACGTCAACGGCGGCATCGTCGGGACCCTGCAGGAGAAGGCCGAATCCTGGGCCTTCGGCTCCAACGTCCCCGGTCGCAAGCGCGCCTACCTGCTCTATGCCGGTGGCCTGCCGCAGTATCGCGAGCGGGTCCGCGCCGCCACCGACGACGACTTCCGGGGCCTGACGTTCTCGTCCTGACCCCCCTGCAAGCACCGCGCCCGACGCCGTTGACGTCTTCTAATGATGTCCACTATGTTGCTTAAACAACATTAGGCGCCGGGCGCAGTGC
>NZ_NHML01000046.1:0-47333 GCF_002165735.1 Rhodococcus sp. NCIMB 12038
CGGTGGGGATGGGTGGCCGGTTGGTGGTGGTTCCGCCGACGGTGTACGGCGGGGTGGAGTTGGCGGAGATTCTCGTTCGTGAGGGTGTGACGCATGCGGTGTTGACGCCGACGGCGTTGTCGTCGTTGGAGCCGTCCGGGTTGGAGGCGTTGGGGACGTTGGTGGTTGCGGGTGAGGCGTGTCCGCCGGAGTTGGTGGCGCGGTGGGCGCCGGGTCGGCGGATGGTCAACGCGTACGGGCCGACGGAGGCGACGGTGATGTCGAATGTCAGCGGTCCGTTGGTGGTGGGAGAACCGGTGACGATCGGTGGTCCGGTTCGTGGGTTCGGTGAACTGGTCCTCGACGGGCGGTTGCGGCCGGTGCCGTTCGGGGCGGCGGGGGAGTTGTATTTGTCGGGTCCGGCGTTGGCGCGGGGGTATCGGAATCGGATCGGGTTGACGGCGGCACGGTTTGTTGCGGATCCGTTCGGTGGTGCGGGGCAGCGGATGTATCGGACGGGGGATGTGGTGCGGTGGCGGGAGCGTCCGGGCGGTTCGCCGGTGCTCGAGTATGTGGGGCGTTCGGATTTTCAGGTGAAGATTCGTGGCTTCCGCGTCGAACTCGGCGAAATCGACGTGGTGCTGACACAGCATCCCCGTATTGCGTTCGCGGTGACCCTCGGTCGCACCGTCCCGTCCGGGGACACCGTCTTGGTGTCCTACGTCCTACCGTCCGGTGACGGCGAACCCGACGTCGCCGAGGTCACCGACCATGTGCGCGGCCGCGTGCCCGCGCACATGGTGCCCGCGACAATCGTGATCCTCGACGAGCTGCCGCTCACCCCGGTGGGCAAACTGGACCGGCAGGCATTGCCTACACCGGATTTCGCGGTGGTACGCACCGTGTTCCGTGCGTCGGGCAGCGCGACCGAGCAGACCGTGGCAGATGCCTTCGCCGAGGTGCTCGGACTCGACCGAGCCGGGCTCGACGACAACTTCTTCGACCTGAGCGGTAATTCACTGAGCGCGACCCGCGTCGTCGCCCGCGTCAACTCGGCTCTGGGTATCGGTCTGGGGGTGCGGGAGCTGTTCGAGGCACCCACGGTGGCGGGGTTCGCTGCCCGCGCCGATGCATCGGATCGCCGCGGCGCGGCGCGTGCCGACCTCACCGCGGGTCCGCGCCCCGACCGTGTGCCGCTGTCGCTGGCGCAGCAGCGGATGTGGATCGTCAACCAGGTCGACATGGCTTCGCCCGCCTACAACATCCCGATCGCGCTGCGCCTGTCCGGCAAACTCGACATCGAGGCCATGCGTGCGGCTTTCGTCGACGTCGTCGAACGGCACGAACCCCTTCGCACCGTCTACCCCGGCTCCGCGGACGGCCCGCACCAAGTGGTGCTGCCCGTGGACCAGGTGACCCTCGACCTCACTCCGGTCATCGTGTCCGACGAGGCGGCGCTGCGCACCGAGTTGGTGTCTCTGGCGTCGGCCGAATTCAACGTGCGCAGCGAGGTCCCGATGCGCACCGCGCTCCTGCGAATCAGTCCCGACGAACATGTGCTGGCCCTGGTTCTGCACCATATCGCGGCGGACGGATCATCGATGGCGCCGCTGGCCCACGACGTGATGGTGGCCTACACAGCGCGTACACACGGACGCCCGCCCGGGTGGGCGCCGATGCCGGTGCAGTACGCCGACTTCGTGCTGTGGCAGCGCCGCACCCTCGGCAGCGACACCGACCCGGACTCTCCGATCTCGGCGCAACTGGACTACTGGCGCCGGACCCTCGACGGCATGCCCGAGCTGCTCGAGCTGCCGCTCGACCGCCGGCGACCCCTGCAGCGGTCCTCGCACGGCGCCACCGTGCCGTTCGCGATCGGCGCGGACCTGCACAGGAAGCTGTCCGACCTGGCCCGGAGTCATGATTCGACGCTGTTCATGGTCGCGCACGCCGCACTCGTCGTCCTGCTCGGCCGGCTGAGCGATGCGACGGACCTCGCGGTGGGCACACCGGTCGCCGGCCGCGGCGACGCGGCCCTCGACGAGATGGTCGGTATGTTCGTCAACACCGTGGTGCTGCGAACCCGCGTCGTACCCGAACACTCCTTCACCGATCTGATGGCGCACGTCCGCGACACCGATCTCGGCGCATTCGGGCACACAGAGGTGCCATTCGATCGGGTCGTGCAGGCGGTCGACCCGGTGCGGTCGACGGCGCACGCCCCGCTGGTCCAGGTGCTGCTCGAATTCCAGAACACCGAGGAGAGCCGCCTCGAACTGCCCGGACTGACCGTCGAGGTCGTCGACGTCGGCGTCGAGGTCGCCAAATGCGATCTGCTCCTGACCCTGAGTGAGAACGTCGACGAAACCGGTGCGCCCGCAGGGATGTCCGCGGCTTTCGGCTTCGCGACCGACGTCCTGGACGCGGGCACCGTCCGCGGTTTCGCGGATCAGTTCGTTCGAATCCTCGATGCGGTCACTGCGTCGCCGGAGCGCCCGATCGGCGACATCGACGTCATCGGCGCGCACGATTTGGATCGGTTGACGCCGGTGGTGGGTGGGCGGTCGGCCCCGGAGGTGTCGTTGCCGGGGTTATTGGCGGTGTCGGTGGGGGTGGATCCGGATGCGGTGGCGGTGGTGTGCGAGGGCCGTCGGCTGTCGTATCGGGAGTTGGATGCGGCGTCGAATCGGTTGGCGCGGGTGCTGCTCGCGGCGGGGGTGGGTTCCGAGTCGGTGGTGGCGGTGGCGGTGGCGCGGTCGGTGGAGTCGGTGGTGTCGGTGTGGGCGGTGGCGAAGACGGGTGCGGCGTTTGTGCCGGTGGACCCGCAGTATCCGGTGGGTCGGATCGAGCACATGGTTGCTGATGCGGGTGTGNTTGTGGGGGTGACGGTGTCGGGTTCGGTGGATCGGTTGCCGGGGGAGGTGCGGTGGGTNNTGCTCGATGATGCCGAGACGGTCTCGCTGTTGTCGTCGGTGTCGGCGGGGTCGGTGTCGGATGCGGATCGGGGTGGGCCGGTGCGGGTGGGTCAGGCGGCGTATGTGATTTATACGTCGGGGTCGACGGGTCTGCCGAAGGGTGTGGTGGTGACTCATCGGGGGTTGGCGAATCTGGTGGCGTCGCAGCGTTCCGAGTTCGGATCTGTCACCGGTGCTCGGGTGTTGCAGTGTGCGTCGCCGAGTTTCGATGCGTCGGTGTTCGAGTTGGTGTGGGCGGTGGGGATGGGTGGCCGGTTGGTGGTGGTTCCGCCGACGGTGTACGGCGGGGTGGAGTTGGCGGAGATTCTCGTTCGTGAGGGTGTGACGCATGCGGTGTTGACGCCGACGGCGTTGTCGTCGTTGGAGCCGTCCGGGTTGGAGGCGTTGGGGACGTTGGTGGTTGCGGGTGAGGCGTGTCCGCCGGAGTTGGTGGCGCGGTGGGCGCCGGGTCGGCGGATGGTCAACGCGTACGGGCCGACGGAGGCGACGGTGATGTCGAATGTCAGCGGTCCGTTGGTGGTGGGAGAACCGGTGACGATCGGTGGTCCGGTTCGTGGGTTCGGTGAACTGGTCCTCGACGGGCGGTTGCGGCCGGTGCCGTTCGGGGCGGCGGGGGAGTTGTATTTGTCGGGTCCGGCGTTGGCGCGGGGGTATCGGAATCGGATCGGGTTGACGGCGGCACGGTTTGTTGCGGATCCGTTCGGTGGTGCGGGGCAGCGGATGTATCGGACGGGGGATGTGGTGCGGTGGCGGGAGCGTCCGGGCGGTTCGCCGGTGCTCGAGTATGTGGGGCGTTCGGATTTTCAGGTGAAGATCCGTGGCTTCCGCGTCGAACTCGGCGAAATCGAATCAGCCCTCCTCGGATACCCCGGTATCGACCACGCCGTCGTGCACACCAGCGGCGACCGGTTGGCCGGCTACGTCGTCCCCGTAGCGGGATCGGAACTCGACACGTCCGCGGTCCTCGCGCACGCCCGAGCGCGCCTGGCGCCGCACATGGTGCCGGCGACCGTGACGGTGCTCGACGCCGTACCGGTGACCGCGAATGGGAAACTCGACCGCGCAGCTCTGCCGGAACCGGACTTCGCCGCAGGGCGCGCCGAGTACCGGGCGCCACGCAACGCGATCGAGGAGATGGTAGTCGCCGCGTTCGCCGCGGGACTCGGTCTGGACCGGGTCGGGCTGGACGACAACTACTTCACCCTCGGTGGCACGTCACTCACCGCGACGAGCGTGATCGCGCGGATCGCCGAGTCCTCCGCGCGGACCGTGCCGGTGCAGTGGATCTTCACCCATCCGACACCGGAAACGCTGGCGCACATGATCGTCACGGCACCGGGGGATCCCGGGTCGGAGGATGAGGCCGACCGGTCACTGGATGTACTGCTGCCGCTGCGCACCACCGGAACCGGCAGCCCGGTGTTCTGCATCCATCCCGCGATCGGGTTGGCGTGGTGCTTCACCGGACTGGTGCAGTATCTCGGCGACCGTCCGGTGTACGGGCTGCAGTCCCCGGCGCTGACCGACCCGGACCTGCGCGTCGACTCCCTGACGGAACTCGCGGCCCGGTATGTCGACCGGATCCGTTCGGTGCAGCCGCACGGCCCGTACCACCTGGTGGGCTATTCGGTCGGCGGCCAGATCGCTCACGAGATGGCGGTGCAGCTCACAAGTGCCGGCGACGAGGTGGCTACCCTCACGATGCTCGACACCCATCTGGCCGCAGGTCTCGATCGCACGACCGAGAAGCCCACCGTGGCAGCACTTCTGGCGGAGTTCGGCGCGGTGGTCCCGGATGGCGGAGATGACGCGACGACCACCGATCGTGCCGTGGAGGTGCTGCGTCGCACCGGTGGACCGTTCGCGGCCGTGACCGCGGGCGACCTCGAAGCCGTCCACCGGGTTTTCACGCAGACGGTCGACCTCGCGCTCGCGCACCGCCCATCGACACCGAACGGCGTCGATCTGCTGTACTTCGGAGCGGCAGATTCCTTCGACGCCCCCACCGGTGTCTCCGCGTGGCGGCAGCGCATCAGCGGCGAGATTTTCGTCCACAACGTTCCCGCGTCCCACCAGCAGATGACGAGTCCGGAAGCCCTCGCCGGCATCGGACCTGTCCTCGCACACCACGTGACGCTCGCCGACCAGGCGATGCGCGTCGGATAGCCGCCGGTGTGCGTTCGACGGGGTTCAGACTTGTCATCGGGTGCGTCCTGCCAACTGGAAGGGGAGCATCGATTCGGGGATGCGGCGGGTGGTGATCATGTCGGCGATTCCCTCGGCTGTGGCGGGTGCCAGGGTGACGCCCAGCATGCCGTGTCCGGCAGCAATGTAGAGGCCGTGGTGACCGGGAACCGGGCCGATGAACGGCAAGCTGTCCGGTGTGGCAGGCCGTAATCCTGCCCGGCCGGCACGGGCATCGACTCGTGCATCCGGGGCCCACCCGGCCAGGTACGGGTGTACCTGGTCCACGAGGTTCCGGATCCGCTGTTCGGGGATGCGTTCATCGCGGGCGGGCAGTTCGAAGGCGCCGGCGATGCGGATGGCGTCGTGATACGGGCTCAGGCCCAGTTTGGGTTCCATCAGGTACAACGCGTGGCGTGGGGACGTACCGGCGCCCCGGATGTCGATCGAGTACCCCTTGGCTCCGATGATCGGCAACGTGAAGCCGAGAGGAGCGAGAATGGTGTTTGTCGCGACACCGAGCGCTACCACTACCTGGTCGACATCCAAGGAGGTGTCCGGAAGTCGTATCGACCAGCCCGTACCTGCGGGGGTGACGGCCTCCACGGCTGTGTGCTGGAGGACGGTGACGCCCATTTCCGTGACTCTCTTGTGCAGACCTTGGAGCAGGGATTCCGGGTTGACGTGTCGGTCGATCGAGGTGTGGGCGGCGGCCTGCACTCCGAGGCCGACGGCGGCGTCGCGTTGACGTGCTTCGTCGCCGGACAGGTATTCGACGCGACCGGGGAAGCCCATCGGGACCAGTTGGTCGAACAACTGGCTGAACCATTTCAGGCCGTCGGCGGATTGTGCCAGTGCGAGCAGGCCGGCCGAGTGCATCTCGAAATCGACACCGTCGTCGTGGAATTCGTCGAACAAGTCGAGTGTGTGGCGGTTGAGGTGCAGCAGTGCACGGACCCCGCTCTCGTACGCCGAAGGTCGGGCTGCGCGGGCGAACTTCCACAGCCAACGGATTTAGTCGGTGTCCAGACGCGGCCGGATGGACAGGGCGCCATTGGGGTCGAGGGCGTGTGTGAGTCCGAGTCCGACGACGCCGGGTGAGGCGAGGGGGGTCGACAGTGACGGGGTGACCCAACCGGCATTGACGCCCGAGGCCGACTCGCCGATCGAACCGCGTTCGATGACGATGACCTCCTCGCCGCGTCGGCGAAGGCTCCACGCTGTACTCATTCCGACGATCCCGCCGCCGATCACTGCGACAGCCACATCCGTCTCCTTTCCTGCAGATTCTGTGAAATATGTTCAGGTATTGGCGAACTCGGAAGCGGGTGCGGCCGCGGCGTCTCGGGATCGTGCGAGCAGGTCGACGACCGACTCGAGGTGAGCGCCGTAGTCGACGGGCGCGCTTCCAACCGGAAATCGCTGAAGGATCTGCCGGCTGAGCAGTGCGAGCCGATGCGGCACGGCCTGTCCCTTGCGGGCGAGTGCGTGGCTGGACACGATGCCGAGGACGGCGAGGTTGTTGTCGAGTGCTGCACCGGCATCGCGCGCCTTCCGCCAGGCGAGCAGGTCGGGTGTTCCGGTGTCGGTTTGACCGGCTCCCCCCAGTCCGATCAGTGATGGCGTGGCGGCGACGCGGGCCTCCTCGGCCCACCCTGCTGATGTCATGTAAAGCAAGCTGACCTGGGATTCGGGTTCGGTGGCGACGAGTCCACTCGGGTCTTCGACGATGCGATTGACCTGAGCGGTGATCAGCTGGCAGGTATCGGCCCAGGCGCGAGCGAGAGAATCGAGTGTCGGAGCGACGAGGGGGTTGTGGTAGCCGCCGTTCGACAAGATCGCGCCGAGGGGCGGATGGACTGTCGGCCCGACAAAGATGGGATTGTTCGATGAGGCTGAGAGCGCGATCTCGGCGCATTCCTCGGCGGCGGCCTGCGCTCTCCGTGCCCATCCGATGACGCGGGGCCCACTGCGGAAGGACACCGGTGCTTGATACGGGAGCTCGGACGAGTGGTCGTCGGTCTCCATGAGCCGGCGGATGTTGTGTAAGGCTTCGGCCTGGTGTTCGTCGCGCCATGCGGCCTCGAGTTCGGGGGCGTAGTGCGCTGCCGGGGCATTGATCGCGACCGCGGCCAGCGCCATCACCTGTTCCATCACGGTGATTCGGTGCCGCCCGGCCAGCGCGGCGTCCCCCAAGGCCGCCGCAGCTACCGGTGAACCGTTGATGAGGGCCATCCCCTCACCGATCTCGAGAGTTCCGTCGAACCGAGTCCTGAGCAGGTGTCCCAAAGCGATGATGTCGCCCGGCTCGCCGTTTCCGCGGGCCGGAACCGGTGGAAGATTCGAGTCGAGTAGTTCGATCAGTCGGTGCACTGTTTCCACCCGCAGGCACGCTGTCCCGTTCAGCACATCAGCAAGCCGTGCAAGGACGATTGCGCGAGCGAGGCGTTCAGGCAGTCGAGGGCCGACAGTGGCGGGAGTCGACGGCAGCCGGGTTGCGAACTCCGCGCGGCTGTCGGCGCCGAGCACGGATTTCGCGCCGACATGATGCTTGGTCGTGATCCCGTAGAGATGACGATTTGCGTTCTGTTCGACGAACTCGACGAACTCGTCTCGGCGGGAACGGATGGCGGCCAGTGCGCGGTCACTGATTCTGCACTGCTCGCCCATCCAGGCCACCCGCGCGACATTGTCGAGGGTCAGGTCGTCACTGGTGTCGATGACTACAGTCATGAAAGTCCTCCTGCGTGGAGTTGGGCTGCTGTTGTGGCGGTTGGTCGAGTTACTGCTGAGACACGAACGATGAGCTGCGGTCCGGGTTGCCTGTGGGTGACTTTCCGGGTCCTTCCTTGGTGTCACCTGCGGCCTGGGCGAGGGGTAGGCCCGCGGTTTCCGGTGCCCACGCGATGCTGATGAGGAGTCCGAGGCCTGCAACCACACCGGTCATCAGCGTGACGCCGTGTGCCCCGAAGTGATCGATTCCCATCGGCAGTAGAAGCGTGCCGATCGCTGCGCCGATTCGGCTGAAGGACACGCAGATTCCGGTTGCAGATGCGCGGATGCTGGTGGGGAACAGTTCGCTGGGATAGACGGTGTCGAGCGCGGCCATCGCCGAAGAAATGAGGGCGAAGAGGGCAAAAAGGGCGATGACATAGCCTGCGGGGGCGCTCTGCCACAGGCCGATTGCGAGTGTCGATGCGGTCAGCAGTGCGAAGGAGACCAGGGTGTAGGGGCGTCGACCGATCTTGCCTATTGTGACGATGCCGACGGCGCCGCCGATCAGAAGGAAGAGGTTGACGCTCGTGGTCTGCCAGAAGCCGGATTCGATGTCGAGTGACTCGAGGATTGTGGGCAGGAAGGTGAAGACCGCGAAATAGGGCACGACCTGGCAGAACCAGAACAAGCATGCGAATGCCAGTCGCTTGCGGTGCTGTTCGGCGAACACCTCGCGCAGCGATCCAGTCGATTCGTCCTCTTCTTCCTCGTCGGCGAGGTCGGCGAGGGTTGCGGCGGGGGAGACATGCTTCCGCAGAATTGCCAGGCCTTCGTCCGCACGTCCGTTCCGAGCGAGCCAGCGCGGCGATTCGGGTGTGTTCCGGCGCAGGACCAGCAGTATGAGCGCAGGAACTGCGCTGGTTGCGAGGATCCAGCGCCAGGCGCCATCACCACCGAACCCGGCAATCGCCGTTCCGACGACAATTGCGAGGACGTACCCGATAGTCCACATCGCCGGCCCCACTGCGAGCAGGGTGGCGCGGTACTTGCGTGGTGCGAACTCGGCCACCAAGGTCGTGGCAATCGTGTAGTCGGCACCGACCGCAATCCCCAGCAGAACGCGGAGAACGAGCAACATCACGGCGCCGGTGACCGCGATTTGCGCGAGAGAGAGGACGACGAACAGTGCCAAGTCGATAACGAACATGCGGCGGCGTCCGATCCTGTCGGTGACCCAGCCGAACAGCACGCTCCCCAGGAACACGCCGATCAGTGCGGAGGCACCGATCAGGCCGCTCATCAATGAACTGACTGGATGAGACTGGGCGAAGAGGGGGAGTGCGGGAACGATGGCGCCGAGGATGTAGCCGTCGCAGAGGTGTCCGCCATTTCCGTAGAGCGTCGTTTTCAGATGAAACCGCGATAGCTTCGCGTCGTCGAGAGCGTGTGTGGCCACGGGGGCTCCTTCAGGAAAGAGGCTGTGAAATTCATCAGTCGTGACCCCCGAGCGCGCCGAATACTGCCCGCACACCCGCCGGAAGTTCCGTTCGAGTGTTGGAGAGAACCGATACGTCGGTGTGGTCGGTGATGGTCTGTCGGTGCGTGGTTGGCACCGCCGCGACGTTCTCGACTGTGATTCCGAACACTACGAGCGACGCGTGGGGGCGTCTTCCGTATGTGTTCGAGTAATCGCGCGGCCTGTTCCTGTAATTGTCGAAATCCCCAGGTGAACGGGTGAAACTGAACGGCGAACACGCATCAGGTGTTGCGGATCAGCATCGCCAATCTGAGGGCGAGCTGAAGTCCGGCCCGACGCTCGCCCTGCGCCCAATCCTCTCCGAGGAGCTGCTGAGCACGGTCGAGGCGGTAGTAGAGGGTGGTGCGGTGCACCGCTAGCTGGGCGGCTGCGCGGCGGGTGTCACCGCCGCAGTCGAAATACGCATCCAGACTTTCGCGAATCAGTGAGTTGTCCGCGTCGAACAGACGAGATGCGCCCGGAAAAAGAACCTCCAGGGTGTCAGTGGTCCACGGCAGTCCATAGAACACGAGGTCGGCTCCGAGCTCGTTCCAGCTCAACTGCTCGACTTTCCGTGCATGTGCAATGGATGCCGCGTAGCTGGATTGCATTCCCGATCGTCGCAGTTCATCGAGATCGGATGCAGCCGCTCCGACGCCGGTTCCGCGCAGCATCCACCCGCGTCGCCGGGCCGCCTTCGTCAGTGCGTGGCGAAACGGACGAAGTCGGTCGTCGTGGACCTCTGCACTGACGATCAGGTGGATTGTGTCGTCGCCATGCCCGAGGAGGGAATGACCCATCGGTCGCGCATACGCCACTTCCTGGGTAGCGCCGCGCAGTGCTCGGGTGTCCAGTGTCTCGCCGCTGTCACCGATTGGTGCCAACCGCGTGGTGAACACACTCGCGGGCTCGGCGAATTCGAGGAGAGGTTCATTACCCAGGAGCTCCGCCGACGGTCTGCCCTCACGCGGTGGCGCCAGGAGGGCGCTGACGAGCCGAGCTTCCCGATCCAGCGCAGTGGCCGTCGACTCCGACTGCTGGTGAAGCAGTTCTGCGATCGTGCCTGCTGTGCTGGTCGCTGCGGTGATGTCGGGATCTGTGAGCGGAGGGCTGTCGATCAGCCATAGATATCCATGGAGTTCCCCGTAGGCTCGCATCGGTATGCAGACCCGAGGCAACGTCTGCAACGCCGGATTCGCGGGAAACCGGACGGGGCCGGTGGCGTGGGCGATATCGAGCGAGAAGGCGTATTCGAACACCTCCGGGGAGGAGTGTCGCTGGAGGATCGACCGGACACGGACGTCGTCGAGGTCACCGTGCTGCTCGGTCAACGCCAGCGGTTTGAGACCGCAGTCATCGATTTCGATCGAGCGGTTCAGCTGATCCGCGAGACTGTCTGCGTACTGCTGGACATCGTTCATCCGTAACCTACCGGTCGTCTCCCTGAGTGGGCCGCACGTGAGGGAAACATCGAGACCGAGGCGCCTCGGTCTCCGATTTCCCGAAAATGACCGAGCGCCAAGGATCCTCAGCCCCGTATGTGGTGGTCGGCGGGAACTCGCGACGACAGCTTGCCGCGCGGCGCCACGTTGACCGCCCTCATGGTGAGAAACGCTATCGTCAGCTTGTGACCTTGCGACGGGCGGGCGTGCGGTCGTCGGCGAACATTGCCTCGATCCTCGACTTGATCTCCGCGGTGCTCATGGAGCCGCCGTGGCGGGGCGTCCGCGACACGGTGGGAGTTGCCGGGGTGATCGAGACTGTCGCCATGCGTCCTGCTTTCGTCGGTTACTTATATGTGTGCCTCACGGTCACGTCTGTGATCTGGTTCACATCGTGGCCGACTATGTTGTACACCACATACCCGGTCGCGTGCCACTCGGCCCGGTAGCCAAGTGCCCGGGTTGTCGCAGCCGTGCCGTTCGGCGAATGGACAGGAAATCCGGCCCCGGTACAGTCGCCCGAATGGATGAGGAGACGGCCCCGAACCGTCGACAGCTCCGGCTGGTGCAATCCCCGATCCGTGTACCGGGCGAAGAGGACGAAGAACTCCTCGCCCGGTCGGTGATCGACGCGCTCGCCGGTGGCCTGTCGTGGGAGCTGATCGGCACTCGGCTCGGTGTGACCGCTCCGACCGCGGGCGGCAGCCCGGTCACCGACCGGGACTGGCAGGATGCGGTTGTCGATCACGAGAATGCGCGGCAGCTATCGGACAGCGTTCGACGTCCTTTCGCCGGAGACCGGGCCGTGTCCGTCCACGGAATTCCGCGGCACCGTGAAGGCGGCGGCGACGCACAGAACTGCGATCGCGAAGCAGACGATCGTGTACCAGATATTTCCGATGGGATCGCCGTTGCTCGTGACACCGTCGACGGCAGCGAAGTAGTCCGGTAACGCGGTCACCCACAACAGACCCATCACGCCGAGGTACACCACGCTGTAGACACGCACGAAGTCGTTCGAGTAGGCGGAAACGTCCGACGCCCCCCCGCGCAGCCGCGACCACTGCCGCACCAGGACCGGGAACGCGACGAGCGTGACGACGACGAGTTCCGCCGCGTAGAGGAATCCTCGCACCGTGGTGCTCTCCATCCCGAGGATGGTCGCGGGGATCGGCAGGATGAACGTGCCCGCCGACGCCAGGAGGCCGATTACGATTGTGCGCCAAGCCAGTTCGAGTCCTGTGAAGTCCCGGCCCCGGTCGGCGTGGCGACCCACGAAGAACTGGACGCACAGCGCCAGCGACATCGGCCACAGTGCGGCGAACACCACGACGCTCGGCAGCGGGACCGCGTCGAACATCGGCTGGTTGACCGGGTTGGTGGTCGACCATTCCCACCACCTCAGCTGCGGCCCCAGTTGATCGAATATCTCGTAGAACGCATGGTGCACGAAGCCCACGCAGACCGCGCCGACGAGCACGCCGTACTTTCGGAAGACGCCGAGCATTCGGACGAGCTCGAAGGCCAGCGTGGCCATCAGCGGATAGATCGCAATGATGTACAGGGGGAGCCGGCCCCACAGGAATTCCACCGTGAACACGTTGTGCGCGAACATCGTGTCCACGTGTTCCTCGATCCCGAACGCCGCCGGAAAGTACAGCGGCGGTTCGATGACGAATAGATACGCGGTGGCGCCGAACCAGAGCGCCAGGGTGGTCGGATCGCCGTTGCGGCGCCAGCGCAGGATCGCGAACACGAGCGCGAGCACCGACCCGAGCACGATCGTGAACTCGAGAACCGGCAGCGTCCAGTTCTCCAGGGCAAACGGATTACGGACCTCGACGAGTCCACCGGCCTCGGCGCACGAGAAGCCGAGCGCCGTCGACAGCTGGTCGAAGGTGGGGGAGCAGAGATCGGTCATCAGTTGACCACCGCCGCCGCGGACTCGGTCCGATGTTCACCCGACTCGGCGGTGTACCAGCGGGTGCAGTCGTAGCCGGCGTCGTATCGGGTGAACCACTCGTCGGCGAGCGCGGGCAGCTTCTCGTGCGTCGGGTTGTGTTTCGGCATCTGACTACGGACGACGCCGGCGAGGGCGGTGAGTTGTTCCCCGCGGGGGAGGTCGTCGAACGCGCGCGGCATGATCCCTTTGCTCAGGTAGGGCGCGAACGCGGTGAGCAGCTTCTGCTTGGTGCGGTGCGTCGCGAACATCGACATCGAATCGACCTTCCGCTCCCTCAGTGGGACGTGCTGGTTGAACCCGGCGCAGGCGATCCGGACAACCTTCATCACATGCGTGAAGATCGACGGCGCCATCCTCATCCGGTACAGCTCATCTCCGACAAGGGAATTGAAGATCACCAGCGCTGAGCTTCGGTGTTCGACCTCCTCGACGAAGTGCCAGATGAACAGGGACGCAACCCGGTCGTCGCCCGGCCGGAAGAGGGTCGCGTCGTTGTCGAGCATCAGCTTGAACACCGGCGTGAACGTCGCCTCCAGATCGGCGGTGTACGCGAGGCGGTAGTTCAGGCTGGTCGCCTCGGTGAGGAGGTCGAACTCGCCGATCACCGCGTCGAGGGTGTTCTGGAGTCCTGGATACCGCCTGATCAGGGCCTTGACGTGCTGACGATGCGCGGTGGAATGGTGGCCCTCCTGACGCATGAACGCCACGGCCTCGTCTGCGACATCGGGATCGGCCATCAACGGTTTCGCCTGCATGATCGCCTTGACGATCATCTTCTCGAAACCGATGGCCAGGAACGAGATCGCGTTCGACATGCTCGACCAGGCGGGGTTGTCGGGGTTCCAGAGGAACGGGACGTCCTGTTCGTCGAACGCGAAATCCATCTTTCTGGGATGCAGGTCGGACATGTGCAATTCCTCGTCTCGTGCGGCCTGAGTGGGCTGAAGTCTGTGGGCAGGTGGAGACCCAAGCTCAACAACATACACACACCATAAACTCTGTATGATTACTTTTCGGCGGATTCGGGGAGAACTGCTATGGCCGGAAGTGAAACCCGCGCGCGGTAACCTCTGAGTCCAGGTCGGGCAATGTGCCGTCGTCCGTGCAGTACGTTCGGGCCGACGACGCATTGCGAGAGGTAAGGAACGGGCAATGGCAGGCAGGCGTGGGTGGGGTGGCAGCCCACCCGGAAGTGACGAGGAAGCGTCCCGTCGAATCGTCATCGCCGCAGTCGAGCTCATCAGCCGGAACGGCACGGCGATCAGCATCGCCGACGTTGCGGAATCCCTCGGCGTCATCCGTCAGACGGTCTACCGGTACTTTCCCAGCACCGACTCCCTCCTCCGAGCCGCAGCCATCGCCGCGGTCGACGGATTCCTCGACCGACTGACGCAACACGTTGCCGGCCTCGAGGATCCAGCAGAAGCTGTGGTCGAGGCCGTGATCTACACGCTCAACGAAGCGCCCCGCGTTCCGCAGCTCGGCATCATGCTGTCCGGTTCCCATTCCCATACCGAGGGCATCACGTCCGAGGAAGCCCTCGCCTTCGGAATGACGATGATCAGGCGCTTCGACGTCGACTGGGAGCGGCACGGCTACGGGGAGCACGCCCTCCGTGAGCTCGTCGAGTATCAGTTGCGGACGATGCAGTCGTTCTTCATCTCGCCGGGAAACCCGCCGCGTAGCCAGGACGAACTGCGTGAGTACCTGCGCCGATGGGTGGGATCCGCGGTCGCCGTCACGGGGAGTCCGGTGGGCCCTGCCGGTGGAGCGACTTAATCGGCTGGTTCGACGTTTCTGGTCCGACGACGTGCAGACCGAATAGACTTGCCGAGGTGACCCGCGAGGATCCCGATCGGCTCTCCGCCGACGATGCCCATATTCTGGGGCTCGAATCGGCGGTGATATCCGGCCACACCCTGAAGCTGGTGGTTCTCGAACCGAGCCCCGGCCCGCTGGATCTGGAGGCCCTGCGAACTGCGGTGGCGGAGCGCCTTTCGAGCGAGCCGCGCGCGACGCAGCGGATCGACGCCTCGGGTCCGGAGCCGCGCTGGACCGCGGCCACCGCCTTCGACATCAGCGATCACATCCGGCGCCGGGAAGAGCCGTGTGCGACGCGGGCCGATCTGTGGCGGGCCGTCAGCACGCTGATGTCCGAGCACCTCGATCACGAGCGACCACTGTGGACGTTCGATTTGCTCGGCCCACTCGACGACGGGCGCGAGGCGATCGCCGTCCGGATCCATCACGCGATGGCCGACGGGATCGGCGCGGTGCGCTTCCTGCACGACGTGCTCTGGGATCGACACGTCGAACCGGCCCCGCACGGGTCGCGTCCGGGTGTTCGCGCCGATTCGGGGCAGCGTTCGCGAGTCGACGAGGTGCTGCGGTTGCCCGCGGCCGTGCATCGTGAACTGGGCCATCGCGGCTCACGCTCGCCGTTCGACCGTCCGATCAGTGCCGCTCGCGAACTCGCGTTCACCGTCGCCCCGCTCTCCGAGCTGAAAGCAATAGGCGCCTCGCGCCCCACCCGCGCAACCGTCAACGACGTACTTCTGGGGATCGTCGCAGGCGGCCTGCGCAGCTGGCTCTCGGCCGGCGACGCTGCGCTGCCGCGTCTGCGTGCTCAGGTTCCGGTCAGCCTTCACCACCGGAACGAGGGAGCGGAGGTCGGAAACCGCGATTCCTTCCTGAACATCGATCTGCCGCTCGCCGAGGCCGATCCGCTCATCCGACTCGACCGGATCAGCGCCGAGACCAGCAAGCGCAAACACCTCGACGACGCAGACGAGCTTTTCGATCTCTTCCACGCTCTCGGACGCGTGAAGCGCGTCGGGGCGGCTGTGCAAAGACTCGCGGGCAGCGCGCGCGAGTTCAGTCTCGCGATCTCGAACGTTCCCGGCCCGCGCGTGCCGGTGAGTGTGTCCGGACGCCGGGTGGAGCGGCTCTTCTCGTCCTCGGAGCCCGCCGTTCACCACGCGTTGCGGATCTCGGCGATCTCCTGCGCCGGGATCGTCGGAATCGGGCTCTGCACCGACCCCGAAGCGCTGCCCGATGTTGCCCGGCTGGCGGTGGCGATGGAAGATTCGTACGCCGAATTGCGTGACGCCGCATCGACGCCTTGAAGTCTGCCGGGATGGGTACACGGACACCATGGCATCCAGATCCGCATCACGCAGAATGCGGTCCGCGGTCGTCACAGTGCTGATGGCAGGGGGAGTTGTCTGCGTAGCCATCGGGCAGGCACAGGCCGCCCCGACCCCCAGTGGAATCGCGGACGTTCCCCCTCGGACCGCGCTGTCGTTTGCACACACACCCAGCGGAACGAGAATGGGAACCGCGAATCAGGGCGAGGCGCGACCCGGTCTGTCGATCGTGAAACTGTATGTCGCCGATTACATGATCCGGCACGGTGACGGCTCGCCCGAAGACCTCGAACCCGGGCAACGAATGATCCGGGACAGCGACGACGCCGCCGCCTCGCAGGCGTACGCAAAGTATCCGCAAGCCATCGACGTCGTCGCCGCCGAGTACCGGCTCACCGGCACCCGCGGCGCCGCCTTCTGGGGCAACTCGGTGACCAGCACGGCTGACACGGTCACCTTCCTCGAGGCGAAGAAGACCACCGACCCGAACAGCCCCGTTCTCGGATGGATGGCCACCGCCGCTCCCGTCGCCGTCGACGGCACCTACCAGAATTGGGGCACCGGCACATTGCCGTCGGTCACCGGAACGAAATGGGGATGGTCCGACGACGGCTCCAGCGTCGTCGCCTCCGCATCCTTCGACCCGACTTCTCCGTCGCCGCCAATACCTACGGCACCGCCGAACAACACACCGGCGACGTCCTCGGCGCATTCGGCACCGAACCTACTCCGCCCGCCGGTATGGTGCCGCCGCGCTGATAGCCGGCGAGGCGGCTCACCCCGCAGATTCGCTGCGCGTCGGCGGCACACCTGTCGTGGTTTGCGCGTCGGTCGGAGTTGGGGCCGCCGGCGCCGGGGTCGCAGCGTCACCCAGCGACGCTCCGTTGGTGGGGGCCGTCGCCGTACTCGAGTCGGTGTGGTGGTGAGTCGCCTTCTTCGCCAGTTCGCCGACCTTGTGCTGCACCTGCGGCGCCTTGTCCTTCACCGTTTCCGTCGCGCCGCTCACCTTTTCCTGGACGGTGGGGTTGTGCCAGAGTTCGAGGGACTGATGTCTCATCTTCTCGTAGGTTTGCCGGCCGGATCGGGTGCCCAGGACGAAGCCCACGGCCGCGCCCGCTGCGAAGGTCAACAATTTCTGCATGACATGTCCTGACTGTTGTGTGGCACGAGCAGGTCAGCCGAACCGTCGTCCGAACGCCCTCTGCACAGCTTGCCCCCAGCTGAAAACCCCAAACCACGCGAAAGGTGTTCGATTCGAATGAATGTCGGGATCGGATCGGTCGGCAGGTGTCGGTGCCACTGGTGAACCGAAGCCGGCACGGCGGCCGCCTCAGTGATTGCGGAGCTCGTCGACGAGTTCCTTCTTGTTCAGCTTCGAATAGCCGGTCAAGCCGAGTTCTTTGGCTCGCTTCGCGAGCTCGTCGACCGTCCAGTCGTCGTAGGACTGCGACTTCCCGCCCGACTTTCCGACGTTCTCGCGCCCGCGGTCGGCAGCCGCGTTGGAGATGCGCGCCGCCTTCTCCTTCGAATTACCCTTCTTCCGTAGTTCCTCGTATAGTTCCTGGTCCTCGGGTGTGAGGTTGCGAGTCCTTGGTTGCCATCCGGCGCTCCTCCCGTCGAATTCGTGCTCCCCGCCTACCCGGGGACTCGGCGCCTCAAACGACGGCGATCAGCACTTCCCCCTCGAGACCATCGGGGTCCCGGAAGAAGATGCTCTGTGCAGAACCGAAGTCGTTGATGGTTCCATCGCTGGCGGCCGCGTCGATCAGCCGCTGCCGGATCACTGCGAAGGCTTCCGGTGAGGCCGCCTGCAGACCGACGTGGTCGATGCGACCTCGCCCCCACATCGGTGTCTGACGCTCGGCTTCGGTGTTGCCGTCGATGACGAAGATGTTCAACGCGGTGTGCGGGCCGATCCGGATGACGGTCATCGTTTCGCCCTCTTCGCGGCCGTGCGGTCGCGTCGGCCCGACGTCGGCGTCGAACACGTCGGCATAGAACCTGCCCAGGCGGGCGGCGTCCTTGGAGATCCAGGCAATATGGTTGACCCCGTCGAGCAACATGATGTCCTCCGCTTAACATTCGGCACTGGAGATCTCGTGGGTCAACCGTCGCATATTCTGCTGCGCGAATCAGGGTGATGCCGAGGCATGAACCGCACCGTCGCGGGTACTCCGTCTGGACGCTGCGCGCGCAGCATGCGATGGCAGCGCGCCAGCCAGGTCTTCCGGCCTGAATTCCCCCTTGTTCGGGCCGGAGGGCCGCCCCGAAAAATGCTGAGCAACAGTGTTGTTCAGAACAAATGTCGATGGTTGGCCGGGGCGACCCGCGTCAGTCGACGACGGCGCCCCCGGGGAGGTTGATCTCGGTCGCAGTCATCGTCGAGGACCAGTCGGACGCGGACGGCAGCGTTCGCGGCATCGGCGTAGCTCGGGCGACGCGGCAGCAGCAGACGGGTGGCGTCCGGATCGGGCTCGCCCGGTTCCGGGGAGCCCGGCGACAGCAGCCGGGCGGTGCCGCGTACCACCATGTGGCGCGCCGCGGCTGTCGCCACCGTGCAGCTCGACGTGATCGCTCGCATACGCTCGCGCGACCGCCGAGCCGACGGCGCCACTTCCCCCGTGGACGACCGCGGTGGTTTCAAGGAATGGACCCGACCGGTGACGCGTCAGAGGACCGAGTAGCCGGCTGGCAGGGGAAGGCGGCCGGTCAACGCCAGCAGCGCCGCGGATGCTGTTCCCTGTGCCGCGGCCAGGCCACCGATCACGGCGAATGTCTCGGCTATTGCATCGTGAGGGACATCCGCGTTGACGCCGAGGGCGGCTGCCAAATCGCAGGTATGCACTGTCAGCTCGAGGGTTCGGGTTGGAAGGTAGCCCTGCAAGGTCATCGTCCCGAATGGTGTGCGCACCAGGGCGGTGGCTGGAGTGGCACGGACGCGCTCGGGTACCCGGGCAACCAGCGCGGTCAGCGCGGGCATCGGGTCCTCCCCGAGCGCGGCGCCGGCGGCGCGTCCCCGCTGTGCCACTGCTGCGGTGTCAGCCAGGGCACCGGCGATGGCCAGGTAGTACGCGACGGCATCGTCCAGGTCTGCCGGGTCGGAATCGTCACCGGCGACGTCGAGGTAGGTCTCCACCGTCGTCAGCGACCTGCTGGTGTGCCCCAGCAGGTCGCGCACGGACCACTCACCGAGGCCCGGGTCGTCATAGTGACCTGTCGCGGAGGCGCTGACTTCGAGGAACCGTCGGGCGGCACTGTCGAAGGCATCAGCAGTTGGACCGTCCATCGGCTCATTATCGCAGCCGACCAGTATCCACCGCCCGCCGAATTCAACTGTTCGACGGTGCCGGCATGGCTCATGGCGGTGTCAGGGCGAATCGGGCGATTACGTCGGGCAACCAGTCGGGTTCGCCGAATTGCAGACCGTAACGCTCGGCAATCGCGGCGAGCTGGGTGACATCCGGTGCGCCGGTGGCGATCAGTTCGGACATTTCCAGGAAGCAATGTTCGAAGCCGGCTGGACTGATGATCTCGATCATGCGAGCCGGTTCGGTGCCGGCGTTCCACATGGCGTGCATCTCGCCTCGGGGCTTGGTGATGTATCCGCCGGATTCGAGAACGGCCTCCCGATCGCCGGAGCGGAATCCGATCACACCCTGAGTAACTATCGAGAATTCGTCCTCCCGCGTATGCAGATGTGGCGGCACCAGCGCACCGACCGGGAATGGGTGCTCCACGACCGACAACACCCCACCGGTGTCACGGCCCCAGAGCTTGAATTCGACCCCGATCGGGCCCAGGTCGCCGGTCTGCCCGGTCCCCGGCGGCAGGACGACCAACGGCGGGGGATCGGTTGCTCCCACGCGTCTCACCTACTCACGACGTCGACAGATCGGGTAACACGTTCTCTGCTCAACTCTTCGCCGACGGCGCAGATATTGTCAACGGTCTCGGGGCACAGCCGTTTGAAGATCTTGGCAGACAGACCCTTGCTTGTCGACGAAAGGCGTCGAGGTGGCGACTATGGAATTGTGGGGAATTGTGGCCGACGCAGACGCCACCGACCGAAACCGATCGAGCGAGAGATCCGGAGTGGCCCAATGGCTCAGCCCCCGAGTGCCTCGTCTCCTCGCGTACTCGCGGCCAGGCGCGCAGCCCGCATTATCGACACCACCGCAGTTGCCGTTACCTCGGCCTTCGCCGGGGGAGCCCTGCTCACCCAGACCGTAATTGTTCCGCACTGGCGGGAAATGGATCCGGCCGAATTCCTGTCGGAATTCGCGAGAGCCGGACCTGCCACCGGAGCGACGGTCTTCCCGTTCGAGGTCGCTTCGGTCGTGCTGCTGAGCATGACGACGTACTCGACCGTCAAGAGTCGCCGACCAGGCCGCCTCGCGTGGGCTCTGGCGACGACGTGCATGGTCGGGACATTCTTACTGCTCCCGATCTACTTCCTGGACGCGAACCTCGCCCTGCTCGACCCCGCCTTCCCACCCCAGGCCGTGCACGCCGAGCTGACCGCGTGGTATCGCTGGAACTGGATACGCACGGGACTGGGCCTTGTCGCGGCCGCCCTCTCCTGCATTGCACTCACTGCCGGCCGACGTGAGATCGGCACGACATCGAGGTGACGCCGAGGGCAGCAACGTTCCTGCGAGAAGGCTTGACCGAACGTGCCTTCGGTCATCTCGGGGCGCCGGCACTGTGCGTATTTCGGCGAACGACTTGTCGCCACTCCGGGCGTACCTTGGTGACTTGGCCTCCAAGAAAGCGGGACAATATCCGCACCGCTGGATGGGGTCGACATCTCGAGAATCTTACGATGAGGTTAGTAATGCGGACATTTCGTGGGATGGCTCGGGTGCCGTAAAGGCGACTAGCAGCGGTTGTGGGGCGCTTCGATGTCGTCGGATCTGGCGCGACGAACAGAACGTGAGGATCAGGTCCTTCACTTCGGGGGGATACCTGCGAATGCGATTGCTGCAGGCGAGATCGTAGAGGCGATCTTCATATTCACGCTTGGAGATTCCGAAGTTGACCATGATGTCTTCTGCGGGTCCTCCGCCGAACGCGGACCAACGTCGGAAGAACTGAACCATGAAGTCATCGTCACGAGTGTTCGCGTGATCTTCTGGTCTGTTTGTCATTTCTGCCCTCCTACGACACCCATAGAGCCATGCCTTTAGCTGTATCTGAGCGCGGTCTCCGTCAGGAGTGCCTGCAGGACACACGATAGAACTGCGGGCAACGTGAACGCACTACTCCGAGGTATAGCCTGACGGCGCAGTTCACTCCACGAAAGATGAGGAATGCGCCACATCAGGAGTCACTGTTTTCCGGCGGCCACCCATGATGCGATTTGGGTACGTGAGGTGAAACCCAGTTTTGTGAGGATGTGTTCCACGTGTCCTTGTGCTGTGCGATTGGCGATGACCAGCCTTGTGGCGATCGCTCTGTTGGTCAGGCCTTCCGCTACGAGCCCGGCAACTTGGTGCTCGCGTTTGGTCAGAAGGCAGGTGCCCGAGTCGGCGTGCGCTGAGGGGACCGGCGTGTCTTCGTCAAGTGCGAAGGCGACGGCTTCCGCCAGCGTCATGTGTCGGCCGGCTTGAAAGGCGTCGTCGAAGTGTTTGCTGCTCAGCGTGTTATGTGCTTGGCGTGCACATTCGTCGTGATGAATGTGGAGGCCGGGTATGTGAACTGGTGTGCTGCCGACGCTTTCCCAGAGTCCTTCGGCAGCGCCCATCAGCTGCGCGGCGTCTTCGGCTCGATCGGACTTTGCATGGATCCATGCCAGTGCCTCCAAGCACCATGCGGCGCTGAGCGGGTCGTCGACCATCCGTGCCATCCGTAGCCCTTGACCGAGGAGCCCGGTAGCTCGGTCGTGGTTGCCGAGTTGCCACACCTGCAGGCCGAGGACCCAGAAGGAGCGGGCTCGGTAGACCGATTCGCCCAGGTCGGAGCTGAGGGTGATGGCCTCTTCGTTGCGGATGATCGCCTGCTCGGTGTCACCGAGGAGTCCGCTGGCCAGTCCGAGTCCTTGGAGTGTGGAGATCCGCAGGAACGGTATGGGGTGGGTGTGGAGTGCGGCGAGAGCTGCGGCGAAGGACGTCGCGGCTCGTTGTATGTAGCCGGAGTAGAGCTCATGCATTCCTTCGGCGTGGTGCAGATGAGCCTGAGCGACCTCATCGTCGATGTGATCGGTCGCGGTGCGGGCCATGGAGAGTAGTTGCGCCCCGGCCGGGAGGTCGCCCTGTCGCCCGGCGAGGACGCTCTGGGCGCACAGCGCTCTCACTGTGTCTACCCGATGTCGACCGTTGTCAGTGGACAGTGCGCTTTCCAGCCATCGTCGCCCCTCGCGGAGAAGCCCACGGGAGAACCAGAAGGGATAGAGTGCGGTGGCGAAATCGATCGAATCGGGGTTCTGCTGGGAGATGCGGAACTGGAGTGCGTCACGAAGGTTCGGTTGTTCGCGATCCAATCGAAGGATCCACATCAGCTGGTTCGCGCTGATCCACTCGGCTTCTGCGTCGTGTGCCATCTGCCGGTACCAGTCGCTGTGGCGGCGCCTCAGTGGCATCAGGTCCTCTGTGGCGCCGAGTTGCTCGCGGCCGTAGTCGCGCAGCGTTTCGAGCATGCGGTAGCGGACAGTGAAGCCTTCCTCTTCTCGGACCAAGATCGACTTGTCGACCAATGAGGCGATGATGTCGAGGACGCTGTGTGGGGCTAGGTCGTCGCCGCAGATCGCCTCGGCTGCATCCAGTTCGAAGTTGCCGGCGAACACCGACAGTCGTGACCACAGCGTGCGTTCCTGCGGTGTGCAGAGGTCGTGGCTCCAGTCGATGCACAGCCGCAGTGATTGCTGGCGTGCCGGCGCGCGGCGCCGACCGCATGAGAGCAGCCGGTACCTGTCGGAGAGTTTGTCGTAGATCTGGTCGATCGAGATCGCGCGGAGGCGAACCGCGGCCAGCTCGATCGCGAGTGGAAGGCCGTCGAGGTGTTCGCAGACGCGGGCTACCTTTGGCCAGTTCTCCTCTGTGAGTTCGAATTCAGGGAGGGCGGTGGTGGCGCGGTCGAGGAACAACCGCACGGCGTCGTACCGGCCGATCGCCTGCATCGACCGTGTTCGCGAGTCTGGGGTGGCCAGCGGTTGTACTCGCTGGAGTGACTCGCCGCCCAGACCCAGTGGTTCGCGGCTGGTAGCCAGGATTCGCAGCTCGGGGCAGGACTGGAGGAGCGTTTCAGCGAGGGCGGCGGTGGGGTCGATGAGGTGCTCGCAGTTGTCCAGTACGAGCAGGCATCGGCGGGACCGGAGGTGCTCGATGAGGCTGTGGAGCCGGTGCTGGTCGGGTAGTTCTTGAATCCTGAGCGTGGACGAAACGGTGTCGACGAGGAAGTCTCCGTCGGTCACCTCGCTGAGCTCCACCAGCCATACACCGTCGGTGAACGCGCGATGGGATTCGGCGGCCACCTTTGATGCGAGCCGGGTCTTTCCGACTCCTCCGGTCCCGATCAGGGTCACGAGGCGTGATTGGGCGAGTAACTTCTTCGTGGTGGCCACGTCGTGTCGGCGTCCGACGAAAGTGGTCAGGTCTGCGGGGAGATTCCCGCGGGCACCGGGGGAGGGGCGTAAGTCTCGGTCCGGCACGGCAGGCACGACGGTGAGAGCGGGTGCCGCCGGCTGAGACCGAATGGTGTCGGGCCGTGGCGAATCGGCGGTCGGGTGAGGTTCGCAGGTTTTGATCACAGCCATCTCGTCTACCGGGCAACCGTTGAGGCGTTGCACCCGCCGAAGATGGTTTCCGAACTCGGCGGCGGTGGAGGGGCGGTCCTCGGGTTTCGGTGACATGGCTCGTTCAATCTCGACGCAGACGTTGTCGGGGACGCCGACCTTCCGGAGATCGGGGATCGGTTGGGTAGTGACTCGGAGGAATTGGGCGACGATCGGTTCGCCGACGTGTCGCTCGTACGCGGCGTGACCGGTCATCGCGCAGAACATCGTCGAGGCGAGCGCGTAGACATCCGCCGCGGGAGTCGGGCACGCACCTTGGAGGACCTCCGGGGCGGTGTAGGCGAGCGTGCCGGTGACGGCGTGGTCGGCGGTTTCGAAACCGCCGACCACGTGAGCAATACCGAAGTCTGCGAGCTGCGGTTCGCCATAGTCGGTGAGCAAGATGTTTGCCGGTTTGACGTCGCGATGAAGGATGCCGGCGTTGTGCGCGGCGGCGAGGGCGCCGGCGATGCGAACCCCGAGACGTAATGAGTCGTTCCAGGTGAGCGCGCCTCGGTTGTCAATCCGATGTTGGAGGGACCCGCGACGATGGAATTGCATCGCCATGTAGGGCAGACCGGTGGCGGTGCTCCCGCATTGGAAGACGCTGACGATGTTCGGGTGGCCGGACAGTCGGCCCATCGCACGCTGCTCCCGGAGGAATCGGTCGAGATTCGACGCCTCGAGCCGCGAGGTCATGACCTTGATGGCCACGGCTCGCTCCAGGGCTGCCTGGGTGCACCGGTAGACGACTCCGAAGCCGCCCCGTCCGATCTCTTCGGCGTCGTCGAACCCAGCGACCGCCAGTTCGTCCGGCAGCGATGGCGGTGCGATCTGAAACCTCGCGGTCGCCGCAACGGAATGCGGAGGTTTTCCACGCGGGCCGTGGCTGTCCGTGCGGTGCGGGTGGCTGTCCGTGGACAGCCACCCCGGCGTGACTCGGATGCAGGTTGTCATGCGCTTGACCAGCTTCTGCAGGATCGTCGAAAAATCGAGCGTTCACCAGCCACAATGCCCCGGTTCCCGGCGACCGGCTATTCCCCCGGGGATAGAAGGCGGCAAGGGTTTGCTCCCTGAGAGATGACGCCCCCATCACGCTCGGTCAGTAGAACTGTGATCGCCACCCCACTCGCTGGCGAAGATACCAACCCCTCACGCCGCCCGGTGACCCATGCGGGACATATGCGCCACACGCGGGCGGCACGGATGCAGTCTCACAACCGGTGGAACTGCGCACCTGAAGGAGATGAATGTTGTCTACCGAAGCCACTACTCTCGTCCTCCCCACTGAGTTTCCGATGACGATCGGTGGGCGGTCCGTGACCGCACAGGACACGGCGCCGGTGTACAACCCGGCGACCACCGAGGTGATCGCCGAAGTCCCTGTTGCGACCTCGGACCAACTCGACGAGGCTGTCGCGGCCGCGCGGGCCGCCTTCCCCGGCTGGTCGGCGACACCACTGGCCGAGCGGCAGGCCATCGTCTCGGCGATCGGCGATCGGCTCGAAGCCCACGCCGAAGAGTTTCTGGCACTGCTGACCGCCGAGCAGGGCAAGCCGCGTCCGATGGCCGAATGGGAGGTCTATGGGTCGGTGGCGTGGTTCCGGGAGATCGCCAAGCAGTCCCTGCCTGAGGAGGTTCTCGAAGACACTGTCGAGCGCAGCGTGATCAGCCGGCACACGCCGCTGGGGGTCGTCGGTGCCATCGTGCCGTGGAACTTCCCGATCCTGCTGGCGGTCTGGAAGATTGCGCCTGCCCTGGTGGCGGGCAACACCATCATCGTCAAGCCGTCCCCCTTCACCCCCCTGTGCGACCTCAAGCTCGTCGAACTCGTGCAGGACCTGCTTCCCGCCGGCGTATTGAGCGCGGTCAGCGGTGACGACGAACTCGGCAAGTGGATCACAGCGCACCCCGGTATCGCGAAGATCGCGTTCACCGGCAGTACCGAAACGGGCAAGCACGTGATGCGGTCCGCGGCCGGCACGCTCAAGCGGGTCACCCTCGAGCTCGGCGGAAACGATCCGGCGATCGTCCTCCCGGACGTCGACCCGGCGAAGGTCGCCCCGCAGATCTTCTGGGCCGCATTCCAGAACAACGCCCAGTTCTGCAACGCCGCCAAGCGCATCTACATCCACGACGACGTCTACGAGGCCGTGCGGGACGAGTTGGTCGCGTACGCACGGACCGTGGTGGTCGGCGACGGGGCTGCCGCCGAGACCCAGTTGGGTCCGATCCAGAACCTGCCCCAGCTGCAGAAGGTGCAGGAGTACTTCGACGACTGCACGGCCAACGGCTACACCTTCGCCCTCGGCGGACAGATCGCCCCGGAGGCCGGCGGCTGGTTCGTCCCGGTCACACTCGTCGACAACCCGCCGGAGGACTCCCGCCTGGTCGCCGAGGAACCCTTCGGGCCCATCCTGCCGCTGCTGCGCTGGAGCGACGAAAGCGATGTCATCGCCCGGGCCAACGACACCGTCTGGGGCCTGGGCGCCACCGTGTGGGGCGACGATCTCGTGGCGATCGAGCGGATCGGCCGTCAGCTCGAAGCCGGAACGGTGTGGCTCAACGAGGTGCACCAATACTCGCCGCATCAGGTTTTCGGCGGACACAAGCAGTCCGGCATCGGCGCCGAGAACTCCCTGCACGGGCTCGCCGAATACACCAACCATCAGACGATCACGCTGAACAAGGTCCCCGACACGGTCTCGTGAGACCACCAGCACCCGAATATCTTTCGAAGAGGACAGTGCAACTATGAAGACCACAGCAGCCGTCCTGCGAGCAGCGCAGGAGCCGTTGTCGCTCGAGGAACTCGACATCGACGAGTTACGCCCCCGCGAGGTCCTGGTGCGGATCGTCGGATCCGGTATCTGCCACACCGACCTCGGGATGATCGCGACCGCGGAAACCGACGCCGCCCCAATCGTGCTCGGCCACGAGGGATCAGGAGTCGTCACCGCGGTCGGACCGGAGGTCGAGCGCATCGAGCCCGGCGACCACGTGGTGCTCTCCTACAACTTCTGCGCCGAGTGCGACAACTGCGCACGCTCACTCCCGATGCACTGCCGGAACTTCGTCCCACTCAATTTGGTCGGCGCACGCCTGGACGGTTCGAGCGCCCTCAGCTCCAGCGGCGAACAGGTACGCGGACACTTCTTCGGCCAATCCGCGTGGGCGACCTACGCCGTGGCCAACGAGCAGAACTGTGTCCGCGTCGCCCGCAATCTGCCGCTCGAGCTGCTCGCTCCCCTCGGTTGCGGCATCCAAACCGGTGCCGGCGCGGTGCTGAACACCCTCCACCCGGACGAAGGATCGTCGATCGCGATCTTCGGGACCGGCTCGGTCGGGCTCGCCGCCCTGCTGGGCGCGGTGGTCGCCGGCTGCGGAACCATCATCGCCGTCGACATCCAGCCCGCACGCCTGGCGAAGGCGACCGACCTCGGCGCCACCCACACCATCAACTCGGCCGAGGAAGACGTGGTCGAACGAATCCGCGAGATCACCGGAGGAGGAGTGCACTATTCGGTCGACTGCATCGGCCTGGCGGACGTCGTGCGCAGCGCACTCGAATGTCTGCAGTCGCCGGGGGTGTGTGCCACCGTCGGTTTCCAAGGCGTCCCGAACGAGATCTCCGTCGACCAGGGGCACCTGTTGTTCGGCCGCAGCCTGATCGGCGTCATCGAGGGCGACGCCATTCCGCAGGAATTCGTCACCCGCATGATCGATCTCTACCAGGCCGGCAAGTTCCCCTTCACCGAGCTGATCGACACCTTCGAGTTCGACCAGATCAACGAGGCGATCGAGGCTGTTCACCTGGGCAAGGTCACCAAGGCGGTTCTGACCTTCGACGAGCCCACCTCGGCGAACAGGGCGACAGGTGAATAACCGCTCCGGTGGCGTTCCGCCCGCGGTGGGACCGGGAGAGATCCTTCCCTTCTCCGCAGCCCGCCACCCGGACAAGATCGCCCTCGTCGTCGGTGACACGTGCCTGACGTACCGGGAACTCCACCACCTGTCGGACGCGGTCGCGGCCTCACTGCGCGCGCGGGGGATCGGCACGAGAGACGTGTGCTCGCTCTACGCACAGAACTGCTGGGAATGGATCGTCGCGTATCACGGCATCCTCAAAGCGGGTGCGACCGTCAATCCGGTCAATGTCATGCTCACCGGTCCGGAGCTGGCGTTCGTCCTCTCCGACTGCGAGGCCGAAGCCCTCTTCTTCGGGGCATCCCAAGCCGATACGGTCGCGAGCGTTCTGGGGGGGATGTCCGCCGTCGAACTGGTGTGCCAGCTCGACGGTGACATCGGCGACGGAATCAGTGCGGTGCCCTTCACCGAGCTGCTCACCGCCCCGGTCGACGGTGCGCCGGCCGCGCATCCGGCGCCCGGTCCCACCGACCTGTGCAGCATCGGCTACACCTCCGGGACCACCGGCCACCCGAAGGGCGCGATGCAGTCGCAGCGATCGGTGCTGCTCAATTGCGCGTTGACGGCCACGATGCACGGGCGCAACGCCGACGACATCGTCGTCACCGCGTTGCCCTCGGCGCACGTGTACGGCAACGTCGCCATCAACAGCACCTTCCTCGCCGGCGGCACGGTAGTGCTGATGGAGCGGTTCGACGCCGGGGAAGCCCTGGCGCTGCTCGAAGGAGCCCGTGCCACCCTGTTCGAGGGCGTGCCGGCGATGTATTCGATGATGCTCGCACACCCGGCGTTCGAGACCGCGGACCTGACCACCCTGCGCGCAAGCACCATCGGTGGTCAGACATTCGCCCCGGAACTACTCGATCGCTGGCAGACCAGGGCCCCGGGCCCGGTGCTGGAACTGTGGGGGATGACCGAGCTGTCCGGGCTGGGCACCACCCACGCGGTCCACGCCCCACCGGTAGCCGGGTCGATCGGAGTCTCTCTCCCCGGGCTCGAGATCAAGATCGGCGCGATCGACGGCACAACAGGCGACATCCCGAGGGGTGAGCACGGTGAGTTGCTCGTCCGTGGCCCCTTGGTGATGCTCGGGTACTACGGCCGCCCGGACGCCACCGCCGAGGCGCTCACCGAAGACGGGTGGCTGCGCACCGGCGATGTCGCCTACGTCGATGACACCGGACACTTCTTCATCGTGGACCGGCTCAAGGACATGATCGTCACCGCCGGCTACAACGTGTATCCCGCCGAAATCGAACGCGTCATCGGCGCGCATCCCCACGTCGCGCTGGTCGCCGTCGGAGGCCGGCCGGATCCGGTCAAAGGGGAGATCGCCGTCGCCTACGTCGTTCCGGCCCCGGCCGCCCAGCTGCTCCCACAGGAGATCATCGAGCATTGCCGAGCCCATTTGGCCGCCTACAAACGGCCGCGTGAGGTGGTGTTCGTCGATGCCCTGCCGACCACCTCGTCGGGCAAGCTCATGCGCCGCAAGTTGGCGGAACTCGAGGTCGCCGACAGTGATCAAGACGTTGTCCGCGCGAGATAATGGTCACACGGAACGCTATCCGCGGCGCCCATGCGGTGGTCACACATCAGCGGGCATTGTGACTGGCGCAACATAACAAGTTGGATGTGGTCGAGGCCACCTTCCTCGATTCGATCAAAGGAGTACCAATGCAGGTTGTAGCCGAAGGGTTCAACGCCTTCGAGACACAGAAGAGCCCGAAGGGTGAGGTCAAGTTCCTGGGCTCCCCCAAGGACGTGATCGAGGTTGTGCGGTCCGGAAAGTTGCAGGACTACATCCTGCTCGTTCGCGGCGGCACGACGACCTTCCTGACTCCGGCGTTGAGCATGGGTGCTTCCGGCGTCATCACGATGTCGGGCGCTCCCGAGTCGCACCTCGGCATCCTCTCTCGTGAGTTCCAGATCCCGTGTGTGATGACCGCGCACCTGACCGCCAGCGATTCGCGCTACGTCGTGGGCAACACCGACGATGCGCACTTCGAGGAGATCGCCGAAACCCTGATCGGCAAAACCGTCCAACTGCACTGTGACGACGCGGAGGTCGCGCGCGTCAGCATCGTCAGCTGACCGTCTTCGACCACACATCCATGGGCAGAGAGGAACACCCCCCAATGAGCATCGAAATGACACCCGGCCTCCGCTCGACATACAAGCAGCGCTACGAACCCGACGATGACGGTCTGCGGTTCCAGGACCTGGTCTTCGAAGGCAACTTCGTCGGCCAGGAACCCATGCGCGACGGCATCCTCGGCGACAAGGTGCAGAAGCAGCGCGCCAAGAGCAAGGTCCTCGAGAAGGTCAGCAAGGAGGACGTCCTGGCCGACCAGTTCACCCTGGACGAGCTCAACGACCTCAACAACTACCTGGCGTGGAACATCTGGGACGTGCTCGTCATGCGCGCCACCGAAGGCGTCTCGGGCATGATCCCCCGCCAGGAATACGAGATCCTCGCGTTCATGCACGAGTTCTACCGATGGCCGGAGATCCTGCGCATGACCACCGACGAGGTCGGAGCCCAGGGCATCTTGGACATCGGGGCCTCGGCACGGCGGGAAATCGGCACCAAGGTCAACGCGGTGCACGACTGGTCGATCGGAGCTGTCGGCTTCGGGATGGGCCGTTGCGGACTGCTCGCACTCGAAGCGATCGGACCCGACGACTACATCGAGGAGAGCAACGAGCTCCTCAAGTTCATGCAGCGGATCGAGTTCGGCAAGCGCCAGGACGGGTACATCCTCAACTCGCAGGACCGCTACCGCTGCCAGATCCACGAGCCGGACTTCCTCGCGGGCATCGTCAACCAGCTCGAAACGCTCGAACCGGGAAGCCCCAAGCACGAATCCTTCACCCGCTTCAACGCCGCCGCCGAACTGCTCTCGTTCCTCGATCACATGGATTGCCGGCTCGGTCTCGGTGATACCGGACCGTATGAACTGCCCAACGGCAACATCCTCATTCTTCGGGATCTGTTCGTCAACGAGCCCGTCTTCCACTGGTCCGATGTGTGCGACGACGCCGGCCTGCCGCACGCCTACACCATCGCACTCGAGATCGACCCGGAAATACTGGGACTGCAAGAAATTCGCGTCAACGACATCTCCACCACCTTCACCCGGCCGAAGAACTACATTCCCGCCATCGTCGGCGGCGCCGTCTTCGCCCGCGAGCAGTGGGACACCCCGATGGCGGACGTGCGCACCATCAAGATCGACGATCTGGGTAGCGAGCTTCCGAAGATTCAGGACGCCACGCTCAAGATGTACGGCAAGATCTCGCGGATGTGCCGCCGCGACCTGATCTGGGCCGGCCAATACGTCTACTACGTAGACATGATCCTGCCCTACCTGCGTAAGGCCGGAACGTACGAGAAGGCATGCGACGAATACCAGCTCTGGGAAATTGACCAGCGCGTGTCGAACTACTACTACGACATCGGCAAGCGCGGCTTCGCGCAGGAAGTCGTTCCGCAGAAGATCTTCTCCGGCCAGGGCTATCTGCCCTTCGGGGAGGGTGCGGATCTGCGCCGGTCGAAGTACCGCTGGCTTTAACCACCCGTTCACAGATTCGGGGGCGACGGAGCGAACCGGCCTGTCGCGTGGGCATCTGCGTTCCGTCGCCCCCGTTCGATCGTTGGGAATGACCATATGACACAAACACTGCTCGACAAACGTCTCTACGACGTCCTCAATGCCGTGGCGCTCAAGAAGATGGCCACCGCGGCCGCCGTTTCGGAGATCGTGGATCTGGGCACCGATCAGGTTCGGGAGATCTTCGCCGAACTCGCCGACAGTGACTACCTCGCCCTGATGGGCGAGACGGCACTGCCCACCGACGCCTCGGGTCCGGTGCTGGTCGATTCCGCGGCCGCGATCTACGGGCCGATCCGCAACGATCCCTCGGTGCTGCAAGTCGCCGACAAGTTCGAGGACGTCAATTCCCGTTTCCTCAAGACCATGTCCTCTTGGCAGCAGATCGAGGTGGGCGGACGCAAACTCGCCAACGACCACAGCGATTCTGCCTACGACGCGAAGGTGATCTCCACCATCGAGCGCCTGGTGTCCCGGCTCGAGGGGCTGCTCGAAGCGCTCGGCGAAAAGGACCAGCGGTTCCGCACCTACATCGGACGATTCGAACGCTCCTTGGAAAAGGTCGACAGCGGCGACATCGCGTTCGTCTCCGATCCAACGAAGGACTCGGTGCACAACGTGTGGTTCGAATTCCACGAAGACTTGCTGCGCACCCTCGGTCGCGCACGTAAGGAGTGAACAAGGTGAGCTCTGTGACTGTTACGACCGGACTGACCCGCGCGTTCAGTGAACCAGGTGAGATCGACCGGAATGTGCTCGGCGGCAAGGGCTACGGCCTGGTCGAGATGACCCAGGAAGGCCTGAACGTGCCCGGCGGGTACGTCATTTCCACGTCGGCCTGTCACGACTACCTCGAGCACGGGTCCATGACCGAGGACCTGATCGAGGAAATCCACGGCCGCCTGAACGAGCTCGAACAGGCGACAGGCAAGACATTCGGTGGCGGCCCCTTCCCGCTGCTGCTGTCCGTTCGCTCAGGGGCGCCGGTGTCCATGCCGGGGATGATGGACACCGTCCTCAACCTCGGTCTCGGCCGCGATGCGGCGATCGCGCTGGCCGACGTCACCGGCGACACCCGCTTCATGGCGGACGTGCTGTTCCGGTTCCACGGGATGTACGCCGAAACGGTGATGGGGGCTCTCGAGACACCCGACCGCGAGGATCTCGCCGCGCTGATCGACGACGTGGAGACCGACAGCCAGCCCGGACCCGTCTACGACCGGGTGTGGGAGCACTGCCAGACCCTGGTGCGCGACGAACTCGACGACGAAGTTCCCAGCGACCCACGCGCTCAGCTCATCGGCGCCGTGGAGGCGGTCTTCCGGTCCTGGAACACCCGACGTGCCGTGAAATACCGTGAGGTGCACAAGATCCCGAACGACCTCGGGACCGCCGTGGTCGTGCAGTCGATGGTCTTCGGCAACCTCGATGAGGACTCCGGATCGGGCGTGGTGTTCACCCGCAACCCCGTCACCGGCGAGCCAGGACTGTTCGGGGAGTTCCTTGCCGCCAGTCAGGGGGAAGACGTCGTCGCCGGTATCCGCACCCCGGACCCCGTCACCGCGCTACGCGACCGACTCCCGCACGTCTACACCGAACTCGAGAGCACCTGCGTCGAGCTCGAACGCCGCCGAGGCGACGTCCTCGACATCGAGTTCACCGTTGAACGCGGCATTCTGTACATGCTTCAGGTCCGCAGCGCCAAGCGCACCGCCCAGGCCGCGATCCGGATCGCGGCCGACCTGCTCGCCGAGCAGGTCGTGAGCACCTCCGGTGCGCTCGCGACGCTGACCCTGGAGCAGATCCGCCAGGTGCAGCGGCCCGGGTTCGACCCGGATGCCTACGCCCGCGCCCACGAGGACGGGCGATTGCTGGCCACCGGCGTCGGCGCGTCCCCAGGGCACGTGGTCGGTGAGCTGTACTTCGACTCCGACGCGGCGCAGCAGGCGGTCAAGGAGGGCAAGACAGTCATCCTGGCGCGGCCGGTGACCAGCCCGACCGACTTGCACGGCATGATCGCCGCCGACGGCATCCTCACCGCCACGGGCGGTTCGACCAGCCACGCCGCCGTGGTGGCCCGCGCACTGGGCACCACCTGCGTCGTCGGATGCGCCGCGGTGGACATCGACCCCGCGGCGGGCACCATGCACGTGGCCGGCAGGACTCTGACCACCGGAGATATCGTCTCCCTCGACGGCTCGTCGGGTGAGGTGATTGCCGGGGAGATCGAGCTCAGTGAGCCGGCGGCCGAGGACGACCGTCTCTCGGGTCTGCTCGAACTCGCCCGCGAACGTGCCGGCGCGCAGGTCTTCGCGCGGGCGACCACACCGGATCAGGTGCGTCAGGCGCTCGCACGCGGTGCCACCGGATTGGTGGCGGGTATCGACGACGTCCTGGCCACCACCGGGCACCTCGACGGAATCATCACCACGCTGCGCAAGGGCGAGATCAGCGATGCCAGCGCGGCGCTCGAGGCCGCTGTGGCCACCGAGTTTTCGAAGTTGTTCGCCGATGCGAGCGTGTCCGAGTTCGGGGTGCGGGCGATCGATTTTCACGCCGACGAATCAAGCGAGTTGCTCCGCACGGCCGAGCTGTTCATTGCGCACCCGGAATTGGCGTTGCCGCTCGGCTCGGAGGAAATTCTGTCTGCGCAGTTGCGCGGTATCACCGCTGCCCTGCAGAACGCGGATGCCGAGTTGCGTGTGCACTTCACGGTCCGCAAGATCGCCGACAGCGGTGAGGTCGCCGCGCTGGTCGCGCTGCGGGACCACCTGCCCGGCGCCGAGCAGGTGGAGATCGGTGGGTATCTGACCAGCCCCCGCGGTGTCGCCTCCATCGACGCCATCACCGAACACAGTGACGTCGTGTGGATCGAACTGCGGGTCCTGCAGGCCGCGGTGGCCGGTATCTCGGCGCGGCACCTGCTGACCAGTGAACCGCTCGATTCGTATCTGCGTCGGGGCCTGATCACCGTCGACCCTCGCGTCGAGATCGACGATCAGGTCGGCCACTTGGTCGACACCGTCGCCGCTGTGATCGCCCGAGATCGGAATCGCCGGGTGGGGATCCGGTTGAGTGGACCGGTCACCGCGGAACTGGTGCAGGCACTGCAGCAGCGCGGGTTCACCCGCTTCGGCGTCGACGCCGATGAGGTGCGCCCATCAATCCTGGCGTTGGGACAACGAGACCGCCAGAGCGAGTAGGTCGGTGACCTGAGGGTGGGGTATGGGTGGCGTGAATCAAACGCCGTCCTGCGCCACCCTCAGTCGTCGTCGACCGGCCGTGCGGCCGCGTCTATTCCGCCCGAAGTCGACACGAGGAAGGTCCAACCGACGACGGGTGGTGTGGGGTGAGAACCCGGTCGGGGGTCACCACACACCACTCTCAGTTGGTGGGTAGCGTCGAATCGCCGTCCAGGTCATTGACCGCCTGGGTGACCTGCAATAGCCGCAGCGCCAGGTCGGCGCGCATCCGGTCGGAATGTCGGGACAGGTCCAGATTGGTGAGTTTGCGGATCAGATCCAGCCGATAGGCGAGGGTCTTGGGATGGACGAACAGCCGTTCGGCGGCATCCTTCTGCGAGCAATTGGCATCGAAGAAGGTGCGCAGCGTCTTGAGCAGGGATCCGTCCGACTGCTGGTCGTACTCGAGCAGTGGCTCGGTGACCTCCTTGATGAATCCCTGCAGGTCGGGATTGTCGCTGCTGCCGAGCAGGAGCCGCACGATACCGAGTTCGTCATACAGGGACACCGTGCCGAGGCGACGGGAGGCGGCGTGTGCGGTCTTCGCTTCGCCGAAGGCCGCCGGATAGTCCGCCGGGTCGCTGCGTGCCGAACTCACACCCCACGTGATCCGCAGGTCCGGATGACACTGGGCGGCGGTCTTGTCCAGCTCATCGAGCAGAGCCCGGGCTCGTTCGCGGTCCTTGATCGGGGCGAGGGCGACGATCCAGTTGCCGCGCACACTGGTGAGCGTCAACGGCGCGGGATGGGTGCAGCTGCGGAGACCGTTGAGGACGTTGCGCCGCAACGTATCTGCGGAGGATGTGGTCCACCCCTCCTGCGCGGAGATGGCGTCGGTGTTTTCGAGAACGCCGTAGACGACCCGGTGAAAACCTTTGAGCCGGATTCCCATCTGGTGGGTGCGGCTGCGCGCGGCGGACCGCTGCTCGGCGGTGCCTTCCATCAGGTCCCACAGGATCTGGTCGAGGGCCTCGGCCCGGGCGGCGCTGGCGGCGCGCTGCTGCAGCTGGGTGAGGGAACAGACCATCGCGGCCTGCCCGCATGCCACCTCCATGATCTCTGCATCCTCGCTGCCACCGACGAGGCAGACCGCCCCGTACTGGTTCTCGGCGGCGATGACCGGGTGAGCCCAGATCGTGCGGGCGTCACGGGCCACGATCCGGGTGGCGCGTTGCGGCAACACACCGTGCCGGCCGATCACTTCGTCGAGCAGGGGTGTGGTGTCGAGGGTGCGCGGGAAGGTTGCCTCGATCTCTCCGGTGGCGGAGAGGATCACGACATCGCAGCCCAGTTCGGTGCCCACGGTGCGGGCCACCGAACTGGTGACGGCGGAATTGGCGAGCACGATCTCGATCAGCGAATGCTGCAGTGTTGCAGACCGATTGAGCAGGGTCAGTTGGCGCTCGAGGGAAATGCGGGTCCGGTCGAGTTCGACGACGGTGGCCCGCTGGGTGTCGTAGAGGCGACCATTTTCGATGGCGATGGTGGCGAGGTCGGCCAGCGCCACCAAGCGGCGGACGTCGCGCTCGGTGAACGAGGAGTAGCGGCGCCGCCACACCTCCAGGACACCGATCATGTCTCCGTGCACGATCAGGGGCACCGCCAGCGCCGAACGAGTCGCCTCCTGCTCGGCGAGGGACATGAAATCCGTGCTGATCGTCGAATCCTGGAGGTAGCTGTCGATCTTGGCGACCTTCCCGGTTTCGAAGACGAGCCCGGCCACCCCCTGGCCCTTTTTCATCCGCAAACGGGCGGTGTCGATCACCCGATGCCCGGTGCAGCTGCGCATGCGCAACTCGTCGTCCTCCCGCAGGAACACCCCACAGATGTCTGATTCGGACATCCGCAAGGTCTGGGTGGTGATGTTGAGCAGAACCTGGTCGAGGTCTTGCGCGCTGAGGATCTGGTGCGTTACGGCGCGCATGACCTCGGCCTCGTCGTCGAGCGCGGCGAGATCTTCGGTGGAGGCATGGGCGTGGGCTGTCAGTTCGATCCACACGCAGAGCTGGGCGAGAAGAGTGCGGTGCGACGAGACCAACTGGACCGGGACGGACAGATCGACGACGATGGCGACGCTGCCGACGGTGGCTGCGCGGTCTACCAGGGGACCGGCACCGCACTCGAGGGCGGCCAGCTGAGTTTGGTCGGCGGAGTCCTGCGCGCCGGCGAGCACGATCCAGTCGAGGTCGTGTCGATGGAAAACGCTGACGGGGATGCTGCTGCTGAAGGTCGTGACAACATCCGCTGCCGCGGCGACGGCGTTCTGCGGGATCGTCGCCAGCAGCGCCTGGATCCGCTCCACTGGCACGGCCCCTCCGGGTACCGTGCCGATCGGGGTGGCTCGCACCCCGATCGAGCTCTCCGTGTGGTCCATACCCGCCTCGTCGGTTCGTGTGTCTAGGACACTTCGATGACTGCCTTCAGCGTACGGCGCGAGGTCATCGCCTCGTATGCGGACGGTGCGTCGTGGAGGTCGACTCGGTGGTCGATGATGATGGTCGGGTCGATCGCCCCGGAGGCCACCAATCCGGACAACCGGTCCCGGTCGCGGATTGCATTGCCGATCGCGAAGCGGAGTGTCAATTCGCCGGCGAACGCCTGCGCGACGGGCAGCGGCCAGGTCGGTTGTTGATGCACCCCGACCGAGACGACGGTGCCACGGCGGCGAACCAGCCCGAACGCGGCGTCGAGTCCGCGTGGGCCACCGACCGCCTCGATGACGGCGTCCGCGCCGCGACCGTCGGTGAGCGCGTCGACGAGCGGTCGCGCCTCCTCCGGGGTCGCGGCGAGCGCCCCGTGTGCGTGGGCGGTGGCCCGCCGCTCCGCGACCGGTTCGATCAGCACGACCGGGCCGGCCGAGCAGGCCTGCGCGGCGAGGCTGGTCAGCTGCCCGACAGGCCCGCCACCGATGATCGCGACGGTATCGCCGGGCCGGATGTCGCAGCGTTGCACCGCCGCGTACCCGGTCGCCAGGACGTCCCCGAAGAACAGGGTGGCCTCGTCCGAGACTCCGTCGGCGATGGCGTGCAGGACCACATCGGCATGTGGTACTCGGACGATCTCCGCCTGGGCTCCGGCCAGCGCGGGACCGAACGCCTCACCGGTGCCGAAGAACTGGCGCTGACCGCATTCCCAGTGATTCCCGCTGCGGCACCACCAGCAGTGCCCGCACGCGGTGAAGTCGGCGCCGCTGACCCGATCACCGGTGGCGAAGGTCCGCACCGCCGAACCGACCGCCACCACGGTGCCGGTGAACTCGTGGCCGAGCACCGCTCCGCGGGACAGACCGTCGGGGTGGGTGATCGTGTGCAGATCGGTTCCGCAGATCGCTGCCCGATGCACCTTGACCAGTGCGTCGGTCGGGTCGATCAGAGCCGGATCAGGGACGCTCGAGACCTCGACGGCACCGACCCCGGCGAACACCACCGCCCTCATGACGCGGCCGTCACTCGCTCGAGGTCGGCCACCCGCTCGGAGATCCGGGTAGCTGCGGTGCGCACCGCGGTCAGCTCATCGGGGGTCAGTGGCATCTCCACGATCTCGCGTAACCCGTTGCGACCCAACCGGGCCGGAAGTCCGACATACCCATCCGTGATGCCGTACTGGCCTCGGGCACGCACGGTGGCCGGGAGGATCTGGTCGGAATCGGTGGCCATTGCCAACACCATGCGGGCGGCGGAGGCACCTGGGGCGAAGAATGCGCTACCGGACTTGAGGAGCCCGACGATCTCGGCGCCGGAGTTGCGGGCCCGGTCGACAAGCGCAGTGACCTGTGCGTTCGGCAGCGCCTGGGTGATCGCAGTGCCCGCTACTCGCGCCTGCGACAGCGGGATGACCATCTCGTCGCCGTGGCTGCCCAAGGCGAGCGCGTTCACCGTGGACGCGGGGGAGTCCGCGGCCAACCCGGCCAAGGCCTGGAAGCGCGAGCTGTCGAGCACCCCGGCCATGCCGATCACCCGCTCGGCGGGCAGCCCCGAGGCCTGCCACGCGTGGTGGGTCATCTCGTCGAGCGGATTGGTCACCACCAGCAACACCGTCTGGGGGGAGATTGCGGCGGCCTCGCGGGCGAGTGCGCCGACGATGCCGGCGTTCACCTCCACGAGATCGGTCCGGCTCATCCCGGGCTGGCGGGCCCGCCCGGCGGTGATGACCACGTAGTCGGCGGGCCCGGCCTCTGCGAGACTGGTGACGCCGCGGATGGTGGTGCCGAAGCCGAGCAGCGCGGTCGAATGGGTCAGGTCCAACGCGATTCCCGCCGCCAGTCCTTCGGCGATGTCGACGAGGACGACTTCCGCGATGATGTTCGCCTCGGCGAGCTTCATCGCGGTGATCATTCCGACGTGCCCGGCGCCGACTACGACCACCCGGCCGACGGATTTCGCAGCACTCGTCAGCTCGGGTCGCGGTATGCGGGGCTGGTGCAGGGCGGCGGGAGCGACGGCGGGATGCAGCGGCGCCCCGCGCCGGTACAGCGCCGGGGCCGGCGGCTCGAGCGGGGGCGGCGCTGTGTGTGACCCGTTCGAGGACGGGCGGGCAAACATCGGGGCCACCGCAGCGGGTGCCGGGGGCGGCGACTGGTTCGCGGTGGCGGGGATGCTGGGCGGTCCGGCGCTGGCAACGACGATCGTGATGCCGCGTTCGCGGGCCAGTTCCCGTGCGAGCGGGGTGACGATGTCTTTCGCGCCGACAACCAGCTCACCGGCCCCGGCCGATGGGACCGCGTCGACACCGAAGACCGTCATCGCCGGGCCTCCTCGGTCCCTTCGAGTGATTCGAGCGCGGCGACCGCGGCATCGCGGGCGGTGGCGACCTCGCTTTCACTGCCGGCCAGGAACAGTCGACCGAACCGGCCCACGGCGCGGATCTCGATGACGTCGATGTCCGCGGCCTTCTCCGCTTCGTTCGCGGCCAACGACACATACGCCGCCGGGGCGACTTCCATTACGAACAGGCTCGAGCCGGGCATCAGTAGGGTGCCCTTGCGCCACTTGTTCAGTAGCTGCGCCTGATACCCGTGCACGTTGGTGATGAATTGGGTCGACGCGACCACCGGCTTGATGCGGTCGGTTTCCTTCATCCCGAGCGCATCGAGCAGAGCCTCCCCGGCCGCGAGGACTTCCGCCTGGTGCTCGGAATGGATTTCCAGTAAACCGAATTCGCGTTCGATGATCTGCAGGGCGGGACGTACCCCGGAAGATTTCAGCGCGATGTCCGCCGCGCGGAACACCTCGTTGCCCGGGGCCATCTCGACGAACAGTTCCGCCATCCCGGCCAACGGCGGGTCGCCGGGGCTGGTGGCGGCGATGTGCGCCGCACACTGCGGCTGCATTCGATCGATGAATGCGTACGTCCGGAGTGTTGCTGTGCCTGTCATGACGCGTACCTCGCGATTCCCAATGGAGTGATGAGCAGCGCGTGCGGATAACCCCGCACACGCCGGCCCAGGTATTTACTGATGGTCGTATCGGCGCCCGGAAGCATCAGGGCGCCGCCGGCGAGATGGAGTTCGAGGTGTTCGGCGCCTCGGGTCAGATCCCGGATCGAGGAACCGATGCGCTCGATTCCCGGTCGCAGGATCGCGAGGTGGTCACCGCTACCAGCCCGTTTGCATTCCTCCGCCTCGGCGATGGTGACGCCGAGAGCGCCGGCAAGGATCAGATCCAGGTGGTGTCCGCCGCCGGGGCGATCGTCGAGGGCGGTCAGCTGCCCCGCTTCGAAGACTCCCACGCCGGTCGACCCGCCACCGACGTCGATGACCACCCCGTCGGCCACGTCGAGGGTCTTGTTGGCGGCGCTGACCTCGTCGATCAGGACGACCTCGTCGAAGCCCGCGCTCTCGAGGACGAAGCGGCAGGCCCGACTGTCGGCCTCCCCGATGCACGGGGGATAGGCGGTGGCCGCGTTGATCAGCTCGACGCCGAGTTCGTCCTCGGCGGTCGCTTTCAGCTTCCGGACTGCCGCGGCCGCGGCCGCGAAGTCCACGACGACCCCGTCGCGGATGGCGGCGGTGCGGTCGAAATCGATCCACACCGGATCCCCGGTGGAATCGACCACGGTGATCACGCAGGTGGCGGTGCCGAGGTCGATGCCGGTGCGCAGATCACCGTCGTGATCCGTTCGGGCGGAACGGATGCGCTGATGCGCCTGTTCGAGTGTCTGCGCTACCGTCTCGAAGGACATCAGTCGAACACTCCACGCCAGGGCCGTGCCTCGTGCGCGATGCGCTTGATATTCACCAGGTGCAGCGGGGTGACGTTGTCCGAGCAGATCGACCCGCTCCACGTCCCGGTGCCGATCTGGAAGGACGGGTCGACGTTCGTCGAGTACCCCATCCCACCGAAGAGGGCAGGTGTGTTGACGACGATGCGGCCGGCCGGAAGTTCGCCGAACTTGGCCACCACCGTCGGGTCGGCGCTGTGCACGGCCACGGTATGGCCTTCGCCGCCCAGTGCCAGGATCTCCCGGCACCGCCGCCAGCCCGCCTGGTAGTCCGCCTCCCGATAAATGGTCAGGACCGGTCCGAGAATCTCGCGCGAGAGCAGTGCGTGGTCGCCGACCTCGGTCATCTCGGCCGCCAGCACCTTCGTCGTCGCCGGGACGGTGAACCCGGACAGCTCTGCCAATCGGATCGCGGACTGGCCCACCGCGTTCGCGCGGAGTCCGCCGCGCTCGTCGAACAGGGTCCTGGTCAATGCGGCCTGCTGCTGCGGGGTCAGCCAGGCGGCGCCGGCACGGGACAGTTCCGCGACGAATTGGTCGGCGACAGGTTCGGCGACCACCACGGATTGCTCGGCGACGCAGGCGGTGCCGTTGTCGAACGACTTGGAGGTCACGATCATCGTCGCCGTCTCGGTGAGATCGGTGACCGTCGAGTCGACGTAGGCGGGGACATTGCCCGCGCCGACCGCAATGGTCGGCTTGCCGCTCGAGTACGCGGCGGCGACCATCGCGGGACCACCGGTGGCGAGGACCAGGCGGATACTGTTGTGGCGCATCAGTTCCCGGGTCGCCTCCAGGGTGGGTTGTTGCAGGCAGGACACCAGGTTCTCCGGGGCGCCGGCCCGCACCGCTGCCTCCGCCATGATTTCCGCCGCCCGGGCCGAGCAGCGCGCCGCCCGTGGGTGTGGTGCGTGGACCACGGCGTTGCCGGCCTTGACCGCCGCCAGCGACTTGAACAACACGGTGGCCGTGGGGTTGGTGACCGGGATGATCGCTGCGATCACGCCCATCGGGGAGCCCACGGCGGTGACCTTGTTCTCCTCGTCGGCCCAGAGCACACCGACGGCACGCCGCTCGAGCATCCAGTCGGCCACGAAGCCGGTGTTGAAGCGGTTCTTGATGATCTTGTTTTCGTATACGCCGTATCCGGTCTCGTCGACCGCCATCCGGGCGAGTTCCTCGGAGGCGGCGTACCCGGCCTTCGCCATGGCCCGAACGATGTTGTCGAGCCACTGCTGGTCGGCCCCTTCGATCGCGTCGAAGGCCTTCTTCGTGGCGGACACCTGTGCGCGGACGTCCACCAGCGCCGCCAGGTCCGCATCGAGCGTTGCTGTCACGGTCTTTCACCTTCCATGGCTCGGTCCGGGGCGCAGACGACTCTGTGCTGCGCCCCGATCGCGGTCGACTTTCAGGCGCCCTTGGGGCGGGCCAGGTTCGACAGGACACCCTCGGTCTCGTCGTGGGGGCGGGGGATGACGTGCACGGAGACGACCTCTCCGGCTTTGCCGGCGGCGACGGCGCCGGCGTCGGTTGCGGCCTTGACCGCGCCGACATCGCCGCGGACCATCACGGTGACCAGGCCGCCACCGATCTCCCGATGGCCGAGGAGTTGTACGTTCGCCGCCTTGACCATTGCGTCGGCGGCTTCGATTGCCCCGACGAGACCCTTGGTCTCGATCAGGCCGAGTGCTCCGGCGCCACGGGCGGGCAGGGTGGTCTGAGTGGTTGCCATGGTCTTTCCTCCATTTTCGTTATTGCTGGGTAGATCAACGAGTGACTTGCGCACTGCGTCGGTTCGTGTGGTCATTTCGAGTAGGTCACCTCACCGTGAGTGACGATCGTGTCCGCGATCGCGACGATCGCCTGGTCGACCGGGACACCGGTGGTGGCCGGGTCCACTCGTGCCGCGCCCCCGGACACGACGAGAACGATTTCTTCCTGTCCGGCACCGACGAGGTCGACGGCGGCATACGACCGCCGGTCCGTACCGTCGGGGGCGGTGTCGATATCCTCGACGACCAGGATCGTCCTTCCGGACAGTTCGGAAACCTTGGCGGTGGACACCACCTGGCCGACAACACGTGCAAGTCTCACCGGGAGGACCGCCTTCTCTTAAGGTCACCGAAAACGAACGGGATCGATGCACTCCCGCTCACCCCAAGTGACCCGGGAGTGCATCGAGGAGGACGCTACGGCGGCACACCCCGCTGGTCGTTATCTCCCGGGGACAGCTCTGGGCCGGTCAGTTGTCCCCGATGGATGTGGCGGGGGTATCTCGAATTCGGCAAGGTGTGCGGTGACGAGGACCGCGCCGGGTAATCACACCGGGCGGCAACCGCCAGAGCCTAGGAGAGCCACATGATCGAAGACATCGACGCTGATTTCCACACCCCTACCAGCGACGATCCAACCTGGACCGAGACGAACTTCTTCGGCTTCTACATCCCGGAAGCCACCCTCAACGTCGGCGTCTATGCGCTCTTCCGCCCGAACGTGGGCGTCGCGATTTCCACGATCGCCATGAACTCGAAGTTCGTGCAGGCGCCCTGGCAGGCCGAGTACTGGGACGCCCAGCACCACCTGCCCATCCCGGAACCGCGGAATCTGCGCGATTACCGCTTGAACAATGGCCTACATGTCGTCTGCCGCGAACCCAACCGGGTGTGGGATGTGGAATTCGACAACGGCGACGACGTCTCGCTGGCCTTCCGGTACACCGCCATCGCCGATGCCTTCGACATCCACGACCCCCAGCAGGACCCGATCGTGGCCAAGCAGGCCGACGACGGCGTGTTCGCGTGGGGTGAGGCCTACGCTGGCCACTTCGACCAGTCCGGTCATTTCGAGGGCGAGGTCAACCTGCGCGGCAAGAAGTATGCCGTCGACTGCATCTCGACGATGGACCACAGCTGGGGTCTGCGCTCGGAGCACCAGGGCCACACCATGAGCTGGCTGCACGCCCACTTCTCCAAGGACTTCGCGATCCACGGAATCTTCGACTTCGACCCCAGAGGCGGCCCAGACGCCACCACCGAACTCACCCTCGAGCACGGCTACGTCGTCGACAAGGGGGAACTGTTCGGGTTGGCCGCGGGCCGGGGCCGCACCATCCGGGAAGGGTTCTTCGCCAAGTCGGTCGAGCTCGAGCTTACCGACAGCGAAGGCCGGGAGTATGAGCTCCAGGGCCTCGGCCGGACGAGTTTCCCCTGGCAGGCCGGGCCTGGCACGGTCGGATACAACGTCCTCGCCGAATGGCGTTCGGGCACCGAACGTGGATGGGGCGAGATCCAGGACTTCATCGGCCCCCAGCAGTTGTGCAAGATCTACAGCGCCTCCGACACGGCCGGCAGCTGACCATGTGCCGACCTGAGCCGCCGCAGGCGGTGATCTTCGACCTCGACGGCACACTCGTGCAGACCCGCGAAGCATCCTGGCGGGTCTTCGAGAAGATCAGTGCCACTCATCATCTCGGGATCACAACAGCTGAACAGTTCTACGAGATGTTCGCCAACAACTTCTTCGTCTCCCTGCGCGGTCTCTGCCGCGACGCCGAGCATGTGCGCCTTGTCGAGGACGACTTCATGCGCAGCCTCGGAGCCGACTACGCCCCACTCATGATTCCCGGCATGGTGGACGTGGTGAAAGCGCTGGTGCCGCACGCGACCCTGGCCGTTCTGTCGTCGAACTCCACTGAAGTCATCCGCAGAGTTCTGCGCACGAACACGCTCGAATACTGCTTCGGGCACGTGTTCGGCGGCGATGTCGAACCCGACAAGGCCAAGGGAATCCAGCGGTTCCTCGACGACGCCGCGCAAGGTTCCGGTCGGCGCTGCCAAGCGTTCTACGACGAATCAGCAATCGGAGGTGCTGTCCCGGCCGGGGCGACCGCCATCATCACCGACACAGTCGGGGATGTCGAAGCGGCAATGAGAGCCGGGATCCGCGCGGTCGGGGTCGCCTGGGGCATGCACACCGAAGAGCAACTGCTCGCCGCCGGCGCGGAGTTCGTCGCGATCTGGCCGCAAGAGATTCTCGCGCACCTATTTGCAAGTGCCACCGCGACGGCGGCATGTGCGTGCCCGCCGTCACCAGTCGCAGCGTTACCGCGACCCTCGGCTATCCCGGCCCGGGTGCAGCGCAGAGTGTCCGGAGCGAAGGCACTACAGGAGCGGATCACCCCCCACCGAGTGTCACCGACGCCGAACACCCAGCCCGCCACCTCGGCCCCGCCACCCCGAGGGGAGCCAATTGCGAACGGCACCCCATCCGCGGCGGACAACGAGTTGCTGCTCGCAGTGCGATTGGCGATGCCATGACGCCCCACGTCCTGGTCACCAACGACGACGGGATCGACGCGCCAGGGCTGGCGGCCCTTGCTCACACTGCGTGCGAGCAAGGGTACGACGTCACGGTCGCCGCACCTCACCGGCAAGCCAGCGGCAGCGCCGGTGGCCTGACGATGTTTCTTGTCGAAGACCGACTCGAAGTGAGCCACCGTCGGCTACCCGGGCTACCGGGAGTCGAGGCCTACTCCGTGGCCGCGCATCCGGGCATGATCGCACTCGCCGCAGTCCTCGGCCGCTTCGGCCCGGTCCCCGACCTTATTCTCTCCGGCATCAACGAGGGTTCGAACCTTGGTGCAGCGGTGTTGCATTCGGGCACTGCCGGTGCGGCCATGGTCGCCGGGGCGCACGGCGTGACCGCATTGGCAGCATCGCTGCACCTGGACTTCGAAATCGACCAATCGATGGAGCGCAGCCTTGCCCGGCACTGGAGCACCGCCGCCGCGGTGGTCGGCGACATCCTGCCGAATATCATGACCGCGGACGCCGGATCGGTATTCAACCTCAACGTGCCCAACCTACCCAGTGCGGAGGTTCGACCCCTGGTCGCCGCGTCGTGGACCCTCGCCGGCACCGCGCCGACCCTGCTGCCGTTCATCGCCGAGTTCGATCGGCATGCCGATGCGCTGCCGGTGGCGGAGTTACTCGAACCCACGATCGACATCGTCGAAGGCTCCGACATCGAAAGGGTGCGGATGGGACACCCCACGCTGTCGCTGCTCCACCTGAACGGAGACTCGTCCATCGACTGGATCTGTCAGGTCCGCTCGTGACACGAGCGAAATAGCGTCACAAACTGTCATGTGGAGTCCCGGTCGCCAAGGCACGTGGCACAGGCCATCTGATGAATATGGAGGTTGGACAATGAGTTCCGGTGCAGTTGGATTGATCGAAACGGTGGGTTTGGTCGGAGCCATCGAGGCTGCTGACGCCATGGTCAAAGCGGCCAACGTCGCTCTTGTCGGATACAGGACTCTGCGCAACGGACAGGTAACCGTGCTGGTCCGCGGCGATGTCGGCGCGGTCCAGGCCGCGGTCGACGCAGGGATGGCGGCGGCACGAAATACAGGAGAGTTGGCGACATCGCACGTGATCGCGCGCCCCCACAACGAGACCGAGGACGTGTTGGCAGCCGCGATTCCCACAATCTGGTAACGGAACCGGCTCCGGCACCACTGTTGTCGGCTGCACGACGCCGACTGAAATTGCGTCGCGATGGGCCGAGCGTCGCTCACGCAGAGACACCGATAGCGGGCTGTCGTCATCGCATCACCATCCTCATCCGGCTATCGAATGGAGATCCCCGGCTGAAGGACAATGAGAGCATGAAGCCTCACACCTACACGACTTACAGCATCGGATGCGGCGTCGCCTGGGTCATCGTGTGGTCGATCATCGGCACCACGCGACCAGAAGCCCGCTCCCCGGTTCTGCTGTTCTTTGCCGGATGGTTGGCGGGGTGGACGTCAGCGACCATCGCCCGATATGTGTACCCACCACCACAGCGAAGCCCTGGCATCCGCACGCCGCACTGGACACGGTGGGCAGGAGTCCTCCCGAAAGCGGATCCCGTACCGGACGTCTAGCCTTTGGTGAGTTCAGTTCAGTCGCTCGGTGAGGTGAACCTCGACGTTGTCACCGTCGTTCTTGCCGATCGCCTTGCGGATGGCAGCAGCTACGGGCAGCTTGTGGGTGCCATCTCCCAGTGCCATGAACGCTCCGGTGAACGGGTGCGCGTCGATGGTCCCAGCGACTTTGACCAGACCACGGGTACCGAAGATCCGTGCTGAGTCGGGTAGCTGCACGCATGTCCAAGTGTCCCCGGGACGGACCTTGCCAAGCCGGGCGGTGAAGGTGATGTCCAGGGGTCGGGGATCTGCCATGGTCTTGCTCCTTCGCGGTGCTGGACCGGGTGAATCCATCCGGATCAACTCCTCATTGTGAAGGGTCCAGAAGCGACCATCCCGCCAATGACGCATACTGCGCACGCCACCGCGTATCTCAGCTGCACATCCTGACCGGCAGCTCCGATCGTGTGCTGCCGGCATCTCGGGTCTGTCCCGCTTGAGGTGCCGGGCGAGGAACCGGTTCCCGTCGTCACCCTCGAACTGGGGGACGCCGGTATGCCCGCCCATATTGGCGTGCAGCGTCTTCACCTTCGAGCCGAAGGCGTCGAACAGGTCCAGAGCCTGTTGCCGGTCGTTCCCTTCGTCGTCCCATTGCAGTAGGACCTGCAGCGGAATGGCGACCTGCCGGGCCTCCTCGAACATGCTGCGGGGCACGAAACTCCCGGCGAACAGGAG
>NZ_NHML01000030.1:0-105714 GCF_002165735.1 Rhodococcus sp. NCIMB 12038
GGTGACGGTGTGTTCGGCGTGGTCTCGGGAGACGTCGTTGACGACGACTCGGGCGCCTCGGGCGGCGAGGGTGAGCGCGTGTGAGCGTCCCATGCCGGCTCCGGCTCCGGTGACTACGGCGACTCGTCCCTGAAGATCCAACATTTGGGGTCAACTCCTCATCATTCAATGAATTCTTCGATGGGATCAGGACTGTCCGCGCCTGACCCCGGTATGCATTCAACGCTCGGTTCGATCTCGGTGCCTTCGCGCAATCGGCTGGGAGATCGGAAGATCGGCCGGCCCGCCGTCTGCGGAGGATCTGACGGAGCGAAGGGCGTCGCCGACGCGACTTCCGAGACACCAACGAGCTTCCCGCGTCTCCGCAACGTGCACGATGCTGCGGGGACGCGCGGTCGGTCGCGCCGAGAGTACACCCGCCCGAGGGTGGCGGGGCTGACAGGTGGGACAAGCACTCGTCGCGAAGCTGTCTCGAGTCCTTCATGCTGGACGAACGCGCCCGGTGGTGTCGAAGCCGAGGTCGGTACTTGCCCGCGATGCCCAACGGGCCTACCCTGTTTTAGCCAACCGGTTGTTTGAAAAGAAGGAGTGCAAATCGACAGGAGTGTCGCCTCCTGGATGTGCTGTGGAGTCGGCAATTGTCAACGGCGACAGGTGTGGAGGTCGTCTCCTCGTCGGCCATGCGGTAATCGATTACGCGGCAAATTTCACGCAGGCGTTTGGTAGGGTGTGCTGCTGATCACATCAGCGATAGGTTAACCGGTCAGAGGTGAACGTGTCAGCGGCAGACAATCCCGGTGCGACCGCAGCACGCGTAACGAACGACTGGCCACTCGTAGGACGGGCCGAGGAGTGGCAACGGGTAGTCGCCAATCTCAGCGCGGGGCGAGGTGTGGTGCTGGCCGGGGCAGCCGGTGTGGGAAAGAGCCGGTTGGCGACGGACATCCTGCACGTCGTGGCGGATGAGGGTCTCGGCGTCGTCCGCGTACGCGCCACGCGGGCAAGCTCTCGAATTCCGCTCGGGGCTTTCGCTCCACTGCTACCGGCAGGCATTTGGGAGGTTCAACCCAGCGGACTGGGCAGTCGCGCGAGTCTGTTGCGCCGGTGCGCCGACACACTTGTCGCGGCCGCCCGAGGGCGAACGCTGATCTTGTCCGTCGACGACATGCACGACATCGACAACATGTCGGCCACGCTGATCTATCAGCTGGTCGAGTCGAACGCCGCGCTGATACTCGGAACAGTGCGCTCGAGGATGCCTGCACCCGATCCCACCATCGGCTTGTGGAAGAACGGCCTGGCCGACCGGATCGAGTTGGCTGGGCTGCCCGACGACGCCGTCGCTGAGGCGATCGCGCATGCGTTGGGCGGTCCGGTCGACGACGCCGTGGTCGCGGAACTGGCCGAGCGCTCCCGAGGGAACATCCTCTTTCTCCGTGAACTGATGCGAGGCGCCTTCGAGAAGAAGGTTCTCCGCAACGACGGCGGGGTGTGGCGTCTCGTGGGCGACCTCGAGCCCACCGATCGCCTGGCGGAACTGGTGGACAATCGGCTCGGCGATCTCAGTCACGACGAACGTGCTCTCCTCGAGGTCATTGCCTTCGGTGAACCGCTCGGCGCAGCGGAATTGGCTGCTTTCGGCCGCTTGGACGTAGCAGAATCCCTCGAGCGAAAAGCACTGATCGCCACCTGCGTCGAAGGCGATCGGATCGTCGTTACGGTCAGCCACCCGCTTTACGGCGACGTGCTCAGAGCCCGCGTGCCCAAGCTGCGGGCGCGGTCGATCGTTCAGTCCCTCGCAGACGCCGTGGGAACAGCAGAGGTGGACTCCGGGCAACAGATCCTGAGGACAGCCACCTGGCGCATGCTCGCCGGCGGAGGCGATAGCCGGCTGATGCACGAAGCAGCGATGCTTGCACGGTGGCGCTACGACTTCCCCCTCGCCGAACAACTTGCTCGAGCCGCGATCGAGGCCGGAGCCGGCTTCGAGTCCGAAATCCTGCTCGCGGAACTGGTCGGATTGCAGGGCCGTCCCGCAGAATCCGAAGACGCCTTCACCCAACTGGCGGAGAAAGCATCCACCTCCGAAGAAATGCTGCAGGTGACCCTTTCTCGACTCGATCATCGGGTCATCTACGTCGGCGCCCTGGAGGAAGGACTCGACATCGCCCGACGCGCCCGGTCCAGCCTCGGCGGGACTGCTCGCGACGACGTCGCCGCACGTATGGCGGCGCTGATCGTCGCCAAGGAAGGATTCCGGAACGCCGTCGAAGCAACCGCCGACATCATCGCCGAAGGGCAGGGTACCGCGTTCGTGTGGGCGTGCATGCCTGGTTCCTACAGTCTGGCCCGCACCGGCCGAATCGATGAGGCAGTCGATGTCGCGCGCCGCGGTCGCGAGGCGCAGCTGAAACTGACTCAGCCGATGAACTGGTACCCGTGGATGCATTTCTTCTACGAGGTGGAGGCACTGTCGTACGGGGGCAGATTTGATGACGCGGAGGGCATTTCGACGACTCAATACAACGAGGCGGTCGCGTCCCGAGTCCTCGAAGCGCAAGCGTTGTTTGCGTGGCAGCTGTCGAAGTCGGTCGCCGACCGGGGGCATGTCGACCTCGCTGTCCGCCGAGCTCAGACGGCGACATCACTGTATCGGCAGCTCGGCAGGCCGCAGTTCGTTCAGTTCTGTCTGGGTTACCTCGCCCTCGCACTGGCCGTCAGTGGTCGTGCATCCGAAGCGCGGGCGACCCTGTCCGACCTCGAATCACTCGATGTCCCGGCGAGTTACTTCATGGGTGTCGACCCGGACCTGGCTCGGGGATGGACCGAGGTCGCAGAAACTCGTGTCGACCTCGCCCATCGGACCTTCGAACAGGCGGCGAGGAAGGGCGTCGAGATCGGTGACCACGTCGGCGCCCTCGCTGCCCTGCACAGTTTGGCCCGAACCGGGGACCCGTCCAGCGCGGTGGCGTCCATGCGGCACATTGCACCCCACGTGGAAGGTCACCTCGCCCCCGCCCGTTTGAGGCACGTCGAAGCCTTGGTCCGAGCAGATGCCACAGGACTGGATGCGATCAGTGTTGACTTCGAGCAGATAGGAGCTGGTCTGTTGGCCGCGGAAGCTGCAGCCGATGCGGCGGCGGCATGGACGCGCGCCAACGAAAGTCGCTCGGCCGCAGCAGCAGAGCGGCGCTCCGTGCTATTGGCGGTGTCCTGTGGTAATCCCCGAACGCCTGCTCTGGCGAGCAGCAAAGGGCGCGCCTCGCTCACTGCCTCCGAACGCCAGGCCGCCCATCTGGCGGCGGCCGGGCGAACGAACAGGGAAATCGCCGAAGAGTTGGTGATCTCGGTCAGAACTGTCGAGAGTCGGCTGCAACACGTCTATGGCAAGCTCGGGATCTACCGCCGTCACGAACTGGCTGGAGCGCTGACGGAAATCTAGGTCGAGTGCCTGAGACGGGCGCCCGTAGCCGGCTGATAGTCGTTGTCGACAGACGAATTCGGCTCCTTCTGACCATCCAGAAGAAGCCGAACTCGTCTGCCCGTCACCGGGTCGGCGGACCCTGTCGTCGTCGCCGACCACTCAACTCACGCGCCGCTACGCTTCTTTCGGAACCACGCGGACGCACCCACCGCCAGAATGAGGGCGCATCCGTAGCACACCGAATTCACCCAGGATGCTGCACCGGTCAGCGTCAACCCGCTGACGGTGACAGCGACCAGGACCAATCCGAGCACTGTGCCCACGACATTGAACTGACCCGGCGTCCACGTCGAAGCGCCCAGGTACACCGCCGCCAAGGCCGGCAGCAGAATAGCGATGCCGTTCGAGCCCGGACTCGCACTGCCCTGCTGCGCCAGCAGCAGGACGCCGGCGAGACCTGACATACCCCCCGATACGACATAACTGGTGACCACCATCCGATCGACTCGGATGCCGACCAACTCCGCCGCGGGTCCCGAGGATCCAATCGAGACGAGCCTGCGTCCGAAAGGCGTCTGGGTCACGACATAACCGACGACGACCGCGATCAGCGCTGCGACAACGGCGAGCGACGGCACCCCGAGCACGGTACCGGTGCCGAAACGGACGAGGCCGCGCGAAATGCCGGACGAGATACTCGTGTTGTCGCTGTACCAGCTGACCAGACCATCGATGATCGTTGCCGAGCCCAAGGTGGCGATGAGGCCATTGAGCCCGAACTTGGTGACCAGCAGACCGTTGGCGAGACCGATGACGATACCGAGCCCGAAGACGAACGCGCACGCCACTGCCAGGGGCACGCCGTCCCGTGCCATCAGGCCTGCGGCCACCATCGATGCCAAACCCGCTACGGATCCGACGGACAGATCGAAGTTCCCGGACAGAAGCGGCACCATCAACGCGAGAGCCAGTACGATGATGACCGACTGCGACGATATGATCGTGCGCCAGTTCGCCGCGGTGGCAAACGTTTCCGGCTGAGCGAGGGAGAATCCGATGACGATCGCGACAAGTAGCGCGATCAAACCGAAGCGCTCACCCAGATCGAGCAGACGTGAGCTGTTCGGCGATCGAGGTTTCGGAGAAGCAGGCCGATCGATGCCCGCGGGAGTTGTTTCCTGCTCAGGTGATGATGTCGATGTACTCATCAAGCTCGTTCCTTATCTGTGCCGTGCGTGAGTGAAGTGTCGGTGGACAGCCCGTATGCGAGTTCGGTGCATCTCTGTGTCGACAACTCCTCGGCCCGTGCCTCGCCTTGCACGGTTCCGTGCCAGAGACCGATCACCCGATCGCACAACTCCGACAACTCTTGCGGATCCGAACTCACCACCAACACCGAAGTGCCATTGCGGGCGGCCTCTCGAATTCGGTCGTGGATGGCGTTGCGCGCACCGATGTCCACTCCCTGTGTCGGTTCGTCCAGGAGCAACAGCAAGGGGTGAAGCGCGAGCCAGCGCGCGAGAACCACTTTCTGCTGGTTGCCTCCCGACATGCTGGAAAAGACGGCCTCGGCCGACGACGTCACGACGTCATACAGTTCGATGGCCATCTGCGCATCGTCCCGTTCAGCGGAACGTCGAATCCGCAGACCGCGCCAATAGTTCTCGACAGCCGGAGCGCTCAAGTTTTCCCGGACGGTCAGATCGTTGAAACCTGCTTGGCCCGCACGGTCTTCCGGCAGGTACGCCACTCCCCGCCGAATTGCCTGCCCGGGGTGGTCGGCGGTGAGCGGTTTGCCGTCGAGAGACGCGGTCCCGCCGGTCGCGGCGTGGACGCCGAAGAGGCTCTTGAGAAGCGTCGACCTACCAGATCCGAGTAGGCCGGAGATACCGACGATCTCTCCCGCACGCACCGACATCGACACGTCTCGGAGAGGACCGACGGCGTAGTTCTCGAGCCTGAGTCTCTCCTGACCCCGCACGGACTCGACTCGTCGTGCAGGCGTCGCAGAAGGCGCGTGACCGCTGATCTTCTCGATCAACGATCGTGTGTTCAAACCCCGGGCAGGCCTCGTCTCGAGGTGTCGCCCATCGCGGAGGAACGTCATCTCGTCGGCGACGTCGAGAAGTTCTCCCAGTCGGTGTGACACGAAGACCACCGTGTGGCCACGTTCGGTATACCGCCGCATGGCATCGAGCACGGCTGTTGCTTCGTGCGCGGGCAGCGATGCGGTCGGTTCGTCGAGGATCAACGCACCGCGATCCGTTTCTGCCTCGTCCTGCAGTGCCCGAGCAACTGAAACCATCGTCTGTGTGGCCGGGGAGAGATCCCCCATCCGTGTCGTTGCGGCGACGTTCAGTTCGAACCGATCCAGCACGCGCTGAACGTGTTGGCGCAACGCGCGCCACCGAATCGGACTCAGGGCCCGACCTCCGAACGAGGAACCGATCGCGAAGTTTTCAGCGACGGTCAAATCGGCGAACGTGGCCGAGGCCTGGTGAACGAAATGCAGACCGTGTCGATTTGCCCAGGACGGCGACGTTTTGGCCGCATCGTGCGAGCGTCCGTCGATCTCGATCATGCCCGAGTCGGCGTGATGGACGCCGGCCAGAATCTTGATCAGCGTGGATTTTCCGGAACCATTGCCTCCGCACAATGCATGTATGGACCCGCGCGTAATGTCGAAGCTGACGTCTCTCAGTGCATGGGTACCGCCGAATGTCTTGGTCAGAGAACGTACCCGAATCCCCACTTCAGGTGCGACCGGACCGGGCTCTTCGCCTGGCTGCGGATGCAGACTGCCGTGCTGTGCCATTTCGTACCTTCCGCAAAGTCAAATGTCCGTCGCAGTGGGTGGACTTCCCCCAACGGAAGTCCACCCACGTGCGTTCAGCCGTTCCAGGACCGAGTGAAGCTCGCCTTGTAGTCCACCGATGGAGTCCAGCCCTTGCCGGCGGGGGGAAGGCCGTGCTCGGCGTCGATGATCTGGAAACTCACTCCTTGATTCGGAATCTCGGGCTGTCCGGCGAGCACACGGTTCATGGCATCCGCTCCGCTCCATCCGAGCCAGTTCGCCGGGATGGCGACTGCGGACGTGACGACGCCTTCGCGAATCAGGTCGAACGTCGACGGGTAGCCCTCGCCCCCCACCACGGTCAGGTTGGAACGGTTGGCGGCGGTGATGGCCTGCGCTGAAAGTGCGAGTGTGGTGTCGTCCGGTACCTCGAGGACATTCGCTTCGGGATGCTGCTGCAGGACGGTAGCGACCTTCTGCGCGGTGGTCGCAGGGCTACCGAGATCTTGCGCGGTGATTTCGACCGTGGCGACGACCTCACACGTGCTGCACTTCGCGATCTCGGCGTTGTAACCCTCGACTTCGTACTGCGTGACCAGGAATTCGGGATGCGTCAGCTGAATGATCTTCGCCTCGCCGCTCGTGGCGGCGGCAGCGTATTGAGCCTTCAATTTGCCCCACAGCGCACCGAACTCGCCCGGAGTCCCATTGTTGTTGATCAGGGCACTGTACAGCGCCTCGCCGCCATTGACCTTGGGATCGTCGCAGTCGTAGGCATAGACGCCGACGGTGGGAATCTTCGCGTTCTTGGCGTCTTGGAGCGCGGCGGTAGCGTACGCGCAGTCGATGGCGACTCCGATGACCCCGTCGGCCTTGGCTGCGACGGCCTGACGAATCGCGGAGTTGTAGCCGGCCGGGGTGGCCTGCCCGTCGACGACCGTGACGTTCCAATCCAACGCCTTCGCGGCCTCCTCGATCCCCGCGGCCGGTTCGGAGCAGCCGGGTAATGCCTGTGAACAGGACACCACCCAGATGTTCTTGCCCTTTTGCGCGGCCGGGCCGTCGGCTGTGGGCTCGGTGTACAGCCCCTCGTACGCTTGCTGAACAGCCTTGGAGGCTTCAGCGGAGTAGCCGGAACCCGCCGCGTTTCCCTCGACCGCTGCTGCGGCGTTGGCGTTCTCGCTCTCCGACGAACATCCGGCAGCCAACAGTGACAGTGCAACGACTGCTACTGCGGCAGCACGGAGTTTCTCTTGCTTCAACATCTCTCTCCTTCGCGACACGTTTGTGTCGACTTCTAAGCGCGCCGGAACGGACCTGAGCCTCGTCGGCACGTGGTGTAGAGATTGAACTGAGGATCTTGAAAAGATTTGCGTGACAGCAGTCGAGCTCGTGGTCAGGTGTGATCCTGAAACCGTCTAGTGGAAAACGAAATTCGAGTCGCTGTCGTGTCCCAGCTCCGGTTGCCGGCCGGAGAGAGAATCACTGTGCGACAGCTTCGTTTTCAACTGGCCGGTGCTTCCGCGCCTCGAAGGCTGACGACCGCAGAGCGCTGGATTTGCGCGGCACAATGTGACCACGGACACCATTGGTCGAGCAGGAGTAGTCACTACTGTCTTTCGCCCGAAGCAACCACCATTCCGGCGGCAAGAACCGATCGGCAACGCGTTTGGTCGATCAGGCGTCGTGGGACAGCGGACGGGCTGATGTGCGCATTTCGTTCACAGGGGACATCGCCGATGCGATCTGTGTTCGCGAGGTGAGCCCGAGCTTGGCGATGATGTGTTTGACGTGTCCGTGAACGGTGTGAGGACTGATCGTCAGCAGCTCGCCGATCTCTTTGTCGGTCCGACCGGTGGCGACCAGTTCCGCGACTTGACGCTCGCGCCTGGTCATCGTGGTCGTGGGGTCGACGTCGGTTTCGCCGAGTGCGTAAGCGATCGACGCATGGAACCCGAGCTTGGCGCCCTTGTCGCGGGCGGTCTCGAATGCGTGACGGCCGAGCGCGGCGCGTGTGTGTCGCTCGCACGCTTCGTGGTGGACGAGCAGATTGGGGAAGAGGACGGTGGAGCTGCCTACAGTTCGTCCCAGTGCCTCCGCGGCGCCCATCATCACGGACGCCCGTGAACTGTCGCTCTCGCATACGATCCAGGCGAGTGCCTCCATGCTGGGCGCAGCCATCAGGGGGTCGTCGCGTAGCCGCGCCAGCCGAAGACATTGCCGGAGATTCCGGACTGCGGTTTCTTCATTGCCCTGCTGCCAGTGGGCAACCCCCGTGCCCCAGAGTGCGTAGGACCGATACACGGATTCCCCCCGTGATTCGGTAATCGCGAGAGCCTTTTCGTGGGATATGAGTGCCTGCTCGGTATCTCCACGAAAAGCATGCGCCCAGCCGAGCTGGAGCAGTCCTTCGACTTTCGGGCGGAGTGCACCGATCGATTCGAAGAGTTCGAGCGCGACTTCCAGGCGCGAACGTGCGGTATCGAAGTCGCCACCGAAGAGTGCCGAGATACCCTCGGCGTGAGCGATCTCGGCGTGGATCGCAGGATCTGGCCTCGGTCCGGCAGTCACCCGCGCCTGCTCGATCAGTGATCGACCGGTGGCGAGGTCGCCCTGCAGTTCGGCGAGCACGCTGTCAGCGCAGAGCGCTGTGATTCGCGCGATGGTTTCCTGCCTCGAATCTCGTGCGAGCATGCGGTCGAGCCAGTACCGGCCCTCACTCAGTAGACCTCGGGAGAGCCAGAACGGGAACAGTGCGGTGGTGGCACGCAGCGCGGCATCGTCCGGGGGTTCCAGCGCCGATTCGTTCTCGGTGGAGCTCAGAGCCTCACGAAGGTTGGGTTGTTCACGTTCGAGGCGGCTGATCCAGTCCAGTTGACGGTCGCTGATCCAACCTGCCTCCGCAGCGAGCGCCAACTGCTGATACCAGTCTCGGTGCTTGCGGCGTAGCTCTGTGTAGCTTTCGGACTGGTCCAACTTTTGCCGCCCGTACTCGCGGACGGTCTCGAGCAGCCGGAAGCGGACGACGGTGTCGGTCTCTTCCCGAAGAAGAATCGACTTGTCCACAAGGGAGGACAACGAGTCGAGTAATTCATCTGGTTGCAGATCTCCGTCGCAGATTCCTTCGACCGCGTCGAGTTCGAACCCGCCGGCGAACACCGACAATCTTTCCCAGAGGCGCTGTTCGACCGCGCTGCACAGTTCGTAACTCCAGTCGATACTCCATCGAAGCGTCTGCTGACGGCTCGGCGCAGCCCGGCTGCCGCGGGTCAGCAGTGTGAAGCGGTTGGTCAGTCGCTCGAGGATTTGTTCAGGTGACATCACGCGAATTCGGGCAGCCGCGAGTTCGATGGCCAGAGGCAGCCCGTCCAAGCGAGAGCAGATCTGTGCGACCGCAGACTCGTTCTGCGCGGTGAGCTGGAAGCCTGGCTGGGCAGAGCCTGCGCGTTCGGCGAACAATGCAACAGCATCGTTGCCGCCCGGCCCGGCGACCTGTCGACCTGGGACAGGTACGGCCAGCGGTGCCACTCGCAAGGTCGCCTCCCCGCCGATGGACAGGGCCTCGCGGCTTGTCGTGAGAATCCGCAACCTCGGGCTTCTGCGGAGCAGCGACTCTGCCAACTCTGCCACCGCGGATACCAGGTGCTCGCAGTTGTCCAATACCAACAGTAGGCTCCGGGAGGCGACGAAGTCCGTGAGGACCTCGCGCAGGGGCCGAGCCGGCTGCTCGCGCACGCCCAGCGTGCTGGACACCAGCTGTACGAGCAAGGAGTCATCGTTGATCTCATCCAGCTCGACGAGCCACACGCCGTCCTGAAACTTGTCTCGTAGATCGGCAGCGACCCTCAGCGCGAGTCGCGTCTTCCCGACGCCCCCCATCCCTGTCAACGTAACCAGCCGGGAGAGTTCCAGCAAATGCTGCGTCTCCGTCAGCTCCGCGCGGCGGCCGACGAAACTGGTGAGTTCGAGCGCGAGGTTTCCGACCGGGACGACGGACGACCCATGCCGGGGTGTGCGGTGATCTCCGGCAGGAGGCTCTGTCGAAGGCAAACCGAGAGGCACGGAGAATCGTCCCTGGAGGTGGTCGTCCTCCGTGCCGGCGTGCAGTGCCATCTCGTCGACTCCGAAGCCGTGGTCGAGCTGCAGCCCCCGAATCTTCTCCCCGAGTGCGGCAGCCGTCGGGCGGTCATCGGGACTGCGTGACATCGCCATTTCGATGAGCGCGCACACATCCTCGTCGATGCCGGTTTCACGCAGATCCGGCACGGGTTGTGTGGTGATCCGCAGAAACTGGGCGACCACCTGTTCGCCTTTGCGCCTTTCGAACGCCGCGTGACCGGTCAATGCGCAGAACAGGGTGGCGCCGAGCCCATAGACGTCCGACGCGGGCCCAGGAGGGTCTCCGCCGAGGACCTCGGGCGCGGTGAAAGCGGGGGAGCCGGTTACCGTGCCGGTTGCGGTCTCGAAACCTCCGGCGACGTGCGCGATGCCGAAATCGGTGAGGGCCGGTTCGCCGTAGTCGCTGAGCAAGATATTCGCGGGCTTGACGTCACGGTGAATGATGCCGAAACGATATGCACTCTCGATGGCGCCGGCCAGCCTCACCCCGAGACGGAGTACCTGCTCGGTCGAGAGGGGTCCGTGCAGTCGAATCCACGCATCGAGAGAATCCCGTGGGTGATACTGCATCACAAGGTAGGGACGCCCAGTCGTGGTAGCTCCGACTTGCAGCACGTTGACGATGTTGGGGTGACCGGTCAGGCGTCCCATAGCCTGTTGTTCCCGGAAGAAACGTTCCTTGTTCTCCTCGTCCAGATCGGCGGTGAGGACCTTCACCGCCACCGTACGGTCGAGGGCAGCTTCCCTGCAGCGATAGACCACGCCGAAGCCACCGCGACCGATCTCGGTGGCGTCGTCGAATCCGGCCGTGCGCAATTCTGTGATGAGGTCGAGATCCGCGCCGCCAGGTACATCACGCTGTGTCTGGAGCGGGTCATTCTCAGTCATGGGTCCTTGCAGACATCGGCCGCGTGGGTGGGCCTTCTTCTTCGATCTCACCCAGCGTAGCTCACCGTGTTCATCCCGCCTCAGGATTCGATCATCGTACGTGTTGACGCCGTTCTCGAGCTGCGGTGAGTCGGCACACCCGCCGAAGCAATTCGGCTCTGTGCGAGACGGTCCGGGCGCTCGAGACCGGGGTCTGTGACGTCTCCGTGTCAAGTTGGCACTTGCACGTGATGCGGAACACGCTTAATCTGTTTTTACCAACCGGTTGTTAGAAACGAGGGAGTGTTGTGGATATCTCTTCGGCCGATATCAAGCTGATCTTGACGGCCCTGCAGAATGCCGGGTTCGATCAGGCGGAGGTCGTGGTGGGCGATGTCCACATCGCTGTGGCACGACGTGGTGCTGCACTCGCGGCGCCGACCGCAGCGTCCGTATCGGACGCCGAGCCGGCACCCGCCGTGCCCGTGGCAGTCGCGCCGCAGCGCCCGGTGCCGGTTCCCGATGCTGCGCCTACCGGTGTGGTCCCCCCGGTGGACGGTTCGGAACATGTCGTCACCTCCCCGAGCGTCGGAGTGTTCCGGCACGCGTCCCAGTCGGATTCCCCTTCGATCGAGGTCGGCCGGAGGGTGGTGGCCGGCGACGTGCTCGGCAGCGTCGAGGTGCTGACGCTGACGATGCCCGTCGAAGCGCAGGCCGACGGCGTGGTGGCCGCTGTCGCCGATGACGGCGACACGGTCGAGTACGGAACCCCGCTGATCACGATCGCGTCGTAGCAGGCAGCGCACCACCGCCAACGAAGAAGGGCAAGGAAACCACGTGAACATCGAATTCGTCGAGCAGAGCCTTCGAGATGGGCAGCAGAGCCTCTGGGGGATGCGGTTGCGTGCCTACGAGGCCGCCGGCGCACTGCCGTACCTGAAGGATGCCGGCTACCGCACCATCGACCTCACGGGCGCGGGCATGTTCACCGTCCTGCTCCGTGAATACGGCGACGACCCCTGGGCGACCCTGGACTTCCTTGTGGCAGGGCTGAAAGGCAACGAAATCCGCTCGGGACTCCGTACCCTGAGCTGCGTCGGCTTCGCGCCGACGCCGCAGGCAATCATGGACCTGTGGATCCAGACGCTGATCAAGCACGGATCCACCAGCTTCTGGCTCTACGACTGCCTGTACGACATGGACCTGATGAAGCACATGGTCGACGTTGTGCGTGACGCCGGCGGGCAACCCGTCCCGGCGATCATGTACGGGCTGACCGACGTACACGACGACGCCTACTTCGCCGAGCGCGCGCGCCAGATGGCGTCGTGGGAGGGTGTCGAGTCCATCTACGTCGAGGACGCCGCCGGAATCCTGAAGCCCGAACGTGCGCGTACGCTCCTCCCGGCAATTCGGCAGGCGACCGGTGACATGCCCCTCGAGTTGCACTGCCACAACACCACGAACATGGCCCAGCACAACTACATCGTCGGCATCGAGAGCGGTTTCACGCGGATGCACACTGCTTCGCGCCCGATGGCCAACGGGCCGTCGCTGCCGTCCACCGAAGCGATGGCCACGATCGTCGAGCATCTCGGCCGCAAGCACTCCCTCGACACCTCGACATTCGGGCCCGTCGCCGAGCACTTCGAGCAGGTCGCACGAGAGGCCGGCCGCGCCACCGGTGTGCCCGCCGAGTACGACCCCAGGATGTACGAGCACCAACTGCCCGGGGGCATGACCGGCACGCTGATCAACCAGCTCGAGCGACACGGCATGGGCCACCGCTTCCCGGAGGTTCTGGAGGCGATTCCCCAAGTGCGGGTCCAACTGGGTTCCCCCATCATGGCCACGCCCTTCTCCCAGTTCGTCGGTGTCCAGGCGGTGCTCAACATCGTCACCGGCAAGCCCTATTCCATGGTGTCCGACGAGGTCATTCATTACGTCCTGGGGCACTACGGTCCGGTGCCCTCCCCGATCGATCCCGAGGTGCTGGACAAGATCATGTCCAACCCGCGGACCAAGCAGTTGCAGTCGTGGGAGCGCCCCGACCCGTCGTTGAAGGAGATCCGCGCCCGTTTCGCGCCGGACATCTCCGATGAGGAACTGCTGATCCGATTCATGATGTCCGACGAAGAAGTGGACGCCATGCTCGCGAAGGGCCCGCTGCGGGTCGATCGTCGGCGTAGCAGCAACAACATCGTCGAGTCCCTGGTCGATCTCATCGAGACTCCGGCTGCGAGCACTTCGTTCGCCGTCTCGACTCCGAATTTCAGCGTGCGTGCCGCCGGGAAGACGACATGACCTCGGCTGCAAGGGATTCGATTCACACGACACCCACGTCCGAACGTGCAGATCAGATGGTTGGAAACATGACGACAAGTACACTCGACCCCGTCCGTGACATCGACCGGTTCGCGTCGGCGGCCGAGGAATTTCTGAGTACCGCGGTGCCCGCCCGGTGGAAGGAGAGCCGGGGCACGCTGACGAGTCACGAGATGGACGAATTCCGCCGGCAGTGGGACTTCACCCTGTGGGAGGGCGGCTACTCCGGACTGTCCATCCCGTCGGAGTACGGCGGCCGGGGCCTCGGGCTGGCCGAGGAGATCGTCTTCCACGTTCTCGCGGGCAAGGCGCAGGCGCCGGACGGGCTCGCACGTGTCGGAAAGTCCCTGGTCACGCCGATGCTCATTGCGCTCGGCACCGAACAGCAGCGGGCTCGGTACATACCGTCGATCATGAACGGGCAGGAGGTGTGGTGCCAGGGCTTCTCCGAGCCGCAGGCCGGTTCGGATCTCGCGAACATCCAGGCCAGGGCCCGTCGGGTCGACGGCGGTTACCTCCTCAACGGCAGCAAGACGTGGACCTCGTTCGCCCAGCATGCGCGCCGCTGCTTCGTTCTCGCTCAGACGCAGCCTGACGCCGGTCGCTACCGCAACCTGTCCATGTTCCTCGTCGACATGGAACAGCCCGGCGTCTCGATCAGCGACATCAGGCAGATTTCCGGGGCGGTGCACTTCGCCGAGACCCGGTTCGAGAACGTCTTCGTTCCCGATTCCGACCGGGTCGGCGACGACGGGGAGGGCTGGAAGGTCGCGATGCGCGTGCTCGGTGACGAGCGTGGCGGCATCGAGACCGCCGCGCGCTACGTCGAGATCCGATCCGACGTCGACGCGCTCCTCGACGTGTTGGGCGACGATCCCGAATACGCCTCCAGGCTCAGGGATCTGGACATCCGCACGGAATTGGTCCACTGGCAGTTGATGAAGGTCGCCGATCTGGAATCTGCCGGCGACGAGCGTGCTCTGGCACGGGCGGGCGCCGTGCTCAAGCTGATGTGGAGCGAGCTGTGGCAGGACGTGACCCGGCTCGGTGTCGCGCATGCGCCGGTCGTTCAGCAGAAGCACTGGTCCTACCAGTACCTGGAATCGCGCGCCGTGACCATCTACGGCGGATCCAGTGAGATCCAACGAAACATCCTCGCGGAACGAGTGTTAGGACTTCCGAAGTGACCACCGTCGAACAGAAGAACCCCTCGTCCGGGTACGCGATGACGACCCTTCCGAACGAGTACGGACTGATGGGTGCCGAGGGAATCGGAGACCTCGTCAAACGAGCCACCTCTCACGCCCCCATCGCCACGTATGTGGAGGAACCCGAGCCGCCCATCTCGTGGTCGGCGATCGCCGATGCGGGATGGGACCTTGCGGGAATTGTCGAGGACGACACCTGTGCGAGCACACGGGATCTGGTCGCCATCGCGAAGGCCTGGGGGTATGGAAGCATCCCGCAGCCCCTGCTGCCCAGCCTGCTGGCCAAGCGATTGGCCGCCGCCGCGCGGGAGGTCGATGGGCCGGTCACCTTCGCGCTGCCGCTGGGGGACGGGGCGCTCGTCCCGTTCGGCGCAGTCGACGGCATCGTCGTGGCCACGGCACTCGGTGACATCGAGGGTGAAGTGACCGGGGCACCCGCCGGTGAGGTCGACGGCCTGGACCTGGTCGGGCGCGGTATTCACGCACCCACCGCCACGAGGTTCACCGCGGAGGCGGCCCGTGAGGTGGCCCTCGTTCTCGCGGCCGAAGTGCTCGGGGGAGCGGAACGCCTGCTCGCCGACTCACTCTCGTTCGTGAACGAACGCGAGCAGTTCGGCCGACCTGTGGGGTCCTTCCAGGCGGTCAAGCACAACCTGGCCACCGCGACTGTCGACGTGGAAGCTGCCGACACCGCGCTGATCTGGGGATCGCAGCAGGAGGCCAACGCGTTCCGTGGGGCGCTCTTCGCGGTAGACCGGTGCATCGATGCGGCGGAGATCGCGGTACACGTCCACGGCGGTCTCGGATTCACATGGGAAGTCGGACTGCACTTTCCGCTCCGCAAGATGCTCAGTGTCCGCCGGATCATCGACCGTCTGGAGCGCAACCACTCCTGAGACTGCACCACGCGTCGCCGCCGGGAATTGCCCGGCGGCGACTTCGGCATGCACGCAGTCCGGCAACGACGGACAGCACGACGTCCGGACGGTCGACCGTCCGGACGTCGTGCTGTGTGGCTGTGCCGTGTGCTGCCCCGCCTACTCGTCGACGACTGCGCCCGCGCAGTTCACGAGTCCGCCGTCGACGACGAACTCCGCGCCGGTCGAGTACGACGACTCGTCCGAGGCCAAGTAGACGATCAGGTTCGCGACCTCGTCGGCCTCACCGATCCGCCGGATCGGGGCGGCGAGCGAGGACAGATCCATTCCCTCGGTCAAGGGCGTCTTGACCGTGCCCGGGTGCACCGAGTTGGCACGCACGTTCTTTCCACCGAGTTCGGCGGCAACAGACTTGGTCAGACCACGCAACGCGAACTTGGACGCCGCGTAACCGTGCTGGCCCGCGCTACCGGTGAGACCTGCTGTGGACGAGATGTTGATGATCGAGGCCGGGGCCGACCGGACGAGTTCGTCGCGGGCCGCCTTGATACCGATGAACGACCCGGTGAGGTTGACGTTGAGGATGGTGTTCCACTGTTCCACCGAGTAGTTCTCGAGGAACCCGAAGTTGACGATGCCGGCGTTGTTGACCAGCACATTGAGTTTCCCGAACGTGCTGACCGCGGTCGCGACGGCATTCGCCCAGTCGTCCTCGCTGGTGACGTCGAGGTGGACGAAGGCTGCGTTCTCGCCGAGTTCGTCCGCGAGCAGCTTGCCGAGGTCGTCCAGGATGTCGCCGATGACGACCTGTCCGCCTTCGCGGACCACTGCACGAGCGTGGGCGGCTCCCATGCCCTGAGCTGCGCCGCTGACAAGAGCGACTTTGCCTTCGAGTCTGCCGGTCATAGAAATCTTGCTCCTTGGTTCGAGGAAATGCGATGACGGCTGCCACGCCCGGCCTTCCGGGAGACGTGTGGCATGCACCACACAACTTCGGTCACTACGGCAAAGACCGCAAGGGTAGAGCCGGTGGGGAAAGTCGGGTAGTCACTACTCTGCATTTGTGCGGTGATGCCCATCACAGTGGAGTGAAGGCAGCGGTGGGGGACACCCGCCACGCCTGCTGACAACAGCGCCGCGACGTCCGCCGGCTCGGCGACATCGTGACCCGTCCAATAGGCAGGAGACATTGCACCGATGACTGCGACAGTCGCTTCGACGAGTCTGTTCACGAACGCCGACCACTACCACACGCCGTTGGGTCCGGACGGCACACCGCACGCCTTCTTCGAGGCGTTGCGCGATGAAGCCGAGAGCACCCCCATCGCCTGGAGCGAGGCCTACGGCGGGCACTGGGTGGTTGCCGGATACAAGGAAGCCCAGGCCGTCATTCAGAACACCAAGGCCTTCTCCAACAAGGGCGTCACGTTTCCGCGCTACGAAACCGGTGAATTCGAGCTGATGCTGGCGGGACAGGACGACCCCGTCCACAAGAAGTACCGCAAGCTCGTGGCGAAGCCGTTCTCCCCGGAGGCGACCGACCTCTTCACCGAGCAGTTGCGTCAGACCACCAACGACCTGATCGATGAGCGCATCGAAAGCGGTGAAGGCGACGCGGCCACCTGGCTTGCCGACGAGATCCCCGCGCGGTTGACGGCCATTCTCCTCGGCCTTCCGCCCGAGGACGGCGACACCTACCGCCGGTGGGTCTGGGCCATCACGCATGTGGAAAACCCGGAGGAAGGCGCCGCGATCTTCGGCGAGCTGGTGCAGCACGCCCGCGATCTGATCGCCGAGCGCCGCGAGAACCCGGGCAACGACATCATGTCGCGTGTCATCATGTCCAAGGTCGACGGTGAAAGCCTCTCCGAAGACGACCTGATCGGCTTCTTCACAATCCTGCTTCTCGGCGGCATCGACAACACCGCACGCTTCCTGAGCTCGGTCTTCTGGCGCCTGGCGTGGGACATCGAGCTGCGTCGCCGTCTCATTGCCCATCCCGAACAGATCCCGGGCGCAGTCGACGAGCTTCTGCGCTTCTACGCTCCCGCGATGGTCGGCCGCCTCGTCACCGAAGAGGTCACCGTCGGTGACGTCACGATGAAGCCGGGCCAGACGGCCATGCTGTGGTTCGCCGTCGCCAACCGAGATCGTTCGATGTTCGACTCCCCCGACAACATCGTGATCGAGCGCGAGCCGAATCGGCACCTGTCGCTGGGGCATGGAATCCACCGTTGCCTGGGCGCACATCTGATCCGCGTCGAGGCGCGGGTGGCGATCGGAGAATTCCTGAAGCGTATCCCGGAGTTCTCGCTCGACCCGAACAAGGAATGCGAGTGGCTGATGGGCCAGGTCGCCGGCATGCTGCACGTGCCGATCGTCTTTCCCGAAGGTAAGCGACTGGCATGAGTGAACTCCGATCCCGGGCGATCGGCGAGCTCGAACCGTCCATCGCCATTGTGGGCAGCGGCCCGGCCGGCTGTTACACCGCGCAGATGCTGCGCAAGCGATGGGCGGCGGCGCAGATCGTCGTCTTCGAACGACTCCCGGTTCCCTACGGACTGTTGCGGTACGGCGTCTCTCCGGACCACCAGGGAACCAAGGCGGTCGCTCGGCAATTCGACCGACTGTTCACCGACGGCGGCGTGCACTTCGTCGGCAACGTCGAAGTGGGGAAGCATCTTTCGATCGAGCAGCTCCAGGATGCGTTCGACGTCGTGGTCGTCGCGGCGGGGCTCGGTGCGGATCGTCCCCTTCCCGGCGTCGACGGCGACGGCGTCTACGGGGCCGGGCAGATCATGAGATGGTTCAACTCGCACCCGGACGAGCTCTTCTTCGCACCACATTTCGGAGAGACGACGACGATCGTCGGCAACGGCAACGTGGCGGTGGATGTTCTCCGGCTCCTGGCCAAACACCGTGATTCGTTCGCCGGCAGCGATCTGGATCCGCGGCGGGTCGAGAAACAGCCCTCCCGCATCCACGTGGTCGGACGGTCGGCGGCGTCCGCCGCCAAGTTCGACAGCGTGATGATCCGTGAGCTCGCGGACATCGACGACGCCGTCTTCGATGTCGACGCGGTCGACGAGTTCGGGCACGAAGACAAGAAGGTTCGGGCAAAGATCGAGGCACTACTCGATTTGACCGGGCGGACTGCGCCACCGTCGCCACGAGTCCACGTGAGCTTCCACTTCGGGTGGACGCCGGAATCCATCGAGTCCACCCCGGCCGGCCGCCTGCTGCGGCTCGTGGACACCGAGTCGCAGCAGACGGAAAGAGTAATCGAGACCGACAGCATCGTGACCGCCGTCGGGTTCGGGCACGGACTGCGCCACGAGGTCGACAGAACTCGTCTCGAGTCCGATGTGTCCGACCTCGACAGCGGCCTGCTGGACTCCGGCTTGTACTGCTCCGGATGGTTCCGCCGCGGACCGACCGGCGGTATCCCGGCCAATCGCCTGGACGCGAAGATGGTGTGTGCTCGGATCGTCGAGGACGTGGAGAGGGGCACGATCATCCCGGCCAAGGCAGGTCTTTCTGCGCTCGGGGCCGACCTGCACCCCGATACCGTCGATTTCGACGGGTGGCGGCGGATCGACGCGGTCGAAGCGTCGCGCACAGCACACGGCCGATGCCGCACGAAAGTGTCCGACTTCGTCACGATGCTCGACCTCGCCAGAACTTTCGCGGACGAACGTATGACGCCGACACACGCTGAAAACCCGACAGCCGACGCCGTCGGACACAAGGAGGAGAAATGAACGCACTGATCCTGTACGGGACCGAGACGGGAAACGCCGAGGCATGCGCGACGGCGATCTCCCAGGTACTCGAGGGAATCGTCGACTCCGAGGTTCACGACCTCGCGGACACGACGCCGGATGCACTGACTGGAGGAGCGGACCTCGTCGTCCTCGTGACCGCGACCCACGGTGAAGGTGACTTCGCCGGCGGCGGGGCGGACTTCTTCGAGGCGCTGACCGAATCGAAGCCGGACCTTACCGGTGTTCGCTTCGCCGTATTCGGTCTCGGCGACAGTTACTACACCACCTTCAACCAGGCGGGTGAAACCGCAGCCACGCTCCTGACCACGCTGGGTGCGGAGCAGGTCGGTGAGACCGCCCGGCACGATGCGTCCAGTGGTGACGACCCGGAGGAGATTGCGGAGGAGTGGGTACGAGAGGTCCTCGCGGCGTTGCCGGCACCCGTGGCGTCGTAACCGGAACCGACAGTAGGCTGTGTCCACCCGAAGGGTGGGTTTAATGACAACGACGTCGAAGAGTGCACCCCGTTCCATCACCGACCCGTGGCCGTTGATCGGTCGGACGGCGGAGGTCGAGGACGTGTGCGCTCGTATTCGAGCGAAGCGCAGTGTGCTGCTCGCGGGTCCGGCCGGCGTGGGCAAGAGCCGTCTTGCCGGTGAGGTACTCGACGTGCTGGTCCGGGAGGGTGTGCAGACGGTGCGCATCAGCGCCACCACTGCGAGTTCGGGCATCCCCTTGGGGGTGTTCGCCCCGATCCTGCCCACCTCGGCGTGGGCGGGAAAGAGTGGCGCGGTCAACGACCGGGCCGACCTGCTCAGCCGGTGTGCCAACACGCTGGTCGAGCAGTACCTGCCGGCGCGGCTCGTGTTGCTCGTCGACGACATCCACTTGGTGGACGACATGTCCGCGACGTTGCTCTACCAGCTGGCAGATACCGACCGGGTGACCATCCTGGCCACCTACCGCACCAAGGAAACCTCCCCCGAACACGTGGTGGGCCTCTGGAAGAACGAACTCGTGGACCGCCTCGACGTCGAAGGGCTGGAAACCGGCCACATCCAGGAGATGATCAGACGCGCACTCGGCGGCCCGGTGGACGACGCCACCATGGCGTACCTCGCGGGCAAGGTGCAGGGCAACATGTTGTTCTTGCGCGAGCTGGTGATCAGCCTGTACGAACGCGGCACCTTGCGCGAAGACAACGGCATCTGGCGGTTGCAGGGGGAGTTCGAGGCAACGGATCGGCTGGTGGAGTTGGTGACCAGCCGCATCGGCGTCCTCACCCCGGACGAGCACACTTTGCTGGCATATCTGGCGTTCGGGGAACCGCTCGCCCTGCCCGAGATCGAACGGCTGAGCACCATGGAGTGCGCACACCAGCTCGAGCAGAAGGGTCTGGTGGTCACCGAGGTAGGCGGCACCGACCTCCAGCTGCGCACGGCGCACCCGCTCTACAGCGAGGTGCTCCGCGGCAGCCTGCCGCTACTGCGGTCGCGGGAGCTGGTGCGCCGGCTGGCGGACACCCTCGAGCACGGCGGCCCGCAGACCGACCAGCGACTCATGCGAATCGCGGAATGGCGTCTGCTCGGTGGTGGCGGGGACCCGCGGACGATGCTGGCGGCGGCGCAGATCGCGCGGTGGCACTACGACTTCGGCCTCGCCGAACGCATGGTGTCGGCGGTGTTGAGCGTGGAAGCGAACTTCGACGCTCGCATACTCCGTGCCCAACTCGCAGGACTCCGCGGCAACACGCGGGAATCGGCGCGCCTGCTGTCGGCTCTCGCCGACGCCGCGGGCAGTGTGGACGAGGTGTTCCGCGTCGCGGTCGCCAGGCTGGACCACCGTGCGATCTACGCAGGCACAGTAGAGGAGGGGCTCGACGTTGCGTACGAGGCCGAGCGCGCTTTGGCCGGTACCCCGTACGTCAACGACATCGCCGCACGCCGTGCGGCGCTGATCCTCGGCAAGGAAGGCCCCGCCGGCGCAGTTGCTCTCACCGAGAGCCTGTTGCAGGAGGCGACCGGGTCTGCCCTGGTGTGGGCATGTATGCCCGGGGCATACAGCCTCGCCCGCACCGGACGCATCGCCGACGCACTCGACGCCGCTGCGCTCGGCCATCGTGTTCAGCTCGAGCTGGACGAGCCGATGGACTGGTACCCGTGCATGCATCGCTTCTACGAGGCGGAGGCACATGCCCACGCCGGGCGGTTCGACAGAGCCGAGGAGATCGGGCGAATCGAATACCGGGCGGCGGTGGACCAACAGGCCATCGAAGCGCAGGCGCTGTTCTGCTGGCAACGCGCAAAAACGGTGGCCGACTGCGGTAACCCGCATCGTGCAATCCGGTTGCTGTTGACCGCGATCTCGATCTACCGGCAACTGGGACGTCCCCAGTTCGCCCAGTTCTGCGATTACTACCTGGCCATGGCGCAGGCCATGGCGGGGGCCCCGGAGGAGGGAAGGAAATACCTGACGGATCTGGACAGTTCCGGTCTGCCCTCGACCTGGTTCATGGGGGTCGATCCCATTCACTCGTCCGGCTGGGTGAACGCCTTGTCCGGTGACCTTCGTCGAGCGCACGCCGACTTCGAGCGGGCGGTCGCCGAGGGGTGCAGGATCGGTGATCTGGTCGGCGCGATCGCGGCGGCTCACAGCCTCGCTCGCACCGGCGCACCGCGTCGTGCCCGGGAGTTGTGCACGTCGCTGTCACGGGCTATCGAGGGCGACCTCGTGTCGGCGCGGGTGGCACACATCCACGCTCTCGACGCCGTCGACCCGGAGGAACTGGGCGAGGTGAGCGAGCGCTTCGAACGGATGGGTGCAACACTGCTCGCCGCGGAAGCGGCGGCGGATGCTGCGCCCATCTGGCAGAATCGCGGCGACCGACGACGCGCCACTGCGTGCCGTCTGCGCGCCAACGTCCTGGCCGGAAAGTGTGAGAATCCGGTCACGCTGTCGCTGAGCAGTGCCGACTGGAGCTCGAAACTCACTGTGGCGGAGAAGGAAACCGCACTACTCGCGGCGTCCGGTCGATCCAACAAGGCCATCGCCACCCAGCTGTCCATATCGGTCCGCACCGTCGAGAACCGGCTCCAGGGCGTCTACGTGAAGCTGGGCATTCACGGTCGGCACGAACTCCCGGGAGTGGTCTCGGAGTACACAGAGACCGACTGACTCCTGCCCGGGGATTTTTGCGGCTCCCATGCGGGGTCGTGGCTTCATTGCGCGGTGGACCTCTATCGCGTTGCTCTCCAATCGTTTTCACACCGCGGCTGCCGACGACCAACCGATTCGAGAAATTTTCGCCGACCCCTTGTCTAACGACCGGTTGGTGGTATGGTGGCCATCACACACAGAGCGTGACCATTCGCTGAAAGGTAAACCCCGTGAAGTTTGCGATGTTCCAGACCCCGTTCATGCGCCCGGAGCGCACCCCTCGACAGGTCTTCGACTTTGCGGTCGACCAGGCCATCGAGTGCGACCGCCTCGGATTCACCGAGTACTGGATCGGCGAGCACGCCACCATGTCGTGGGAGTCGATCGTCAGCCCCGAACTCGTCATCGCGGCGTCGGCCCGCGACACGCAGAACATCAAGCTGTGTCCCGGGGCCCACCTGCTGCCGTACCACAATCCGGCCACCCTGGCTGCTCAGGTCGCCTGGATGACGCACGTGACCGAGGGGCGCTACATCCTCGGCATCGGTTCGGGCGGTTACCCCAGTGACGCGAAGCTGCGCGGCTTCAAGGACATGTCGACCAACCACAAGCGCACCACCGAGGCGCTCGAGATCATGAACAAGGTCTGGGAGAGCAAGCCGTTCCAGTTCGACGGCGAGTTCTACAGCGCCGGCTACCCGGAGAACGACGAGCACCACGAGTACCGGAGCACCGCTCCCTACGGTGGCAAGGTCGAGATCGGACTCGCCGGATTGTCCCCCAATTCGCCGTCCCTGTCGTTCGCGGGCCGCAACGGGTACAACGCGCTCTCGGTGTACGCCGGCGAAGCAGCCATCGCCAATCACTGGAACACCTACGAGAAGGCGGCCAACGAGGCCGGTATCACGGTCGACCGCGACAACTTCCGCGTCGTGCGTGACATCATCGTCGCCGACACCGACGCCGAGGCCCGCAAGCTGGCCGTCGAAGGTGGCATCGGCAAGGCGTGGATGGAATACCTCGTCCCCGTGTACAAGCAGTTCGGCCTGCTCCAGGCGATGCTCCCCGACATGGACATGGCCGACGTCACCATCGACGACATCGTCGAAAAGGTCTGGATCGTCGGTTCGCCCGACACGGTCGCCGAGAAGCTCAACTCCGTCTGCGAGGCGACCGGCGGCTGGGGCACCACGCTCGTCTACGGCCACGACTACCTCGACGACGTCAAGCCGTGGAACTACTCGCTCCAGCTGCTCACCGAAGAAGTCGCTCCCAAGCTGGGCTGACGGCACGACCACATCGAAGATCCGAAACGAGAGGAGGTCCACGATGACCACACAGACATCGAGTGCCCGGACGTCGCCGGCGGTTGCCGTCGTCGAGAAGTTCATCGAGGCCTACAACAGCGGCGACGTCGCCGCCATCCTCGAAGTCAGCGCCCCTGACCTCGAGGTCGAGCACCACAACCGCGGCGTCAAGCTCGACAGCGCCCAGGCGTTCGCCGATCTACTCGCATCCTTCGCCGGAGCGTTCCCGAACAAGCACTTCGAGAACCGTCGCGCACTGCATGTCGTGGACGACAACACCGTCCTCGTCGAGCAGTCGTGGGTGGCAACCGCGATCGCGGACGTGCCGGGCTGGGCCCAGACCGGTGAAACGGTGCGCCTCGATCTGTGCACCCGGTTCACGGTCGACAACGGAGTCATCACGGAGTACCACGACTATGGCTGACAGCCGTACGGAGATGCGCTTCGACGGTCAGGTCGTCGTCGTCACCGGGGCCGGTCGCGGCCTCGGTCGCGACCACGCGCTGCAATTCGCTGCTCGCGGAGCTAGCGTCGTGATCAACGACCTCGGTGTCGAATCGGGCGGAGACGGCACCGATGTCAGCGTTGCACAGACGGTCGTCGACGAGATCGTCGCTGCCGGAGGAACGGCGGTCGCCGACACACACAGTGTCGCGGACGCAGAAGGTGCCGCCGCCGTAATCGCCACGGCGACCGAAGCGTTCGGACGGGTAGACATCCTGGTCAACAACGCCGGCATCATCTCCTACGGATTGTTCGGAGATCTCACCGACGACCAGTGGCATCGGATGCAGTCGGTCACGGTCGACGGCGCCTACTTCATGTCCCGAGCCGCATGGCCCGTGTTCCGTGCTCAGGGCAAGGGCGTCATCGTCAACACCACGTCGAATGCAGGATTCGCGGGGTGTCCGCAGCTGAGCCACTACGGTACCGCGAAGCTGGCGGTCGCAGGCCTGACCAAGAGCCTCGCGCTCGAGGGTGAAGAGCTCGGAATCCGCGTCAATGCCATTGCACCGATGGCCATCACGCGGATGAACCGGGATGCGTTCTTCAGTGGTGCCGAGCAGGAGTCCGCGGACTGGCAGGAAGAACTCCGCAGCGGAAAGATCCCGATGGGGCCGTCCGAGGTGGTCTCGCCCACCGTGCTGTGGCTCGCACACGAGTCGACGACGGTGAACGGTGAGATCTTCAGTACCTCGTCGGGAAAGGTCGCGCGGGTTGCGTTCGTCGTGGGGGAGGGCTGGTTCGATCCGAACCACACGCCCGAAGATCTTCGCGACAACGTCGACACGATCCGCGAGCTCGGCGACTACATCGACCCGAAGTCGACCGGCGACGAACTGGCGGTCATCCCACCCCTGTTCGCAGCACAGGTTCACTGAAAATCCTCGACTGCACCCACGTCGGCCCGTCCTGCCCGCTCTGCGGTCCGGGCGGGCCGATTCTGGTTTCCGCGGTCACGGTTCGACACGAGAGAAATGAACGCAGAAATGACTGATCGGCAAGAACCACGTTATGACGAACTTCCCGAACTGGGAACGCTCGGCGTCCGGCACAGCTGGGGGGTGTTGCCTGCGGAGTTCGGAACGCTCGACCGGCTCGACGAGGAGTCCGTGACCCGCGGTGCGCGGTCGGTGTCGACAGGGCGGACGTTCGGCCTGTCCCTCCCGTTGTCGACGTTCGAGCCGCCATTGTTCGACCGCCCGAGCGTGAAGCACCAGGTCTTCGAGGCCGGGCGGAACACCTTCGAGGACAATATCGATTCGTTCAATCCGCAGTCGGCGTCGCAGTGGGACGGCCTGGGGCATGTCCGTGCCCGTGAGCACGGATACTTCAGCGGGATCACCGACGACGGTGAGGCATGGAGCGCGCTCAGCGTGCACCATTGGTCGCGCCGCGGGATCGTGGGCCGGGGTGTTCTGCTCGACGTTGCCGGTCATTTCGAGCGGACCGGTACCGAGTGGGATTCGTTCGCCGGCTCGACCCTGCAGGTGACGGATCTCGAAGCGGTTGCGCAGGCGCAGGGAGTGACGTTCGAGGCGGGCGACATCTTGTGTGTGCGCACCGGCTGGGCTGCGGAGTACCGCGCACGCAAGGCGGCGGGGCGAGACATGTCGACCGCCGGTGACCGATTCTCCGGGCTGTCCGCAGCCGAACCGATGGCGCGATTCTTGTGGGATTCCGGATTCGCGGCGGTGTGCACCGACAATCCGGCGGTGGAAAGCGCGCCCGGCAATCGTGAGGACGGGTCTCTGCATCGCCGACTGATCCCGGCGCTCGGTTTCGTCCTGGCCGAACTGCTGGACTTCGACGACCTGGCATCCCACTGCGCAGAACGCGGACGCTGGGACTTCTTGTTCACCGCGGCACCTCTGCCTTTGGAGGGAGCGGTGAGCTCTCCGGCGAACGCGGTCGCGATCGCGTGACCCCCATTGACGGGTGAGGTCGGAATCACATACAGTGAATCTACCAACCAATCGTTTGAATAGCAGCTCTACTGCACGTCACGAAGGGGCCAATACATGAACCAGCCGATCATCGACGCAGCCGAGTTCCGGCGCGTGCTCGGTCACCTTCCGACCGGTGTCGTGGTCGTGACGTCGACCGTTGACGGAGCGCCCGTCGGTATGGCCTGCAACTCCTTCACTTCGATCTCGCTCGACCCCGCACTCGTCGGCTTCAGCGTCGCGCACACGTCGAGCACGTGGCCGCCGATCCGGACGGTAGGCAAGTTCTGCATCAACGTTCTTGCAGAGGATCACGCAGACCTCACGCGCAACTTCTCGCGCAAGGGGATCGACCGTTTCGAGGGAATCGATTGGGAGATGCGCGCGAGCGGTCCAGGGCTCGGAGGGGCTGTCGCCTGGATCGACTGCACCTTGTGGCGCGAGTACGAGGCGGGCGATCACATGATCGTGCTCGGCAAGGTCGAGGCCATCGAGGCTGCGCCGGACGTGTCGCCCCTGGTGTTCTGCAAGGGCGCCTACGGGGCCTTTGCGACAGCCCTCAACTGACGCGATCGCCGAAACAAGTACACGACTTCGAACACCCATTCCCGTCGGTCGGGATAGTTACCAGGAGAAACACATGAGCCTGACTCATCAGGAGATCAGAGAGATCGTCCTCGCACTGCAAGGATCCGAGTGGGATCAGGCAGTGGTGACGGTCGGGGACGTTCGCATCGCCCTCGGACGCAACGGCACCGATCTGTTGCCGGCAACGGCAGCGGCACCGGCCAACGGTGCCAGGGCAGCCGCACCCGTATCGGTGCCGGTCGCCGTACCGGCTTCTGCTCCTGCGCCCGAACCGGCACCCGCACCGGTCGCGGTGCCTGCTCAACCCGCGGCCGCACCGACGCCGAACGCGCCGGACGTCGACGGCCACGTGGTGACGGCCCCGAGCGTCGGCGTCTTCTGGAAGGCCCCGCAACCAGGACAGCCGCCGTTCGTCGAGATCGGTTCCGAGGTGAACGCCGGCGATACCCTGTGCATCGTCGAGGTCATGAAACTGATGAACAACGTCACCGCCGAGGTTGCCGGCACCATCGTCGCGATTCACCAGGACAACGCCACTCAGGTCGAGTTCGGAACCCCGCTGTTCACTATCGCTCCCCGGGGTGCATGAGTCGTGCGCAGAGTACTGATCGCCAACCGCGGCGAAATCGCGGTACGCATTGTCCGTGCATGCTTCGACGAGGGGATCGAGAGCGTTCTCGCGGTCTCCGATTGCGACCGGGACTCTCTGGCCGCACAGCTCGCCGACCGGATCGTGGTCATCGGCCCGAGTTCGGCGTCCGACAGCTACCTTTCCGTCGATCGCATCGTCGCGGCGGCACTCGCCGCGGACTGCGATGCCATCCACCCCGGCTACGGCTTCCTCTCGGAGCGAACCGATCTCGTCGAGGCGTGCGCCGAGAGCGGCGTGACGTTCATCGGCCCGCCGGCCGAGGTCATGCGCAGATCGGGTGACAAGCTCACCGCGCGCCATACCGCGAACGAACTGGGTATTCCCACCGGATCGGGAACCGCCGGTCTGCTGACCGTCGAGGATGCCCTCGCTGCAGCCGACGAACTGAACGACTATCCACTTCTGCTCAAGGCGTCCGCCGGCGGCGGTGGCCGCGGCATGACGGTGATCCGGAGCCGGGACGACGTGCAAAAGCACTTCTCGCGGTCGAGCAACGAGGCCGAGCGCGCTTTCGGCGACGGCACCATCTATCTGGAACGGTACGTGGAGTTCGCCCGCCACGTCGAGGTGCAGATCATGGCCGACACTCACGGCAACGTCTGTCACCTCGGCGAACGAGACTGTTCCACGCAGCGTCGCTACCAGAAGCTCGTCGAGGAGGCCCCCGCCGTCGGGCTTCCGCAGGACCTGCTCGAGCGCGTACGCAATGCCGCCGTGGATCTCGCAAAAGGCCTCGGATACGTCGGGGCAGGGACCGTGGAGTTCCTCGTCGACACCGAACGCAACGACTTCGTGTTCCTCGAGGTCAACGCGCGTGTGCAGGTCGAGCACCCGGTCACCGAGATGGTGACCGGCGTCGACATCGTTCGCGAGCAGCTCCGCGTCGCTCGAGGCCTTCCGCTGTCCTTCGGTCAGGACGATGTGACACTCGTCGGACACGCCATCGAGTGCCGGATCAACGCCGAGGACGCACGGAACAACTTCCTGCCCTGTCCCGGGCGTATCGACCATTGGGTCGCGCCACAGGGCAAGGGTATCCGCGTCGACACCTATGCATTCTCCGGTGCCACGATTCCACCGTTCTACGACTCCATGATCGCAAAGCTGATCGTCCACGCGGACAGCCGAGAGGACGCGATCGACTTGATGGGGCGCGCCCTCGGGAAGCTCCGCGTCGAGGGAGTGCCTACCACCGTGGCGCTGCACTCCGCCCTCATGGCGGACAAGGCATTCCAACACAGTCCCGTCACCACCAAATGGCTGGAGAACGAGTTCCTGCCGACCTGGGAGGAGCAGATCTCATGACAACGATCGAGTTCGTCGACCAGACACTGCGAGACGGGCAGCAGAGCCTGTGGGGCTTGAAGATGCGCCCGCATCACGCAGCGGACGCCCTGGAACACCTCGACCGCGCAGGCTACCGCGTGGTGGATCTGACCGGACCCGGCATGTTCACGGTGCTGCTGCGCACGTTCAAGGACGACCCCTGGGCTGCAACGGATTTTCTCACCCAGGGACTGAAGAACAATGTGGTCCGCTGCGGCATGCGCACCATCAGCGTCATCGGGTTCAACCACACGCCCGATTCGATCATCGATCTGTGGATCCAGACGCTGATCAAGCACGGAGTGACGAGCTTCTGGATCTACGACTGCCTCTACGACATGCCGACCATGTATCGGCTCGCGAAGGTGATCCACGACAACGGAGGTGTCGCCGTTCCGGCCGTCATGTACGGACTGACCGGCGCGCACGACGACGAGTTCTTCGCCCAGCGAGCCAAGGAAATGGCGTCGTGGGAAGGCGTGCAGAGCATCTACATCGAGGACGCCGCCGGCGTGCTCAAGCCCGAACGGGCTGCGACGCTGCTGCCTGCGATCCGCGCCGCCACCGGCACGATTCCCCTGGAGTTGCACTGCCACAACACCACCGGTCTCGCACCGCTGAACTACATCGAGGGCATCAAGGCAGGGTTCACGATCCTCCACACGGCATCCCGGCCGATGGCCAACGGACCGTCGCTGCCATCGACGGAGGCGATGACCACCATCGTCGAGTCGATGGGACACACACACGGACTCGACAAGTCGACGTTCGGACCCGTGGCGACCAACTTCGAGTGGGCCGCGCGTGATGCCGGCTTCGAACCGTCGGTGCCTGCCGAATACGACCCGAGGATCTACGACCACCAATTGCCTGGTGGTATGACCGGAACGCTGATCAGTCAGCTGCAACAGCACGGTATGGCCGACAGGTTCCCCGCAGTGCTCGAGGAGATTCCCCGGGTGCGTCAGGAACTGGCATCTCCGATCATGGCGACCCCGTTCAGCCAGTTCGTCGGCATCCAAGCAGTCCTGAACGTCGTGACGGGGGAACGCTACAAGCTGATCCCGGACGAGGTCATCCGATACGCGATGGGTCACTACGGACCACTGATTCGCAACGTCGATCCGGCAGTGATGGACAAGATTCTCGACTCGTCGAGAGCCAAAGAGTTCCAGGGCTGGGTCCGTCCGCAGCCCAGCCTCGGCGAGATCCGGTCGAAGTTCACGCCGGGTATCAGCGACGAAGAGTTGCTGATGCGATTCATGACGTCCGACGAGGAAGTCGACGCGATGCTCGCCGCCGGTCCGATCCGGACCGACCCGCGGCGGAGCGAGAACGAGATCGTCCGCACCATCCAGGACATCGCCCGCGGTGCAAGCGATGTCACGTCGTTGTCGATCGCTCAGCCCGGTTGGTCGGTCGACGCCTGCAAGAATCACTGAGAAGCAACACATCGGACCGACGACGAAGCCCCCGAGCAATCGCTCGGGGGCTTCGTCGTCAGCCAGTGCGCGGCCGTGGTGGGACTACGCGGACAGCACCAGATCGCGGACCACGTTCCGTCGGATCTTCAGACTCGTCGTCCGGGGAAGGGCGTCGACGATCACGAGCCTGGTGGGCTTCTTGTACGACGCGAGGGTGCGCCGCGAGTAATCCTGCAGTTCTTCGAGGGTGAGTGCTGCACCCTCACGGAGGGCGACGACGGCAACTACCGATTGTCCCCAGCGCGGATGTGGCGCGCCGACGACGGCGCACTCGGCCACCGCCGGGTGGCCGGAAATGGCGGTCTCCACTTCCGACGGGTAGACATTCATTCCGCCGCTCACGATCAGATCGGTGCGCCTGTCGCTGACGTACACGAATCCAGCCGCGTCCATGCTTCCGAGATCGCCGGTGTGATACCAGCCGTCGACGAGGGCAGCGGCGGACGCATCGGGCATGTTCCAGTAGCCGCGCATCAGTGACGGTGACCGGACGACGATCTCGCCGACGGACGAACCGTCGCGGGGTAGTTCGCTGCCCGCCTTGTCGACGACCTTCACGTCGGTTCCCTCCACGGCCCGGCCGACGGATGCGAACGGATCTGCCGCAGGGCCGACGGGTTCGAAGTCCCCGGGTCGCGTGGCGGTGATCAAGCCCCCGGAGTTCTCGGTCATGCCCAAGCCTTCGATCAAGGTGTCGCCCAGAACGTCGTACAGCAGGCGCAACTTGTCCGGGCCTGCTTTCGACGCCGAGTGCAGCACGCAGCGGAGGCCGGCGATGCGGGGGCGCGACGCCCCCGCGGCCCGGGCGAACTCCTCGATCAGGGGCGACGGTATGTAGGTGAACGTGACCCCGTGGCGCTCGATGGTGTCGATCAGTTGAGCGACCGACCACTTCCCGAGAATGACGACGGTTCCACCGAAGCGGAGGTGGGTGAGAACGTGGGCAGGCACCGTCGCGACGAACGACATCGACCCGGTGAGCGCGCAGACGCTCCGTTCGGGCAGCCGGTACGCGCGGTTGTTGGATTCGGCGATGGCGGCGACACTGCGGTGCGTCATGACAGCACCCTTCGGTCTGCCGGTGGTGCCACTGGTGTATCCGATGATGAACGGATCGTCGCCGTCGACCGGTGTCGTGACCTCGGGCAGCGCGCTTCCGTCGCGGACGAGGGAATCGAATGCGACGGTGCCGGTGGGAGCATCGTCCGGAATCGGGCCGATCGCCACCGACGCCGCGTTCTGGACGGACAGTGAGCCGGCGATGTGCGCGTGATCTGCGCTCCACACCACGATGCGCGGAGTGCAGTCGTCGACGAGGACGGACGCCTCGGCCACCGTGAGACGCGTGTTGATCGGGACCATGATGGCACCGAGCCGCGCAGCCGCGAGGTACAGCTCGACGTACTCGATACCGTCGTCGACGATCGCGGCGATCCGGTCACCGTGGGTGGCGCCGAGGCGCGACAGCGATCGGGCGAGCGCGCGTACGGTCTGTGACAGGTCGGCATAGCTCCGAGTGCGCCCGTCCGGTGCCACGAGGGCGACGTGATCAGGCTGGTGGGAGGCGTGTTCGTCGACGCACTCGGCGATGGTGATACAGGTCATGGGAGTCTCTCGGGGGAGAGAGCCCCGGTCAGGGGCTCATGGATTTGATGGTCATCTGGGCGAACTGCCGGGTGATGGCCTTGTCGGAGAGCCGCCGTTGCGAGCTCGGCTTGTGCCAGGTCGGCACACTGTTCAGGGAGCCCAGGATGAAACGGATGGACAAGCGGAGATCGACATCTTCGATTGCACCGCTCTTCTGGGCACGCTTGAGCAGGTTGTACAAATGCTGCTCGAATCGACGTCCGGCGGCCTCGACCTCTTCCAGACGCTCACCTGTCAGGCGCCGTCCTTCGTTGAAGTAGATCGCGACGCGCTCGACATTGTCCAAGTACCACTGCATGAGCTCTTGGAGGAGTTCGTCCAGTTCGTCGAGCGGATCGAGGCCCTTGGCCGACACCCTGTCGAAAATCAACTCGGACTGGATGTGCGACTCCTTCATGATGCGGAGAAGCAGATCTTCCTTGGAGTCGAAGTAGTAATACAGGCTGCCCTTGAGGACACCCACCTCGTTCGCCACATCCTGAAGGGATGCGCCTGAGTAACCCTTCTCGTAGAAGATGCGGACCGCGGCCTCCATCACTTCGGCATCGCGATTTCGGCGCTCGCCCTTTGCTGGGCGAGGCGTGGTTGTCGAACTCGAACTTCTTGGCACTGGAATCCCCTCAGCTGCGCTGATGCAACCGTACGTTTGGTGGATATCTTATGTGGCTCTTGACACAGTGTCGAATCGATTCTAGCTTATCTAACAATCGTTTGGGAGATTAAGTCCCCGACTACGAACGGAGTGTCAACACGTGACGCACAAGGTTTCAACCACTTCTGGCTCCGCATTCGCGCAGGAGGCAGGGACCTGGCTGCAGGAGAACGTGCCACGCAGATGGCGCGAGCACCGCGGGACGCTGGACGAGCACGAAGCGATCGATATCCGACGCCAGTGGGATCGCCAGCTGTACGAAGCGGGGTACTCGGGCCTGTCGCTGCCCAAGGAGTTCGGCGGTCAAGGACTCGGCCTCGCCGAGGAGGTGGCGTTCAGCGAGCTCGCCGCGCAGGCCCAGGCCCCTGACGGTCTCGCTCGCATCGGCAGGATCCTCACCGCCCCCACATTGATCGCCCACGGCACCGAACAGCAGCGGGAACGATTCCTGCCGCCGATCCTGCAGGGACTGGAGACGTGGTGCCAGGGGTTCTCCGAACCCGGTGCCGGATCCGATCTCGCCGGCGTCAGCTGCCGCGCGGACAAGGTCGACGGTGGCTACGAGATCACGGGCCGCAAGATCTGGACCAGTTTCGCCGCCTACTCCGATCGGTGCCTGATGCTCGCCCGGACGAGCCCGGACGCACCCCGGCACAAGAACCTGTCGATGTTCCTGCTCGACATGAATCAGCCCGGTGTCGACATCGGCGTCATCAAGCAGATCTCCGGCGGCACGCACTTCGCGGAGGTGCACTTCGACCGTGTCTTCGTCTCCGACGACGAGCTGATTGCCGAGGAAGGCTCCGGATGGCGGGTCGCGATGACGACCTTGATGAACGAGCGCGGCGGCGTCGAGGCGGCCAGTCGCTACGTGGAGATGCGGGCCGACATGGACCTGCTCCTCACGATGTGCGGCGACGATCCGCGTCGTGCCGACGTTCTCGCCGACCTCGACCGGCGCACCGAACTGGTGCGCTGGCAGATCTCCAAGGCCGTGCACCTCGAGGACAACGAGGCCGAGTTCGTGCGTGCCACGTCGATTCTGAAGGTCCTGTGGAGCGAACTGTGGCAGGAGATCACGGCCGTCGGCCTGCGGTACGCCACAGCTGCCCACCGAGAGCACTGGCGATACCAGTATCTCGAGAGCCGGTCGGCATCGATCTTCTCGGGCACGTCCGAGATCCAACGAAACATCATCAGTGAACGAGTTCTGGGGCTGCCGCGATGACCACCGTATCCATGACCGAAGCGACCGACATGGGAACCGCTGCCGCCGAGGGGCTTCGCGAGATCCTGGAGAAGAACGTCGGAAGCCGCAACATCGCCACGTTCGCCGAAACGGAATCGCCTGTCTCGTGGGACGCACTGGTCCGAGCCGGCTGGGTGGAGATCGCCGACGACTCGGGTGAGGACGGACTCTCGCTCCGCGACCTCGTCGAGGTCGTGCGGGTCTGGGGTGCATTCTGTGTGCCGTTGCCGCTGGTACCTACGCTCGTGACGCGCAGGCACAGCGCCGCTGCTCGGGAGTTCGACGGACCCGTCACGCTGTCGGTGCCGACACCGCAGACGACCGCCGGCTGGGGTGCGGTGCCGTTCGGGCAGCGTACCGACATCGGTGTTCTCGATTCGTTCGACGGTGGAACCGTAGTGCCGGTCCCTGAGTCTTCCGTGGTGAATTTCGCGCCGACGCTCGGGGCCGCCGAGATCCCGTGGACCACGACGACGACCGACGCTCCCGCACGGGAGCTGGCTGTGCTCTGGGCGGCGGAGGCCGCCGGCATCGCGCGCACCCTCGTCACCATCAGCGTCGAGTACACCCGCGATCGCCAGCAGTTCGGCAAGCCCATCGGGTCGTTCCAGGCGGTCAAACACATTCTCGCCGACGCACACATTGCCGCCGAACAATCCGACACCTCTGCGCTGTGGGCGGCTGCCGATCAGGCGCGAGCGTTCGAGGTCTCGGCGCACGCGATCGAACAGGCCGTCGACGTGGCCGAGCGTGCCATCCAGGTACACGGCGGCATGGGGTTCACCTGGGAAATGGGGCTGCACTTCTATCTGCGCCATCTGCTCACACTCCGTGACCTCGTTGCCGGGCTCGCCGAATCCCACCGTTCCTGACGTCCGGCACTGGACGCTCCCTTCACGCGAGGACTCCGACATGGATCAGACAGTTTCGGCGACGTCCGCACTCGACGGCGTCGTGAACGGCCGGCGCGCCGCCTTCGCGGGTGGCGTCGGCACGATGATCGAAGGGTACGACTTCAGCATGTACGGCTACATGGCCGTCATCGTCGCCCCATTGTTCTTCCCGTCAGACAACGAGGTCAGCTCGCTTCTGTTGACACTGTCGGTGTTCGCGGCGGCATATGCCGCGCGCCCACTGGGCGGAATCGTGTTCGGGTACGTGGGTGATCGCGTCAGCAGACGTGCCGCCCTGATGACGACACTGCTCTGCATGGGCCTCTCCAGCGCGGCGATCGGAACGCTGCCGACGGCACTCGCCATCGGACCCGCCGCATCGGTAGCCCTCGTGTGTCTGCGCCTGCTGCAAGGCTTCTCGGTAGGGGGCGAAGTCGCCGGCGCCGCAACGCTGGTGTCCGAAGCCGCACCCGAAGGTCGTCGCGGCCGCTACGGCGCCATGAACCCGTTCGGTGCCACACTCGGCTTCGCACTGGCATCCGCGGTGGCGGGCCTGGTGTCGTTCCTGACCACCGACGAACAGATGGCGTCCTGCGGTTGGCGGATCCCGTTCCTCGTGGCGCTGCCGCTGGCAGGAATCTGCCTCGCGTTGCGCCGATCGCTCGTCCATCAGCCCGCAGGCGAGAACGTCCGTCCGGCATCGTCGCCGGTGGCGGCCGTGCTGAAGCGCTGGCGGAAGCCGCTGCTGCAATCCTCCGGGGTCAGCCTCGCGGTGAACGGTTCCGCCTACTTCGGTCTGACGTACCTGAGCATCCACCTGATCACCGAGCTGGGTTATCCCAAGACCGGCGTCTACTGGATCACCACGGTGGTGGTGGCGATCTCGGCGTTCCTGATGTTGCTGACGGGACGACTCGGCGACCGCATCGGATTGTCGGGTCTCGCGCTCATCGGTCTGGCCGGGTTCTTCGCGGTCACCGCCGGTGCCATGGCACTGATGGGCATGGGCAGCCTTCTCGTCGCCGGCATCGCATTCATGGCGATCATGGTCAACTCGTCGTTTCTGCAGGTGGCCGGCTATTCGATGATTCCGGAGTTGTTCGGCCCGGAGGTCCGGTACACGGGCACCGCGCTGGGCTGGAACATCGGCGTGGTGGTCGCCGGGGGCACCGCACCCGTGGTGTGCGTGTGGCTGGTCGAACGGACCGGCAACGCCCTCTCGCCTGCGCTGTTCGTCATGGGCGTGTGCGCCGTGGGTGCGCTCGCGGTGCTTTCCGTGCGTCGATCGCAACGAGTGCCTGCCTGATCCGATCGAGCTGTTGTCTCGCGGTGTGATGCACGCTACAATTCAAACGACCGGTTGGTGGTTTAGTTCTCGACGCGCGACTGCCGACCCTCGCAGAAAGGCGGAGGACATGGATTCGGAACACTCGGTCGAATCGGCTGTTGCGACACTCGCGAGAGGCGGGATGGTGGTGGTCGCGGATGACCATGACCGCGAGAACGAAGGCGATCTGGTGATGGGCGCCGCCGCGATGACCGACGACGCGATGGCGTTCTTCCTTCGCCACGGCAGCGGCATCGTGTGCACACCGATGACCGCACGCCGTGCCCGCCAACTCGAACTCCCGCTCATGGTCGCGGCGAACAAGGACCGGATGGGGACCGCCTTCACGGTCACCGTCGACGCCGTCGACGCGGGAACGGGCATCTCCGCGGCCGACCGGGCCACCACGGTCCGCGCGATCGCAGACCCCGGCACCGCGCCGTCCGGCCTGACCCGGCCCGGCCACATGTTCCCGCTCATCGCGCAGGACGGCGGCGTTCTGGTTCGCGGCGGGCACACCGAAGCGAGTGTCGACCTCATGACGCTCGCCGGCGAGTCCGAGCCGACCGCCGTGATCACGGAACTCGTCGGCGACGACGGCGTCCCGATGTCCGGAACGGCACTGACCGAATTCGCGGCACGATGGAATCTGCCGTTCATCACCGTGGCGGACCTGGTCGCATATCGCAGCCGCCGCGACTCGCCGATCGAGCCCTCGCCCGAAGCGGCGGTCGCGCCCGTGTCCAGTGCGCGCATCGACACCGATTACGGCACCTTCACGGCGCACGTGTTTCGCGATCGCGCGGCGGGTGTCGAGCACGTCGCGCTCGCCATCGGACTCGAGACGCCGCCCACCGCCGCGGTGACGGTTCGCGTGCACAGCGAATGTCTCACGGGCGACGCGTTCGGCTCGCGCCGATGCGACTGCGGCCCACAGCTCCAGGACGGACTCCGGGCGATCGCGGCGTCCGGCGAAGGAGTGCTCGTGTACCTGCGTGGCCACGAAGGACGCGGAATAGGTATTGCCAACAAGCTCGCCGCGTACGCGCTGCAGGAGAAAGGCGTCGACACCGTCGACGCGAACATCGAACTCGGGCTTCCGGTGGATGCTCGCGACTACGACTTCGCAGCCCGGATCCTGCGCTACTTCCGCATCGAGTCCGCAGACCTGATCACCAACAACCCGCAGAAAGTGGAAGCCCTCGAGCGCTTCGGAATCGCCGTCCGGCGCCCGGACGACTCACCAGTGCACTGGGGGTCCCACAACGTTCACTATCTACAAACCAAGCGCGAGCGCATGGGTCACATCCTCCCGGAGACACCGCACGAGTTTCTGCAGTGCAAATCGGTCTGAAGACCTACCGCACAAGTAATTCCGACATCAGATGAAAGGCAATCGCCATGAACGCTGTTCCACCCGCATACGCCCGCATGGACCTCTCGGGCAGGAGCCTGCTCGTAACGGGCGCGGGCAGCGGAATGGGGCGTGAGGCCGCGTTGCTGGCCGCCGGTCGAGGAGCCTCCGTCACGGCGGTGGACATCGATGGCGACGGGGGTGCGGCGACAGTCGCGGCGATCCTCGACGCTGGTGGACAGGCGCAGTTCGTGCGAGCCGACATCACCTCGGAGAACGAGGTGCAGGCAATGGTCCAGAGCGCTGTCGACGCCTACGGAAAGCTCGACGGCGCGTTCAACAACGCAGGGATCATCGGTCCGATCGGGAAGCTCGCCGACTTCGACTACGACAAGTGGGCGTCAGTGGTCGACATCAACCTGAGCGGCGTGTTCCACTGCATGAAGTACGAGATCCCAGCGATGCTCGCGGCCGGCGGAGGCGCTATCGTCAACACCGCCTCCACTGCCGCGGCCATCGCGTATCCCAATCTTCCCGCTTACGTTGCGAGCAAGCACGGCGTCCTCGGTCTCACCCGCCAGGTCGCGCTCGACTACGCAGGCGACAACATCCGGGTCAACGCGGTGCTGCCGGGATCGACTCTGACCCCGCTCGCGGAGGCAGCGTTCGCCGATCCGGAAGTGAAAGCGAAAGCCGAAGCCGCGCAGCCTATCGGCCGTCTCGGCCGCCCGGAAGAGATCGCGGAGATGGCTCTCTGGCTGCTCTCCGATGCGGCGTCCTTCTGTGTGGGATCCGCGTTCTTCGTCGACGGCGGCGTCAACGCGGCCTGACGGGAACGGATCGACTGTCAGAGGAACGACGACGCCGCAGCATTCGCGGCCACCAAGTGAAAGTTGTGAGATGAACAAGCAGGTCGGAACTCCCGAAGAGGCGATAGCCGGCATCGAGGACGGATCCACGGTCATGATCAGCGGCTTCGGGCCGCCCGGGCAGCCGGTGACGTTGATCGAGGCGCTACTCGACGCCGGCGTCACGGATCTGACGGTGATCAACAACAACGCAGGCGCCGGGGGCGAGGCCATCGGCCAGCTCTTTGCCGCCAAGCGGGTGCGCAAGGTGGTCTGTTCGTTCCCCAAAGCGATCGGCTCGACCATTTTCGACGAGCTGTACAACGCGGGTGAGATCGAGCTCGAACTCGTGCCCCAGGGCACGATCGCAGAACGTATCCGGGCAGCAGGTGCGGGCATCGGCGGATTCTTCACCCGCACCGGATACGGCACCGAACTGGCCGAGGGCAAAGAGGTTCGCGAAATCGACGGCAAAGGCTACGTCTTCGAGACACCCCTGTTCGCCGACGTCGCCCTGGTGAAGGCGCGAGCCGCCGACCGGTTCGGCAATCTCGTGTACCGCAAGACGGGCCGCAACTTCGGCCCGGTCATGGCCACTGCGGCGACACTGACCGTCGCCGAGGTCGATGAAATGGTTCCGGTGGGTGACCTCGACCCGGAAGCGATCGTGACCCCGGGAATTTTCGTCGACCGCATCATCTGCGACTCCTCCCTGAAGGGACACTGACATGGTTCTGTCTCGCAAGGACATCGCGTGCCGCGTCGCGCAGGACATCCCCGACGGTTCGTACGTCAACCTCGGCATCGGAATCCCCACTCTCGTAGCCGACTTCATACCCGACGGCCGCGAGGTCATCCTGCATACCGAAAACGGGATGCTGGGAATGGGTCCCGCGGCCGAAGAGGGCAGTGAGGACCAGGATCTCATCAATGCCGGCAAGATCTATGTCACCGAAACTGCTGGTGCCTCGTATTTCCACCACGCCGACTCCTTCGGAATGATGCGCGGCGGACATCTCGATGTCTGCGTGATGGGTGCGTACCAGGTGTCGACACGGGGTGACCTCGCGAACTGGCGCACCGACAATCCGTCCGTCATCCCCGGGGTCGGCGGCGCGATGGACCTCGCCGCCGGCGCGCGACGGGTGTTCGTCATCATGGACCTGTTCTCCCGCGCAGGTGAGTGCAAACTTGTGCGTGACTGCACCTACCCCCTCACGGGGCCGGGCTGCGTCGAGCGCGTCTACACCGATATCGCACTGTTCGAGACAGGCCCGGACGGAGCGCGTGTGCTGGAGATATTCGACGGAAGCGACCTCGAGTCGCTGCGCGAACGCACCGGTCTCGAACTGATCGACGGGCGCGCATCGTGATCGTCGAAACCGAGGTGACCAACGGCGTCGCCGTGCTCACCATCGACAACCCGCCCGTCAACATGGGTAACGCCGCGTTGCGCAGTGCGCTCGCCGATGCGCTCGACAGCGTGGCAACACAGCGCGGACTGACCGGTGTCGTCCTCGCCTCGGCGGGCACACACTTCTACGCGGGCTCCGACATCTCGGAGTTCGATCGTCCGATGCAGGTTCCGCAACTGCCGGACGTCATCGCCCGGATCGAGAAACTCGACATTCCCGTGGTCGCGGCGCTGACCGGTCTGGCGCTCGGCGGCGGTCTGGAACTCGCGCTGGGCTGCGACGCCCGGATCGGCGATTCGACGGCGGTCGTGGGTTTTCCCGAGGTCACGCTCGGCATCCTGCCCGGTGCGGGTGGCACGGTCCGCACGGCACGGCTTCTGGGCGTACCCTCCGCCATCGACCTGGTCGCGTCGGCGCGACGCGTCAAAGCCGAGGAGGCCCTCTCATTGGGACTGCTCGACGAGGTCGTTCCTGCCGACCTACTGCTCGCGCGGGCTGTGGAGCGTGCGGCCACCCTCGGAGTGAAGAACCGCCTCGTCGACCGGCCGGCACCGGAATCCAGCGAGACCGCGGTGGCGGACGCGCGTGCGTCGGTGAGCCGTCGTGCGCGACCGAACGTGCTCGCCGCCGTCGACATGGTCTGCGCCGGAGCGTCTCTCGACGGTAGGGAGGCCCTGCGACGAGAACGTGCACTGTTCGACGAATTCCGAGTCACGGATGAGGCCGCGAACCTGCGGTACCTGTTCTTCGCGAAGGGCCGGGCCGCCAAAGCGGTGCGGTCCCGCACTCCGGCACCGCAGATCACGACGATCGGCGTCGCGGGTGCCGGAACCATGGGCGCCGCACTCGCCGGCGCATTCGCCGCTCGCGGGTACGAGGTGATCGTATTCGACAGCAATCGCGCCGCGCTCGATCGTGTGGCGGATCGCACCGGGATCTCGGCCACCGATTCCATCTCGGACCTCGGCAGTGCCGACGTGGTGGTCGATGCGGTGTTCGAGGACATGGACGTCAAGAAGTCGCTGTTGCGCGAGATCGAACCACACCTGCCTGACACCGCTGTGATCGTCAGTAACACGTCCTACCTCGACCTGAACGAGATGGCATCGGTTCTCACCGTGCCGCAGCGTTTCGCCGGCCTGCACTTCTTCAACCCGCCGGACCGTAACCCCTTGGTAGAAATCATTCGGACGGCGACAACCGACGAGCGGACGCTCGCAGTGTTGTCGGCGCTCGTCACGCGGTTGGGTAAGACCCCGATACCCGCTGGAATCGGCGACGGCTTCGTCGCCAATCGCGTGTATGCCGACTATCGCACGCAGGCCGAATTCCTCGTCGAGGACGGCGCATCACCCGCCGAGGTGGACGCCGCACTGGTCGAATTGGGCTTCGCGATCGGTCCCTTCGCGGTGGCCGACATGTCGGGCCTCGATATCGCGTGGGCGCGACGCAAACGCCTGGCCGGCACTCGCGACCCGCGACAGCGATACGTCGACATCGCAGACCGACTCTGCGAAGCAGGCAGGTTGGGCAAGAAGACCGGGGCCGGTTGGTACGACTACCCCGACGGCGCCAAGCGCGGTGTCGTCGATCCCCGGGTGGACACGATCATCGCGAAGGCGCGCGCCGAGGCGGGTGTCACCACGCGCACCATTTCCGGCGACGAGATCCGCGACCGCGTGTTGGCGTCGATGGTGTGCGCGGCAGCCGGCCTCGTCGGGACCGGTATCGCCGAGCGCGCCTCCGACATCGACGTGGCGCTCACCGAAGGCTTTGCCTTCCCCGCCAGGCTCGGCGGACCGATACGTGCTCTTGCACAAAGAGACCGGGCCGAGGTGGTTTCCGCCCTGGAATCGGTGTACCGCTCCTGCCCGGTGTCGTTCGCAATCGCCGAGTCGGCAACCGCCGGCGAAATACCTGAAGCAATCGAGAAAATCCTGGAGGCCGTCCGATGACGCAGAAGGACAATGTCGCACTGGCGACACCCCTCACCCAGAACTGGGGAGGCAGCACGTGGGACGGTACGGTCGATTGGCCCCAGGGCAGCACCCGTGCGTACGACCTCGCCGTTCTGCTCGAGACCGGCATGACCCACCACGCCGCGCATCCGCCGTTTTCGTACGCGCTGGTGAAGAAGCACGGCGAGCATCCCTACCCGGGTGGCATCTCGTCCGCGATGGAGATGCTCACGATGGGTGCGCACGTCGGCACCCATGTCGACGCGCCCGGCCATATCTCGTTGGACGGATGCATCTTCGGCGGCCGGGAAGTCGACGGCGAACAGCGATCCTATGACGGTGTTTCCATCGGATCGGTCGAAGAGCTTCCGCCATTGATCGGCCAGGGCCACCTGGTGGACGGGGAACGTCTCTTCGGCCGCGAGCTGACACCGGCGGACGGATTCGGCGCAGAAGAACTCGATGCCTGGTTCGCCGACCGCCGACAGCCGGAACAGGGTTCGATCGTCGTCTTCCGCACCGGATGGATGAAGTACTGGGCGGACAGCGACAAGTACCTGGGGATCGGCACCGGGCTGCCGGGCGTCTCGATCTCGGGCGCACGTTGGCTGTCCGAGCGCGGAGTGCGGGCCGTGGGCAGCGACACCGTCAACTTCGAGCACAAGCCGAGCTTCACCACCCCCGCGCTGGACGTCCACGTGCACATGCTCGTCGATTCCGGCATTCCGATCATGGAGTCCCTGTCGCTCGAGGCGCTGGCCGCCGACCGCATCGACGATTTCTTCTTCGTCGCGTCGGCGCTCCGCATCAAGGGCGGCACGGGTTCGCCCATACGTCCACTCGCTTTCGTCGCTTAGTCGTCTTCCGAAGGATCACTCACATGAACGACGCTCCTCTTCTCGTCGAACACGACGGCCACGTCGTCTGGCTGACGCTCAACCGTCCCAAGCGCCTCAACGCCATGGACGACCTGCTGCTCGAGATGCTCGAATCCACGTTGAAGGAACTCGCGCAGAGCGATGCCCGGGTAATCGTGCTTCGCGGCGCCGGACGCGCCTTCTGCTCGGGCTACGACATCGCGCCCGATTCCTCCGAGGTCGGCTACGCCGCCGAGCGCACCGCCATCCAGGACCGCGACCGTCTCCTGTCGAACGTCGAACGATTCACCCAGATCTGGCGCCAGCCCCAGCCCGTCATCGCGGCCGTCCACGGCGTCTGCGCGGCGGGGGGAACCCAGCTTGCGTCCCTCTGCGACATCACGATCGTCGCCGACGACACGAAGATCATGGCGTCGCCCGCCCTGCCGCTCGGCGGCGGCTACATCTCGCCGCTTTGGGAGCATCTGGTCGGACCCAAGCGCGCCAAGCTGATGAGCTTCGACGCCGGCCACATCATCAGCGGCAAGACAGCCGCCGAGTGGGGATGGGCCGCGGAGTCCGTTCCGGCCGAGGATTTCGACGAGCACGTGCGTCGCACAGCGCATTCCATTGCACGCACGCCGCTCGAACTCCTCAAGCTCAAGAAGGAAGCGGTGAACCGTGCCGCCGAGACGTCCGGTCTGCTCAGTTACATGCGGATGGGAGCCGAGACCGACGCCCTGCTGCACGTGACTCCCGAAGTGCACGAGTTCCAGTCCTGGATCAAGGAAGACGGCCTGAAGGGCGCGATCAAGCGATTCAACGCCGACTTCAACGCCGCCTTCGATACGACGGAAATGGTGAAGAAGTAGTGCCCGAGGCAGTCATCGTCGCCATCGCCCGCTCGCCGATCGGACGCGCCGGAAAGGGGTCACTCGTCGGCATCCGCGGCGACGACCTCGCCGCTCAAATGGTGGGCGCGGCGTTGGCGCAGATCCCCGAACTCGACCCGCGCGATGTCGACGACCTCGTGCTGGGGTGTGGACTGCCCGGCGGTGAGCAGGGCTTCAACATTGCTCGCAGCGTTGCCGTCCAGTTGGGATACGACAGCATCCCCGGAACGACGGTCAACCGTTACTGCGCCTCGTCGGTACAGTCGACCCGCATGGCCCTGCACGCGATCAAAGCGGGCGAGGGCGACGTATTCATTTCTGCCGGAGTCGAACAGGTAACTCGCACAGCGCAGGGGAGCCCGGATACGTTCCCGGACACGCACAACCCCTTCTTTGCGGATGCCGAACGCCGCACCACCGAACCCGCAGCAGGTGGACGAACGTGGAGTGATCCGCGAGCCCAAGGCCTGCAGCCCGACGTCTACATGTCGATGGGGCAGACTGCAGAGAACGTCGCCCAGCTCGCGGGAATCTCGCGCGAGGAACAGGACCGCTGGGCGGTCCGGAGCCAGAACCTCGCCGAGCAGCACATCGCCACAGGTCATTTCGCGCGCGAGATCACCCCGGTGACGTTGCCTGACGGGACGACCGTCGACGCCGACGACAGCCCTCGGCCCGGGACGACCTACGACAAGATCAGCGGGCTGAAGCCGGTCTTCCGGCCCGATGGAACCGTCACCGCCGGCAACGCGTGCCCATTGAACGACGGTGCGGCCGCGGCTGTCATCATGTCCGACACGAAAGCCAGGGAACTCGGACTGACGCCGTTGGCCCGGATCGTTTCCACCGGTGTGTCCGGCCTGTCCCCGGAGATCATGGGCCTCGGACCGGTCGAAGCCTCGCGGCGCGCCCTGGCAACAGCCGGCCTGACCATCGACGACATCGACCTCGTCGAGATCAACGAGGCATTCGCCGTCCAGGTGATCGCATCGGCACGCGACCTGAAGATCGACGAGGACAGGCTCAATGTGGCGGGCGGTGCCATCGCGTTGGGTCATCCGTTCGGAATGACCGGCGTGCGGATCACTGCGACACTGCTGAACAACCTGACCGCCCGCGACAAGACTTTCGGCCTCGAGACCATGTGCGTCGGGGGAGGACAAGGGATGGCAATGGTGGTGGAGCGACTCTCCTGAGCACCGATCGCGGAGGTGCTGCGAAAAGTACATAACCCCGAGACGAGGGAACATGGTCACGCTATTCCTGCACGCCGTCACCGCGTGCACCCAGCTTCTGCTGCAGTCCTTCCACTTGCCAGACGGTCAGGTGCAGGCCGGCTTGACCAGAGCCGCGCAAATTCATGCGCATACCCGGGAAATCGCGTTCCACGCACACATGATGGAGATCGTCGACCAGTAGCGGCGCAACGACGTCATTGAACGGACGTGCGCAACACGAGCAGAACGATGCCGCCGAACAGTGTTCGGCGGCATTGCTGTACCTCGGGCAGGACCGCCGACCGCGACGAAACGGACTGCGTTGGAAACCCCGGCGACACACGGTGCTGTGTCGCGGCAGGTCGATTGTTCGGTGACCAGGCCGGGGAGTTCGGGTGTGCGCGTACTCGACAGCGTCGTCTGGAGGAAGCGCCACTTCATATGGCGGTGCCGGTGGACCGCCGTGGGGGTAGCCCAGACTTTCGTTATCTCCAGGGTATGAATCCAGTACTGATTTTGTATTGGATTTATGTCAATCGGTTTGGCAGTGTGAGTCAAGTCTCGCGGAGTTGCTTTTGGCCGTCCGACAGATCGCACCCCAAGCGTCCACACATGAAAGGCATCACCTGCAGCGCAGATTCGATATCCGACCCGCTCGGATCTGTCAGGACGTCGGCAGCTGACGGCGTGCTCGAACCTGCCGGTGCATTCGCGGTCTTTTCTGCTGGGTCCAGAGGCGACGCCCGGCGGTGGGGCCGACCTATCTCGATCGCGATCGCGAGGATGGCGTGGTACGTCGCATTCGAGGAGTTTCTCGTCAGTCGATGCCACCTCGAGAAAGTACATGCAGTTGGGATCTAGGCGTATCTCCCGACGATCAGAACCTCCGCTGGACTGAACGCATGATCCGAGGCCATTACCAAGTTGAAGGATACATGAGATGGAAATACCACATTCCAAGAGGCTGTCGAGGAAATCGCTCGCCGCGATCCTCATCGGGAACGCCACTGAATGGTACGACTGGGCGGTCTATGCCTATGTTGCACCGCAGATCTCGGCTGTCTTCTTTCCCTCGGGTAACGCAACGAACTCCCTGCTTGCAACGTTTGCGGTCTTCGCGGTTGCATTCTTCTTCCGTCCAGTCGGAGGTCTTTTATTTGGTTCGTTGGGTGACCGAATTGGGCGAAAAAGGGTGTTGATCACAGTCATACTGCTGATGTGCTTGTCCAGCGCTGCGATCGGCGTATTGCCGTCGCATGCGTCGGTAGGCGTTGTCGCGCCGATCCTGTTAATGCTGTTGCGGATCTTCCAAGGACTATCTGCTGGCGGGGAAATGGGCGGGGCAACAACGTATGTCAGTGAATCAACGGATCCGCGCCGCCGTGGGCGGTATGTCAGTTACGTGCCGGCTTCGTCGTATATTGGTCTCCTGATTGCCTCGTTGCTTGTTATCGGATTTCGATCCGGATTGGGGGCGGACGCGTTCGACAACTGGGGTTGGCGAATTCTGTTCCTGTTGAGTCTTCCAGCCGGTGTGCTGGGTCTCGTGATGCGGAGGAACCTCGACGAGACCTCGGCGTTCACCGAGTTGCAGGACAGTGGCCAAGTGTCGAAGAGGCCGCTTCGCGAATCTGTCGTGCACGACCGCAGTGCAATCTTTCGTACCGTCGGGCTCATGGTTTTGATGGGTTTCGGAACGTACACGATAATGACCTATTTATCGGTGTACCTCGTCGCGACGAGTGGATATACCCAGATAGAGGCACAGTGGATCACAAGTGGTGTACTTTTGGCGGCGTTTGTCGGCCAGCCGTATCTCGGCCGCCTGTCCGATCGCTTCGGGCGACGGCGCGTGATGCTCGTAAGTGCGATCGCACTCTTCGTGGGCGCGATCCCGGCATTTGTCGTTCTCCAATCGTCCGATGTCGGAACCGCTGCGACTCTCGCAGTCGCTGTCGTTCTCAGCCTGATATTCGTCACGTACCAGGCAACTTCCCTGACCGCAATGACGGAACTCTTCTCTACGTCACGGCGACTCAGTGGTTTCAACATCGGATACAACATCAGTATCGCGTTGTTCGCTGGTACCGCCCCCTTCCTCTCGACCTATCTGATCGAGGCTCTCGATACCGGGACGGCGCCGGCTTTCGTCCTCGTTGTCGCGGCAGGGTTGTCGCTCGTAACGGTCTTCAAACTGCCGGAGACCGCCCCGGTATTCATCTCCCGGGAACAGCAGCTACCGACGGCTGTTGCAGTTTCCGCCGGTCAAGGTGATCAGCCCGCCGGCACCACCGGTTCTCGATGAGGATCTAGCGGGTACGGCGGTAGTTGTCATCCGCAACAGATCTAGGCCTGTTGGTCGGTGCCGATCTGGAGCGTCGAGACGACTGGGGAGGGTCGCACCGTGCTGCCTCACGATTACGACAAGAACGACTGAAAAACGCATTAACGGGAAAGGAAAGCTAACCGTGAAGATTCGTACTCTCGGACAGGGCCTGGAAGTGTCGGCGATCGGCCTCGGCTGCATGGCTCTGACGACGCAGAACTATGGTTCGGTCGACGAGGCTGAGTCGATCCGTACGCTGCACTCGGCTCTCGATCGAGGCATCACGCTGCTCGACACAGCGGAAACGTACGGTCAGGATCATGCCAATGAGCGCCTACTCGGAAGGGGCCTGAAGGGCCGTCGCGAGCAGGCGGTGATCGCGACAAAATTTGGTCTGAAATTTGACCCGAGTGACACATCGTTGGTTGTCGACGGGAACCCGAAGGGGATCCGCAAGGCACTGGAAGGCTCGCTCAGACGCCTGGAAACCGAGTACATCGACATCTACTTCCAACACCGGCTCGATCCGAATGTGCCGGTGGAAGAGGTGTGGGCGGTGCTTGCAGACCTCGTGCAGGAAGGCAAGGTGCGGCACCTGGGATTGTCCGAGCCCGATCTGGATTCGTTGCGCAAAGCGCACGCAATCCACCCCGTAACGGTAGTAGAGAACGAGTATTCACTGTTTACCCGAACCCCCGAGGGATTCATTCTCCCAGCCCTCGAGGAGTTGGGCATCGGAATGATGTGTTACGCACCCATCGGCCGCGGATTCCTGACTGGCGCGATCACGTCACCGGAAGATTTTGCCGAGGGTGACTTCCGCAGCTCACTGCCACGCTTTCAGGGTGAGAACTTCTACCGAAACCTCGAGCTTGTCGACAGAATCAGGGCCGCCGCCCAGGCTCGTGGTGCGACCCCGGCACAACTCGCCCTCGCATGGCTGCTGGCCCGCGGACCGAGTCTCGTGCCGATTCCAGGCATGGAAAAGGTCAGTTTCCTCGAGGAAAATCTCGGCGCATTGGACCTCGATCTATCAGAAGCTGAAATCGAGAGCATGGACTCCGGCATCTCGCAAGGTGCTTTCGGGGAACGCTACCCAGAATCCTTCTCGCGATACTCAGGAAAGAAATAGAAATTCTAAGTAGGAGCATTTCCTTATGTCATCGATCTTAGCGACGTGGTTCAATCTGGAAGCTGGCCCCGAGTCTTTGGGACCTGATTACCTCGACCGGATGGTCAACGACCACGAGGCGGAATGGAGTGCGCTGTATCAGCGCGCTGGAGATGGGCCGGCGATGCGAGCGTTGGGCTTGGCGGCGGCACGCCCCGAGACCGACTTGCCCCGAGGGTCGGACTATTTGGTGCTCACCGGGTTTTCGTCCAGTGAGAAGCTATTCCAGCCATCTTTTCTCGAATGGAAGAGCGTGCAGTCTGCTGCCTTTTCGGCGCCGGGCTCCGATGCCCGCCACGAGATCTACGTCGAAGACTTTCGAGTCGACGGCCCGAGCGGACCAGTGCCCGACGAGATTCCCGGCGAGGCTATCCAATTCGGAGCCTATACGATGCAGACGCTGGAGGCAGATGTCGAGCTCTATCACTGGTACGTCCAACAGCGCTTGAGAGTAATGGAGGAGACCGCCGGATCGCTCCGCACCCGGAAGCTCGTCGGCGCCACGGGCTGGCCCAGGCATGCGGTGCTCTACGAATTCGATTCGTTGGAGACGCGGCTGACTCAACACGAGGAGCGTAACGAGAGCCAGACGACGATGGGGGAGACATGGACCGGACAGATAGCTGCATCCGCAATCTATCCTTGGGGGTCGCCGTTCGTCGGACAGCGGCTGTGGGTGTCGGCAGACTCGTCCTTCTAGGCATGCTTTTGACTTGGACGGGCTGACACCCCTGCTTCGTCGACCATGTCGACGAGAAGGTCGAGAGTGCAAAACGGCGAGTACGTCACTGTGGTGGCGTACTCGCCGTGTGCAGTCGCCAACCCCGCGCTACCGCACGAGTTTGCTGAGTTCCTGATTGTCAGTGGCGAAGCAGAAGTGGGGCTGGTGCGAGGTCAAGCCCTGGGGCGTGGTGTAGGAAGTCGTCGTGTAGCTCGGCGAGGACCGCACCGACTAGACGGATCACGGCGGTGCGATCGGGGAAACTCCCGACCACATCGGTTCTCCTGCGGATTTCTCTCTCGAGGCGCTCCCGCGGATTGTTGCTCCAGATCTGCTTCGGGAACGCGGTGAACGCCAACAGGTCCGACCGTGCGGCGTCGAGGTGGTCGGCGACCTTCGGTCGCTTCTCAGACAGAGCGTCGATCACCCGATCATATTGGGCGTGACCGGAACCGGAGTCCGGTGGGTCGTAGACGGAGTGCAGCAGCGTCTTCATCCTCCCCGCGAGCGGGTGGTACACCCCAGGTTGGTCGAGTAGTGCGTCCGGCAGCGTTGCCAGGCAGCCGGGCACCGTCGCCCCGATCGCCGCGACCAGCCCGGCGTGGGCGTCGGAGGTCACGTCGATTCCCAAGATTTCGCGGTTGCCCTCGGCGTTGACCACCGCCCAAGGGGCGGCTGCGGAACGCCTCAACTTGGGTGTCGAGGTCCTTCGCCATGACGCTGACCTGTGATATCGCTCCCCTAAGCACTGCGCGACATCGAGAGTGCCGGCGCGGGTGGGGCACCGCCCAGCCCGAAGCGCTTGGGGGAGCGAAGTCGCGGTGCCGGCAGCCGTTTCGGGAGTTGATGCGAGCATCCGAGCGTTCGCCCACACCGGCACCACACAGGCTGTTGTCGGCCTCGGCACCCGTCAACGCAGCAGATCGAGGCCGGCGTCGGAGAGCAGGTCGGTCCGGAACTGGTGCAGATCGATATCGTGGGCAGTGGTCATCGCGTGGTCCAACACCCGAGTGACTTTCGTCGGTCCCTCGAAGAGTCACGCGATGGCCGCTTTCTTGGGCTACGACACGCCGGTCAGGTTCGCGCCGCCGGCGTCCAAGACCTGCTGCCAAATACGCGGGTCCAGAGGCAGCCTGATCGACGAGGACGCAAAGCGCTGGACGTCTTACGGTCGAGCGGCTGTGTCCGGGGAGATATGTGAAGTCTTCTTCCCGTACGGAAGCAACAAGCTGACGGCGCGGCGGTCCCGAGTCGGGTGACCAGGCGACTGTCAGCCAGGCCACTCTCGGCCGAATCGGCAGGGGCGGAGTGTTTGGTGATCCCGTTGCCGGCTGTCCCAACCGGGGTTCGTCGACTCCGCCAGATTCGGGCGCGGATACGCACGCTCGAGGATCTGGGTGAGTTCCGGATCGATGTTGTTGAAGTCGAGAACAGACCAAAGGTACTGTACAAAACGCGACGTCGGCATCCCAAATTGGACGAATAGTTCGTCGGACGACGGCCCTCCGTACGGAGCCCAGGTTGCCGCGAAGATGAGGATTTCCCTGGCTTCAGTACCGAGATCGGAGTGGGTCTGGTCCTGCCGACCAAGGTGATTCCGTCGTATGCGTGTGCCTGCGCGTCTGTTTCGAGGCAGTAGTTTCCTATTTCGGCGCATAGTCTTCGCGTTCGGTTCGGGGGCGTGCCACATCTGGTCCCTCGGCGAGTACCGGCCTACTCATGCTCCAAGATCGGATGGGTTGACCTTCTGAAAATACTCGGCCACAGCAGGATTCGCCGCGGACATCGCGTCTGCGAATTGTTCGCCGGTGACTCGGTACTGCGTCAGTGTGTCGGAGTCGGCTCGGAGTTGGTCGGCGCGGGCGGCCCATCCTTCGGGGGTGCTCTCCGCTGCTTCGACCCGGGGGAGTCCGGCGAGGACGAGTCGGCCTGCGCGTCCGCCGCTGACCTGGAAGAAGTCGCCGTGGACGTCGGTNTCTTGGTGTGCGAGGTAGGTGATGAATGCGGCGACGTGTTCGGGGCCCATGCCGTCGCGGAGGGTGGAGAGGATCGTGGGGTCGGAGTATGCGCCTTCGGTCATGGGGGTCCATGCTGTCGGCATGATCGTGGTGACCTGGACGCCGACGCGGTCGCCTTCCATGGCGAGGGTGTTGCCGAGTGCCCAGATCGCGCCCTTGGCTGCGCCGTANGCGGATGCGCCGGGGTTTGCGAGGATTCCGCTGGAGGAGACCAGGACGAGGCGGCCGGTGCCGGACTTGACCAGGTGNGGCCAGGNGGCGCGGGCGAGTTCGGCGGTTCCGCGGAAGGAGACGTCGAAGACTTTCCAGAATTCGTCGGAGGGTTGTTCNTCGAAGAGTCCGACTCGGATGATTCCGGCGTTGCAGACCACGATGTCGAGTTGGCCGTAGGTGTCGAGTGCGGTTTGTGCGACGGCGGGGGCGNTTGTGGCGACGTCGTGGAGGTCGGCGACAGCGGTGCCTCCGGCGTCGGTGATGTCGGTGACGGTGTGTTCGGCGTGGTCTCGGGAGACGTCGTTGACGACGACTCNGGCGCCTCGGGCGGCGAGGGTGAGCGCGTGTGAGCGTCCCATGCCGGCTCCGGCTCCGGTGACTACGGCGACTCGTCCCTGAAGATCCAACATCCGTGATAACTCCCTTGTTTTATTCGGAATTTCTTCGCTTATCGTCAAGAGATTCGCATTTTCGAGTCGCATTCCTCTGATCGAAGTTCTCCCAATGATTTCCGCTCATGTCCTCACGTGTTTGCTAGAGGATCAAGTTCGGGTTGCCGACTCGCGACCCGGATTCGACTGGAACGACGTTCGAGCGGTGTCGGGGCGGTTTCCTTCACCGAAAGTGCGGTCAGAATGGAAAGAACCGCGGCGCCGGCCAAGAGGAACCCCGGAGCGATGCTGACGCCCGTTGTGGGTCGACATGGAGAGTTCCTGACAGAGAAGTAGGGCGGGCAGGGCGGAACCTATTTTCCGGCTGCTCGTGAGAGGAAGTCATTGACACCGACTGCGTCCATGAGTGCCATCCTGTCTTGGATGATCCCAAGCTGTTCGAAGTAGGTTTCCTGTCGACCCGTCTGTTGGGTCGATGCGAAGAGCTGCTCGACCGCCGTGAAAGCAGCCTCGATTGCGGCTGTCGGAAAGAGCACGAAAGAGATTCCCAATTCGAGCATCTCGTCGGAGGTCATCCCTGGCACGGTGTCCAGGGCTACAACAGGCCCATCGATTTCCTTTACGAGGCGGATGTAAGCGGATCGAAGTGCGGCGGGGTCCGCTTCCGTGTGAGGCCGACCCTCGTAGGAAAGCATCATCGGCAGGACGGCATCCGCTCCGGACTCGAGGTATCGATTGGACCGTCGAATGAGCTCGTCGACAGAAACGACGTCGGCGTCGGACCGCGCGATCACCATGAAATTCGGATCTCGTCGCGCATTGCTCGCGACACTGATTCGTTCCGCTGCCTCTTCGATGGAGACGAGTGACTTGCCGGGAAGGATCGGACAGACCTTGGGGAAAGCTTGGTCCTCGATCTGGAGCGCGGACGCGCCGGCAGCCTCGAGAACCTGAACGGTGCGCCAGATGTTGTTGAGGCCACCGAAGCCCGTATCTACATCACAAAGAATGGGCGTTGTCGTGACCGCGGACACTCGAGAGACCAGTGTCGCCAACTCTGTGAGCGTCATCAGGCCCATGTCTGGAGCTGCGATCCCTGCGAGTTCGAAGGAGAAACTGCCGATATATGTGGCCGGGTAGCCGTGATTCTCTGCGATCTTGGCTGTGAACGGATCGTACGCACCCACAGTGGTAAACCCGTTGGCGAACAATGTTCGGAGTTGCTCGTGTCGACTTGTCATTGCGTCATACCTGCTCTGTCGTTGTTGGGGCAGCGCCGCTCGAATGCGTTCGCGCTCTCAAGTGAAAGGCGCCGTGGATGTGGTCGCGCACTGCTCGGGCTGCGGCATCGGGATCGGTCTGCTGAAGTGCATCTTTGAGTACAACGTGGGACATCAGCCAGACGTCGCGGTCGTACTGCATCCCCCACGTCCGCTGTTGTCGAAGCAACAGCTGATTGAGGTCGCGTACCTTTCGATAGTTCTCGATCAGATACGGGCTGTGGGACGATTCGACAAGGGCGGAATGGAAGTCCAAGTCGAGCGTCAATCGCTGTTCCCAGGTCAAATCGTCACCTGCACTGGTCAATGCATCGAGGCACAAGGAGACGGTCGGAGCGGGACCGTACTTGCGTTCGACTGCGATACGCGCAGCCTCCGACTCGATCGCTGTTCGAAAGTCACTCACAGTCAACCAGTTGCTTTGACTGAACTCGGGAACCGCCCAACCAAAGTTGGTTCGGTGGACGAGGAGGCCATCGGTGCTGAGTCGTAGCAAGGCAGCACGTACCGTATTGCGTGAGATCGCGTACTGGTTGGCGACGACTGACTCCTTGACCGGCTTGCCTGCCGGGAACCCGTCCTCATGCAGCAGCTGGTGCCTCAACTCGGCATACAGAGCATCCACGGCAGAGACAGTGCGGAGGGTATTGCTCGCGTCACGTCCATCGATTGACTGCCGTATCGGCTTTGTCATCCTTGTTCTCCATTCTCCCAGACGATTACGAGTTCGTTGCGGACGATCCGCCACCGTCCTTCAGCACGTCTGAACTTCAACGTGTAATGGCCTCCCCGGTCGGCGTGCTGCGCGAGGTCGTCTGAAGACCTGGTGCCGAAGAAGAGGAGGGAGGCAGTCCCGGTCGCGTCATCTCCGTGAACGTCGAACTCCATGTTCGTAATGGAGTGCTGCAGCAACAGGTTGTTCTCATGTCGGGATCTACCGACTTGCTGAATTTCCGCACGGCCTTCGATCTCCCCGAATGGGCCGGCGTAGATGGCGTCCTCGCTGAAGCAACGTCCCCAGCCGTCCCAATCCTTCGTGTCCGCCGTGCGACAGTACAGATTCATCAGCGTCGCAAGCTCGGCTTTGGCTTCGAGATCGGTGAGGCGGCGGAGGATCTCAGCCTGAGAGTCGTTGCCCGGTCGCGCTACCACAATTGTCTCCTATATCGTAACTGTTGAACAGTTGAAGTGTAGGAATGTAGCACGGGACTGTCAACACTCCGGAGCCTCTCGTCAATCCACGGCTGCAAGTAGGGCAGAGTCCTGCTCCGTGTAAAGGTTTGGGGATCTGCGCTGTGAATAGGCGCGTTACCAGCGGCGATGAACCCATTCGGGCCGGCCGCTCGTGTCGGCGGCGAAGAGGAGGTCGGCTTCCCACGCGGCAATGGCCTCGCTCGCACAGGGCCGTGTTCATACCGCCGCGATCTGTGTCGGCTAAGCGCAGCGGATCCTCGACGAGTGTGTCGCCTAGGTCGCTGACGCGATGCAGGGCAGTTACCGGATCGGTTCATTCCGGTTCGTACAGGCCATGCTGCCCGATTCTTACACGGAGTTGCTCGCCGGTCGTGAGATGGTGTCGGGCGTGGCCCGGCTTTTCGGCAGTGGGGCTGATTGCAAAAATCGGTCCCTCATCGGCGAAACTGTATTGCTCGGAGTTACTGGGGCGAGTGGCCGATCGAGGAGTGCAGGTCCATGGCGGCACTGGCTATATGAGATCCGTTGCGGTTGAACACTTCTACCGAGCCGCCCGATTGTCTCGGATTTACGAGGGCGCGAGCGAGGTGCAGGGGCTCGGCATCGCCCGGCAGCCGCTGTCTCATTGACATGATGCGGCGACCCCATGCCGGTCCCCATCCTGATCCCTAACCGGGGCTGGGCAGCGCGGTCTCGGAAAGTCGCAGGACCTCCCCCAATGCCGGGCTCGGGTTTGCCTGTCTCCAGGCAAGGCGCACTGTCAACGGTTCGAGCTGTTGCACGAGGGGGCGGTATACCACGCCAGGATTGACGACGTTGTCGGGAATGCTTGACACCGTGAGATTGCAGCCGACGTCTGCGGCGACCAGCGCGAGTATGGACCACGAATCCGGCGCGTTCTGAACAATTCTCGGTACGAATCCGGAATCTGTGCAAGCATCGAGAAGGGCCTGACGGACACTGGACCCTGACTCCTCGGGGAGGGCGATGAAGGGTTCGTCCTTGAAGTCGCGCAGGTCCACGCGTGCGAGCGCCGCGCGGGGATGGTCCTGAGGAAGTGCCATCAACAGCTCTTCGACTGCGACGATTCGTGAAGCAATCCCGGCTGGAGCGACCCGCCAACGCACAATCGCCAGGTCCAGTTCGTGGTTGATGACCTGTTCGAGGGCTCGGGTCGCATAGGCGGCACTGTTGAGAGTGAGCGCGATGCCTGGGTGTGCCTGCTTCACGACGCGGGCGAGCTGCCCGACCATGGTGTAAGACGACGCGCCGGCAAACCCGATGCGTACGCGCCCGATCACGCCCTTCCCAGCTGACGTGACTGACATCTTTGCCGCGGCAAATGCGTCGATGATGTCGTAGGCCGGCTGCAACAGTGCCTGGCCCTCCTGAGTTAGGCGTACCGCACGAGTGCTGCGCTCGAACAATCGGCATCCGAGTTCGGCTTCGAGCAGCTTGATCGTTCTGCTGAGTGGAGGCTGAGCCATTCGCAACCGGCGTGCCGCGTGTCCGAAATGCAGCTCTTCGGCGACGGCAAGGAACGCTTCCACGTGGTGTAAGTCCATTGCTTCATTATGACAATCTAGGTACGTATGCGCGACCAATTATGTATGGGACATGAATCAATTTTTGGGTGAGTTTCTGAAAGTCCTTTGTAGTTGGACGGTTTGGCGGGAGGGTAGCCATGGCGCTTAAAAGCCCAATGCTGTTCAGTTGGAGGCCGGCGAGAGTGCATATCGGTGGTTGGGTGGTTGTGGATGGTGTGCGTTTGGCGCCCATTCGAGGACTCTGCGTTTGACGATGCGGGGGTTGGCGCGGCAGCGGCGTGCGGGGTTGATCCTGCCCAGTAATTTGGGGATGCCCTATTTCCGCAATCGGATGGCGTCGTGGTTATGAGGGGAAAAGGAGCTGTGGGACCTGACTTCGGTGCTCGGGGGTTCTCGTCGCGGTCCGGCGAACACCTCATTGCGACACTTCTTCTGACAGTTGGTGGGCGCAGAGTCTGAGTGCGCCGAGGAAGTGGCCTTCGGGCGCTCCATGGTGTTGCTCCGGGGTGCGCCGAACTCGTGAGAGCGGCGCCGACACCGAGAGTGCGCACATTACGTGCTTTTCGGCATCTCGCACCGCCACGGCAATCGTGTAGATTCCTGTTTCGGTCTCGGAGACGTTGGTCGCGTACCCCTTGCCGCGGACATCACGCATCTCTTCGATAAGGGAATCGAGTGACGACGTGCTGTATTCCGTCGGCGCTTCGAGCTGATGCTCGCCGATGAGCTGTCGGATTTCGGCGTCGTTCATGTCGCTGAGGAGTATTTTGCCGGTCGCGGAAGTATGCATGAGTGCGGTTTTCCCTACCCTGCTGGAGACTCTCAACTCGCGAGCGGACTCGAGCGCGAGTGGGAACGTGACCTTCAGTCCGGTCCGCACCGCCAGGTGGACCGTCTCGTGCGTGGAGTCACGAAGCGTCCGCAAATAGCGTGGCGCGACGGCAAGGAGGCGTTCCAAAGTTGAACCTGCTTGCCACAGGACTACGCCCTCGCTGAGCGAGTACTTCCGCGTGCCGGGCTCCTGCACGATAATGCCCTCGGCGAGGAGCGTGCTGCAGATTCTGTGCACGGCGGAGGTGCTGACCTCCAACTCCTGGGCCATGTCCCTGATGCCGACGACCTGACGGGTTTCGAGTAGACGCAGGATGGCCAGAGCGTTCTTCAGGGTCTTCAATTCACTCACACCAGCACTGTTCCACATATAGGGATTTGAGAAAAATGCATTCCGATATGCGGACCAGTGGGCTAACTTTGCGTCACAGTGCGATGGGAAGGGGGCTCGAGCGCTGGGAGCGGGCGGGACCCTCCTGCCTTCGACGAAAGCTCTGTCTGTGAGGAGTCGACATGACGCTGTTGTCCGTAGACCGCACTCTGGAGGTCCTCGAGATCTTGACCGATCGCGGCGACGTGGGTGTATCGGAACTCGCCACCGTTCTCTGCGTGGCGCCCTCGACCGTGCATCGCATTCTCGAAACCCTCGAGCATCGGCGGTTCGTCGTGCAGGACGCCGACTCCAAACGCTACATGCCAGGGCCGCGGATGTCCGGAATGTCCGACGAAATCGATCTCATCGCTCAGTCGCGAGGTCTTGTCGAGTGGCTCGGGAGATCAACCGGGATGACGGTTCATCTCGGCATCCTCGACGGCCGGGACGTGCGATATCTCCACCACTGGGTCCCGCAGACCAAGCGCGCGCTGGGTAGCCGGGTGGGCGCCCGAATGCAGGCGCACGTCACCTCCGCGGGCAAGGCTCTCCTCGCCGCGTCGCCTCGCGAGAAGGTAGTGAACATCTTCCCGCAATCGTCGTTGGACCGGCCCACACCCGCCGCCATCGGAGACCGTCTCAGGCTGTTCGAGGAGCTTCAACTGGTCGCTCGAACCGGGTACGCGCGCAACATCGAGGAATCGGAACCCGGCGTCGTCGGTTTCGCGACCGCCGTCTCCCGCCGGTCACAGTCGGTGGCGGTCGCCGTGAGCGCCTGGCTCCGGGATATGCCTGCGGAGCGTGGACGAGTCTCGGAGTCGGAGAAGCGTGTCACCGACGTTCTGCTACACGTCAGCGCGGGCCTCGAGGCGCGCTTCAGCCGAGCCTGACCGTTGCCCACCGTGCCGGCGGTCGATCGGCGATTGCCGTGAACGGAATACTCACCCGTTGGGCAGTACGACGGCGCGCCCCTCCACCCTGGCCTCACGCAGATCGTCGAGCGCGTTCTCCACACTCTCGAACCCGTAATGGGTCTGAGGAACGCTGAGTCGACCGGCCGATGCCATTGCGATGACGGCGTTCAGGTCCGCTCGCGTATATCCGCGAGTGTTCTCGATGCGAGAATTCCGCGGCATCCGCTCCCATCCGAGCACGACCTCGGCTCCACCGATACCGGCCATGATCACGGCTCCGCCCGAGCCGATGGCGCCCAGGCCCGCAGACACGGTCTGCGTGCTTCCGACGAAGTCGAAGACGACATCGATTGAGCCGTGACCGAAGTCTTGCATGGTGCTGGTCAGATCCTCGCTGGAGAGCGCGACTGCGTCCGCCCCGAATTGTTGCGCAAGCTGGAGGCGGTCGGTCATGTTGTCGACGGCCAGAACGCAGGCTCCGCTGAGTTGCTTCAGAAATTGCACCGCATATCCGCCCAGTCCTCCGACCCCGATCACGGCGACTCTGGCCCCCGGCGACAGCGAGGATCCGGCCTGCATCACGGCGTGGTACGAGGTAGCAGCGGCGTCACCCAGCGGGGCTGCATGCCGAGGGTCGACATCCCCGAGCCGGAATACATGAATTGCATTGGCCACCATGTGTTGGGCCAGTCCACCGTCGAGGCCCACACCGTAGCCGATGTGAGTCATCAGCCGACACTCGTGGTCTCTGCCCCGGCAGCACATCGAACAGGATCCGCAGAAGTTGATCGCAGACACCAACACGGGATCACCGACACCGAGAGTGCCTACATTCGAGCCGAGTTCGGCAACGACTCCCGAAATCTCATGCCCCAAAGTGAAGGGAGGGTCCGGCCAGTAACCGGGGTCGCTCTCCAGGATGTTGATGTCCGTACGGCACAATCCGGCCGCACGTACCTCGATCAGAACCTGGTCGGGTCCGGGTGCCGGCACATCGATGTCCTGGAACTCACCGCGGCGAGTCCAGCCGCTCATTCTGTACGCCTTCATTGCTTGCAGACGATCACTCGCCCGTTCACCACCTTCATCTGCTTCGATCCGCCTCTACTTCAACGAGAATCCAACCAGGCAAGTGAACGTGTGCGGGAACTTTCCGCAATCAGGAATCCCGCTGTGAGACCGGAACGCCTGGCACAGCATGGAGTCGGCAATACATCGCGTTTCGTAAGGAGGTGCCGTGAACGGCACAACTGCACTGTTGCAGCAAACAGCAGATCGACTGGCCATCATGGAAGCCAAAGCGGCGTACTGTAGACACGCCGATCGGCTGGATGTCGAGGCCATGCTTTCGGTATTCACCGCAGGCTGCGAATTCCAGTACGGACCGGGCTCGGAGGTCATCGTCGGAATCGACGCAATTCGTGAGTGGTACCACCTGGAGGTGGACCGCACGGTCGCGAGCCTGCACATGGTAACCAACTTCGAAATCGACTTCGTAACCGCTGACCTAGCCAAATCTCGCTGTGCACTGCACTCCTGGAAACGCTTCAGGGATCAACCCGAGGATCGTCGGCGCTACGTCCACTATGTCGAAGAGTGGGTCAGAGAGCCTGTCGGCTGGCGGCAGTCGAAACTCGTCTACCAGGTGATTGCCGAGACCGGCACCACGACACCGCGCGGTCTCGAGCATCTTGGGAGTAGCAGTGCAGCTTGAAGGTAAGAAGATCATCCTCACCGGCGGCGCGCACGGAATGGGCGCCGGCTCCGTCCGTGCCTTCGTGGCGGAGGGCGCGGACGTGGCAGTCCTCGATATCAAAGACGAACTGGCGCAGGAAGTTGTAGACGAGGTCAACAACGCGGGGCCGGGACGGGCGCACTTCTTTCACTGCGACATCGTCCGGCGATCGGAAGTTGAATCCACCTTCGCCGCAGCAACTTCGTGGCTCGGCGGCCTCGACATCTTGGCCAACGTCGCCGGCGTGCAGCGGAAGAAGCGGCCCGAACAATTCACAGATGAAGACCTCCAGTTTCTTCTGGGCGTGAATCTCATGGGCACCATCCTGACCAATCAGACCGCCTTTCCCTACTTGCGGGACAACGGTGGCACGATTCTCAACATCGGCTCCGACGGCGGCTTGGTCGCGATGCCGGGTATCGCCGCATACGCTGCCTCGAAGGGCGCCGTCATGTCGTGGACGCGCACGATCGCAGCCGAATGGGGCTCCCACGGAATTCGAGCCAATTGCATCGTTCCAGCGATCAAGACCCCCATGACCGACAACGGCGGCGAGCAAGGCCGGGCAGTGTATGCAACCGTTCCCCTCGGCGGGCAGCTCGGTGACATCAAGGAAGATTTTGCGCCAGTGATGGTTTTCATGGCCGGCGAAGGCGCGCGTTTCATCACCGGACAACTCATCGCTGTCAACGGCGGCCTGGCCATGGTGCGTTGAGGTTCGATGAAGTAGCGCCCGGCACGACAATCCGATTCGAGAAGAACGACGTGAGAGTAAGAACATGAGCAAGCAGACAGACATCGATATCGAATTAGTGGTCGCTACTCGCGAGGATATCGCGGAGGGCGTCGTCGGGCTCCACCTGGAATACCCGGATGGCACACCACTCCCGAACTGGACGCCCGGTTCGCATATCGACGTGGTTCTCAACGAAGAGCTGGTGCGGCAATACTCACTCGTCGAGCTGGACGAGGACGCGAGCAGATGGCACATCGGAGTGCTCCGCGAAGTCGAGGGTCGTGGCGGCTCCCGCGAGATCCACGACGCGATCGCGCCGGGAATGAAGATTCGCGCGCGTGGCCCCCGCAATCACTTCCAGCTTCAACCGGCAGATGGTTACATTTTCATCGCGGGCGGAATCGGCATCACTCCGATCACGAGCATGATCGCCGAAGCGGAACGACGTGCCACGCCGTGGAAATTGACGTACGGCGGGCGTACACGTGCTTCGATGGCCTTCTCGGAGGACCTCGTCGAACGATACGGTGAGCGGGTCAGTCTGGTTCCGCAGGACGAGCTGGGGCTGATCGATCTGGACGCGATCCTGGGGGAGCCCCGGGAGGGAATCCTCATCTATTGCTGCGGCCCGGGCCCGCTGCTCGACGCCGTTCAGCGGGCTACCGCGCACTGGCCCGAGGACGCGCTCCACATCGAGCGGTTCGTCCCTCTCCACCAGGACGGGGCGAGGCCGGACGACTCCTTCGAAGTCGAACTCTCCGAGAGCGGAATCGTGGTCGACGTGCCGGCGGACAAGTCGATACTCCGGGTGCTCGACGAAGCCGGAATCGATGTCCTCTCTTCGTGTGGAGAAGGCACATGCGGTACCTGCGAGACGATGATCGTCGCCGGCGAAGCCGATCACCGGGATTCGGTGCTCACGCCGAAAGAGCAGGCGGACAACCGTTCCATGATGATCTGCGTTTCGCGAGCGGCCTGCCCCCGTCTTGTCCTCGAACTGTAGCGCTACAACACCTTCGGCCACCGGTCCCTGGTTCCACCAATCATTGCCACGAGGAGAAATCGTGTCCACGACAGTCAGTATCAACGACGCTCCCACCAGCGACTACGACCCGTTCACGGAAGAGGCTCTTGCCGACCCGTTCCGCTACGACGGCGAACTCCGGGACTTTGCCTCGGTCGCCTACCTTTCCAAGTACGACGTGTACGCCGTGACGCGACAGGAAGAGTTGCGCATCGTCGGTCGGGACCGAAGGACCTTCTCGTCCGAGTCCCGGGCATTCGCCGACCCGTCGCCGTACAAGCCGACCCTGATGCTCCTCCAGGACCCACCGGAGCACACCGCGATCAAAAAGCTTGCGCTCGAACTTTTCTCCAAAGAGGCGCTTCGCAAGCTCGAGGGTGCCTTCAACGCGGAAGCGGAGCGTCTGATCTCGACCCTCATGCGGAACGGTGAGGTGGAGGTGGATGCGGTGGACGCGATTGCGTCCACGTTCATTTCAGAGGTCTTCCTCGACGCCCTCGGCGCGCCGAAGGAGGGGCGGGAGTTGCTGAAGCATTTCGCTGACGCAGCGCTCAATTCGACCGCGCCGAAGAACGACCGGTACCGCCGCAAGCATGCTTCGGGCGCACCGGCGCTGAATTGGGTCGAAGAGAACATGAAGCGGGAAGCCGTCGGCGAGCGAGGCTGGGGCAAGCAGGTGTACACAATGGTCGACGACGGACGACTGAGCGAAGCAGACGGCGAACAATTGGTCAAGTTGATCTTTGCCGCCGGGTTCGACACGACGGTCGGCTCGATCGCCAACTCGATCCGCGCCTTCGCCGACAATCCGCATCAATGGAACCTTCTCGCGACCGACCCCACCCTGGTTGACAACGCGATCGAAGAAGTTCTGCGTTTCTATCCGCCCGTGCGCTACACGGGACGCATCGCTACGAGGGATGTCGAGATCGACGGCCATCTCATCCGGGAAGGCGGTCAGATCATGACCATGTGGCTGAGCGGCGGCCGTGACCCTCGATTCTGGCAGAATCCAGACACGTTCGACATCACGAGGTCCAACCTGAACGGGCACATGACTTTCGGCGTGGGTATTCACGCGTGCCTCGGCCAGCACATCGCACGAATGGAAACCCGGGCCGTGCTCAACGCGCTACTGCGGCACGTGGGCGCGATGACGATGACCGCAGAACCGGAAATTGCAGACAACATGCAGGGCTTCGGCCACGCGACTGTTCCCGTTCGGCTCTCGCCGATTGCACGCTGACCATCCCCTGCCACAAAGGAGTGCCACGGCATGTGGAACCCGTACCCGATGATGTTCCATCCGACCCTGGTGGTCGACGACCTCGAAGAATCGGCCCGATGGTTCCGCCGAGTCTTCGGCCGCCGGGAAGTTCGCTGGGAGGAGAAATGGGACCTCGATCTGCTCAACCCTACGTATCCCATCAATTACTCGTACTTCTACGTGCTTGGTGACGTCAGCCTCGATGTTCTCTGCCCGCGACTGCTCGTCCTGCCCGGTGACCGCAAAGCCGTGTATCCGAGGGGAGAGGGGCTGTCGGACATCGCATGGTTCACCGACGGCATCGAGGACGTCTCACTCCAACTCGAGCGGAACGGCTTTCGTACTCGCGATCAAGAGGGCCACATCATCAGCGAGGGCGCAGTTCCGGAATCGAATCTGGTGGCGGACTGTCCGATGATCTGGACCCTTCCCGAAGACACCGGCCTGACGTACGAGTTCTACACGATGGGGCGTCGCCACTGGGCCAAGTATTCCGAGCGCGCAGATCCGCGGTTGTCACCCGAGTGGGTGCCGGATCGGGTTGTTCCGGGGGATCCCCTCGGCATTGTGCGATGCGCCTTCCACACGGTGCTGACAGAAGACCGTGACCGTGCCCGTCGGCTGTTCGTCGATGTGCTCGGTGGAAAAATGCTGGGCGAGCGCTACGACGCGCACCTGGACGCTGATTGCATCGACGTTTCCTTCGCCAAGTCGAGGATTCGATTCGCCACGCCCCGATCGGCTCCGATCGTCGATGTGCTCAGCGGTGCACCGACACACGCGGATCAGTACGTGGGCATCACCTTCGACGTCGTCGACGCCGAAGCCGCGGCTGCACATCTCGAGCGTGAGGGAGTGAGCCTCCGTCGGACGGAGGACGGCACCGTCGTCACCGTCCCGGAGACATCCAAGGGTGTGGTGTGGGGTTTCCGGGCCGGATGACGAGATAGAACTTCCGACAGCCTCGATCCATGTCCTGCCGCGCCGGCATGAAACGCGGGTCTCCTTCGACTCGCTGATGGTGATCGAAGACCATCGGCGTCGAAGGAGACCCGCCTTCGTGGGCGGTGACACGCGGGTGGAAATACCAGCGAGCACGGCCGGGATCGGTTGTCATCAGGTTCGGGCCCTGGATAGTCCGTGTCAGCTCAGGAGCCGACCAAGGACTTGGTGAGTTGACGTGCGGCTATCCGTCCGAAGACGGCACCCTTGCCCAGTGACGTACCCGTCATGTATGCCTCGCCGTGGAATCCGCCGGTAACCTCCCCGATCGCATACAGGCCGGGAATCAGTGAACCGTCGACGCGCCGCACCTCGGCATCCGGGGTGATGGTCAGGCCACAGTACGTTGTAGTCATCAGGGTCTTCGCGGGGTATGCATAGAACGGTCCTTCTTCGACGGTAAGTAAGTCGCCTACACCGTTGACCAGCGACGTGCGGCCGAAGGAGTCGGCCGTTTCGCCGCGCGCAGAGGCGTTGTAACTGGCCACTGTAGCGAGCAGACCCGCCTCGTCGATGCCGGCACACCGCGCCAATTCCGCCAGCGTATCGGCCTTGAACACGTGCCCGATGTTCTCGAGCATCTCGATGTCGCTGAGTGGAATGGCATGCGACTTTGCACGTACGCGCCGATCGAAGACCTCGAACCCGAGGCCTCGGGGCTGTTTCAGGCACTCGCGTCCGAGCACCTTGTACGACCGTGACTCGTCGACAAATCGCTCGCCGCGCTCGTTGACGATGATTGCGCCCATGTAGTAGGCGGTGAGTAACTCGTGGAATTCAGGACCTGTATCCGGGTGTGAGCCGTATGTCCCAGTGATGTAACCCATGTCGGCCATACCCGCGCCGAGCCGCCACGCCATCTTCAATCCGTCGCCGGTGTTGCCGAGACCGCCGTACGGGATGGCTTTCAACTGGGCGGGTGCGAAGGTCTGCAGGAGGTCGACTCCGCGGCTGAAACCGCCGCTCGCGAGCACCACGCCCGCCGACGCGACCAGCTCCGTCCTCTGGCCGTTCCGTTCGGCCACCACCCCGATGACTGCGCCGTTCGCATCGGTCGACAGGCTCCTCGCCGCGCAGCCGAGTAGTAGCGTGCCACCTGCTTCTACGAAACGATCGGCGAACAGGCCCAGAACGCTGCGGATATCGGTGTGGTGGCTCCGAATTGCCGACTGGCCGGAACTGATCTCGACATCGTCGAATTCGACACCATTCGCTTTGAGCCAGCGATATGTGTCGTGCTGGTTTGCGAGGTAGGCGTCGACCAGGCGTGTGTCCGCCGCTCCGCCTCCAAGTGCGAGGAGGTCAGCGCGGAAGAGTTCGGTGGAGTCGGAGACTTCGCGCTGGTGCTGCTCATCGGTTCCGGAGAAGGCGATGAAGCCTCCGCTCATCGCCGAACTGCCACCCACGCTGTCCAACTTCTCCAGTAAGACGACGGTGGCTCCCGCCTGGTGGGCGGAGAGCGCGGCCGTGAGTCCGGCGATTCCTCCGCCGACTACCACGATGTCGCATACGGTCTTTTCAGTCATTGTCTGCCTCCTCCGTCCCGGTACCGGACCGCTGGTGGCTGTTCGACGCCTCCGCCACGACACCCCAACCGACCTTCCACTGGGTGATCGTGCGATGCTCGATACATCCGGCTGTGTAGAACGGGTCCTCGTCGAGAGTGCTCACCGCCTCGTGGAGCGAGTCGAACTCGAATGCCAGCAGAGCGCCTTGACTTTCGACCAAGATTCCCGCCTCGTGCAGGTTGCCGTTCTTGTCGACAGTGGCGAGCCACGACCGATGCTCGGCGAGCAGTTTCGCCCGAGCATCGGCCTTGTCCTCGGAATAGGCGTAGATTGCCGCGAAAACGGTCACAGTTGGATGGTCCTCTCACTGACGGACCGTCGGCCCGTGCCTGCTGTCTCTCGTACCCCCAGCTGGGTGAGGGGCGTGCGGAAGGTCTCGCGCGAGAAGAAGACAGCCGATGCGGAGATCAACGACGCGCTCATCGCGAAGACGCAGGCGGGCCACCAAATGTCGCCGTGTTCGCCGGCGAACGCCTGCGCGATCGTCGGTGCGAATCCCGAGATCACCGCACCGAGTTGCAGCCCGAGGGCCATGCCGGTGATTCTGAATCTGACGTTGAACGTCTCGGCGAAGTACACCGGGTGTACGACGTTGACCGCGCCGAACGCAACAGACAGCGTAAGGATCGTGCCTACGATGATGAGCAGGACATTTCCGGTGCTGATTGCCCAGAAGTACAGCCAGACTGCCGGGACCGCAAGCAGATTTCCTGCGATCAGAACTGGGCGTCTTCCGATCCGATCGCTGAGTATTGCAGCCGCCGGCTGGACGACCAGGCATCCGACGTAACCGACGATCAGTATCCAGAGCATCGTCGTGGATGGAATTCGCACCGCACTTGTTGCGTAGGCCAATCCGAAGACCATGATGATATTGGCTGAGGAGATCAACAGCGCGATGAGGACAACCTTGACGACGTCGAGGGCCTGGAATCTGAAGAGGTCTCCGAGTGGTGCCTTCGCGATCGCCCCCTTGTCTTTGGCGTCGGCAAAGATTTCGGGCTCCTTGGTGGCACGACGAATGATCAGTCCCACAAGGACAATGAGTGCGCTCGACCAGAAGGGGATTCGCCATCCCCACGCAAGGAGTTGATCCTGCGGGAGCGTGCCGACCACGATGAACGCGAGACTTGCGAGAATGTAGCCGACCCAGATTCCGTTCACCTGCCACGACGTGTAGCTTGCGCGTCTTGTTTCGGGGGCGTGTTCCAGGGTGAGGGCGATCGAACCAGAAAGCTCTCCGCCGACCGATAGGCCCTGAACCAGACGGAGGGCAACAAGCATCACAGGTGCCGCTAGGCCGATCGCGCTGTACGCGGGAAGACATCCGATGAGAAACGTGGCGATTCCCATCGTGAGGAGAGTGCCGATCATGACGTTGCGACGGCCGAAGCGATCGCCGATGTGTCCCGCGATGAGACCACCCAGTGGGCGGGCGAGATAGGCGACGCCGAACGTGGCCAAGGACAGGAGGAGGGCGGAGGCACCGACATCGGGGAAGAATATTCGTGCGAATACCAGCGAAGAAGCCGAGGCATAGATCGACATGTCGTAATACTCGAGCATTCCACCGAAGAATCCGGCGGCGGCAGATCGCTTGCCGTGATCCTTCTTCGAACTGCTGCCGATGGCGGCGTCTGATGGCTGCGACTGTGTTGTCCCAGCGCTGAGATCGGTCATGCTGTGCACCTCTGAGCGTAGATCCGAGTGGAAGATGGCATTGGGATGGTCGCGGCGGCGGTCGAGAAGCCTAGAAGGCTCTCGACTCGACGGCGCGAAACTCGACGGCATTCTCCGGATCTTTGATCCAGGTCACGCGCTCGACGCGGCACGATGCCGAATGGCTCGCAAACCCGATGTCGTCTGCTTTAGCGATCTCCCAGGCATCCGTCCCTCGCAGGGCGTCAAGGCCTTCCTGCGATTCCCATTTCATGATCACGTACGCGTCGGGCCGGGGGCGTTCCTGCACCTGCCAGCCTTCCGTCGCGTCCTCGTTGAAGAAGGTCTCGTACCAGAGCAGGCCCGGCAACTTCTTGCCCAGTTCTGCATGAACTTTCTTGTAGTGTTCGCGGAATTCTGCGGTGGTCGTTCCCGCCCAGCGGTACACCTCGAACAGAGTGGTTGGATGATGTGAGCTCAACCTGATCGCCTCCTCAGATGTGGTCGTCTCCCGGGCTCGACACTGCGTCAGTCGACCGGTTACCGAACAGATTTCCTGAGGGCAGTGGCTGTCGGTGCGTCCTTCCGCGATGAGGAATGAGTATCGACAACGTCCGCCAAGGAGGGGTTGGAGAAGTTTTGCCTGCATAGGGTGACGAAGGTAGGCAGCCGCTTCCGCGCGGTGGTATCGAGTTTCGTCGTGCACAGTTCGTCGAGCCGTCGCCGCACGCTGTCGTTGACGGTGGAGTGGCGCGCGGATTGCACGTCCGGCCTCGGTGGAGCCGATAAAGGACTACCGCGTCGGCTGGCTGATGACCGTTCCACGGTGATCGGGACCGGGATGGAGCCAGACCACAGCGAGGTCAGTGCGATGGTGCGCTGGCTCGGCGCGAGTAGGGGCTCGTGCCCTCAGGTCGGGCACGTTCGGGGGTAGGCAGTCGCAGCCGCAGCCGCTGCAGCACCAGATCGAGTCGCGGCCGTGACGCTTTCGCCCGCCTGCAATGGCCGACTTGGATGTCCGCGGCGCGACAACCTATTCCCGCTGAATGCGCTGTTCGGTGCGGGTGTCGGAAACGGTCGATTTTCTGATTCGGCTGCGGCGGGCGCCGTCGCGCACTATAGGCGAAGGGAGTGGACACTGGCTGCCGACGTCCGCACCGCGTGGTGGCTGTCTCGTGGAGCGGCGCGGGGATGTTCAAGGCGAGCGGTACCCGCCGCGCCGTCTCCACGAGGTACGGATTTTCCATGGTCAGTGCACGTGCGGCGGCTAGCATCTGTGCCCGGTGCGATTTCGTACCTCCTAGGGCTGGGAGGGGGCGATGCCCAGCAACATCTGTGCGACTGCTCGATATCCGGAGTCGCGCAGAGCGGGGTTGCGGTGTCCAGCGGCCTGAGACAGATCCCGAAAAACTCGTTCGAAGCGTTCACCGTTCGCGGCGGCGCTCGAGCCGACAGTTCTGAACAGGTCAGTCTCGACGGTCTCCCAGGCCTGAAGAATGGCTTCACGCGCTACACCGGTTACACAAAAGTCGTCGGCGAACGTGTACGGGCGAACGCCGGTGTGATTAGCCTCGCTGTAATCCATATGCATCTTCGCGGCCTGCAGGAGCGCGGCCTCGGCGGTGAGGATCTTCGTAGCCGCGGCACCGTACCACCGCTGGTAGTCCGCATCTTCGATGCGGGGGACCATAGGGGGAAGCGCAGTCTTGCGAATTCGCATTTGATGCTCGTACTCGTCGAGAGCGTTGTACGCGCCACCAACCACTGATGCCGCGAGCGACATGGTAAAGACACCGAGTCCACGACCGGAGTACATGCCGTTGTGATGCAGTGCGCCGCCTACTGTGCCGCCCTCGACTGGCATATTGGTCATGTCGCTATTCTCCTGGAGATAGTCCAGGGGAATTACGGCGTCGGTGAACCGGATGCTGTGCGATCCGGTGCCCTTGAGGCCGAGGGTACGACCCCAATCGTTCAAGATCTCGAAGGCGCTGCGAGGGGCAATGAACATAGCCATCTGAGGAGCACCGTCGGATCCATGGACCATGGCCTGGCCGAGAAAGTAGGTGGAGTAGGGAATGCCCGAGCAATACCCCACAGTTCCGTTGAGACGCCACCCGTCGCTCACGCGTTCGGCCGTGACAGTGGGAGCCGCAACCGACGCGCATCTGAACTCGCCGCTGCCAAAGACTTCATCCTGCACTGACTTTGGGAACCATGAGGCGACCTGCAAGGCGTGGTTCGCCGAGAGCGCAAAGCACCAGGATGTACTGATGCAGCCGCGAGCCAACTCGATCACGACCTTGGTGAACGTCGGTACATCGACCTCGAGTCCACCGTATTGCCGTGGCACGTACATATCGTATAACCGCGCCTGGCGGAACTCTTCGTGCATCTCCTCGTCGAAGTAGGTTCGCTCCTCGACCTCCGCTTGCCGATCGACAAGTCGTGGACGCAAAGCGACTGCAGCGGCGATCAAGTCGTTGGCGTTGGGTTCGCCTGCAGCAAGTGGGCGATCAGCCATCGCGGTCGTTGTGGTAGTCATCGTCATCTTCCTAGTTGGGCGTCGATCGGAGTTGATGCCAGGGTCGATTGCCGAACGGTTCTGACCCGCTGAGGAATTGTCAACACTGATGCGAGTCGAAATCGGGTGCTCGGTTCCTCGGTTCGGGATCCGTGTCCAGGTATCGACGGACACATCCTCATGGGTCGGAGTGTGTCCGTCGAAACCTGATCCTGCAGAGCTGCTACGCGAGGTCGGTCCGGGCCTCAACGTCTGGCCCGCATGGAATTCGCTTATCCGCGAGACTAGTCCTCGAGGGGTTCGAGGTTGCTGAAGATTTCGTCGCGGCGGTCTTCGAATTGGTTGGGTAGTTGGAAGTGGGTGCCGAGTTCCTGGGGGTTTTCGTCGCAGTCCCAGCCGCCGTCGTCGTGGGTGACGGCGAGTTCGAACAGTGCGCCGGCGGGGGTGCGGACGTAGACCGATTTGAAGTATTTGCGGTCTTTGAGTTCGGAGATGTCGGTGTATCCGGCGCCTTCGATTTCGAATTTGATTTCGTCNTGGTTTTTGAGGGTGTCGAGGTTCCAGGCGAAGTGGTGGTAGGTGCCGGCGCCGTAGTTCCAGGTGCCTTGGTCGTCGGTGCGGTTGCCGATCAGTTCGATGTGGTTGCCGATTTTTTGGTTGCCGACCTGGAAGGTGGCGCGGTCTCCGTCTTCGNCGATGGTGTTGTGGGCGTAGAAGGTGTCGGTGGCGAAGTCGATCATGCGTTCGGGGGTGGTGGCGTGGATGCCGACGCCGTGGATGCCGTGGATGGCGTGTTCTGGGGGGACTCCGTTGCCGGGGTGNCCTTCGCGGTCGTCGTTGTCGTTGCCGACGAAGACGTATTCGAGTCCGGAGGGGTGGTGGAAGGCGAGGCGGCGTTGGTCGAAGGCGTGGGTGTTTTCGACGTCGATGTTGTGTTCGGTGAGNCGTTTGTGCCAGTAGTCGAGTGAGGTGGAGGGGACGGAGAGCAGTACTTCGCGGGCTTGGTTGGTGCCGGGCTTGCCGGTGCGGCCCTGCTTTGCCCAGGGGAAGGTGGTCACGACGCTGGAGGGGTCGCCGTTGGCGTTGGAGTAGTAGAGGTGGTAGACGGGCAGTGATCCGTCGAACAGGACGGTTCGTTTGATGAACCGCATGCCGAGTGTCTTGATGTGGAAGTCGACGTCTTCTTGCGCCGATCCGACGGAGAGGGTGACGTGGTGGGAACCTTCGACGTAGGCCATGGTGTTCTCCTCGGGGTGGGTACCCGGATGGGGGCTGGTTTTTCGGTCGGGGGCCAGTTGTCCCGGGCTGGTGTATCGCGTTGAGAGTTGCCGCACTGCGCTCACCTTTGGTGGGGGCAGCCGGACCGCGAGTGCCTGGGCGACTGGCGTCACTGACGACACTATTCAGTGGGTCAGGTCACTGTCATCGACTGAGTGTGAAGTCGGATAGCACAAATGCGAAGTTGCGGGATTACAGGTCGAGGGTGAGCTGGTCCGTGGCGGCGCGGGAGACGCAAATCATCATGCGGTCGATGGTGTCCTGGCGCTCGATGGCTGATAGCACCGCGTCGCGGTGAGAGGGGCACCCTTCGAGTACTCGGGTTTCGCATGTTCCACATGTGCCTTCGAGGCAAGATGTAGCAGTCGCAACGCCGGCTTCGTCGAGTGCTTCCACGATTGTTTGGTTGGCGCCCACCTCATACTCTTTGCCACTTCGGGCCAATCGAACACGGAATGGACGCAGGTCCGTCTCGGCGCCGCGTGCGATGGCGTTGAACCGCTCGACGTGGAGACGGGAAAGACAACCTGAGTGGGCGGCCATCGCCTCGAGGTGATCGAGCATCGAGGCTGGACCGCATGCGTACACGTCCGCGGTGCCCCAATGTGCGCTCAGCAGTTGGTCGAGTGGCGCGGTACCGCGCTCATCACCTGACCACACAGTCACCTTGTCGCCAAATTCTGTGAGGGTGTCGAGATACGCCATGCGGTCGCGGGATGTCCCGAGGTAGAGCAGAGACCAAGGGGTATTTCGTTCTTCAGCTTCCCGAATCATCGGCATGATCGGAGTGATTCCGATTCCGCCGGCGACAAAGCAGTACGTGGATGCTGGGCTCAGAACGAAGTTGTTTCTGATCCCCGACACCGTCAATGTGTCACCGACCGAGAGGTGATCGTGGAGGTACGCGGATCCGCCGCGACCATCCCGTGCGCGGCGAACAGCGATGCGCCATGAGTGGAGGTCACGACCGGTTTCGATCAGCGAGTAGTGCCGGTCGATTCCGGTTGGTAGCTGCAGAGTCGCATGGGTGCCCGCAGTGGTCGGAGGGAGTCGATGGTTGTCGACCGATGCCAGGACGAGTTCGACAACGTCGGACGCAGTCTGTCTGCGGTCGAGGACGGTCATTTGGTGTCCCGCACCGCCTGCAGCGGTCACGGTGGTCACGCGAGAAGTGGACCTCACGTCCCATTCGACGGGAAGCTTTTTCAGCCCGCGGAAGATCCAACCAGTCGGCGATAGAGCGTCAGCATCCGGGACTGTCAGCCCTGGCAGTGCCGAATAAAGCATCGGAAGTGCGACTTGACCGACCGCGCACTCGGCGACCCAGCGACCAGCGCACATGTGTGTGCCGCTGCCGAACCCGTAGTGACCGGTGGTGTCTCTCGAGATGTCGAATCGATCGCCGTTCGGAAATCGAGAGTTGTCACGGTTGGCGGAGTGAACGGAGACCCCGACCAGCATGCCGGCCGGAATCGGGACGCCGGCAATTTCCGTATCCACTGTGGCCTCCCGAGAGACCATGCCGATTGGTGATTGCCACCGCATCGTCTCGGCAAAGACTGCCGGAAAGAGTCCGGGATCAGCTAGCGCTGCCGACAACTGGTCGGGGTGGTTTGTGAGTGCCCATACCGCACTGGTGAGCGCATGCTGCGGTTCGTTGAAGCCACCACCGATGGCAAGTTTTACATTTCCCCTTGCAATCTCTTCGCTGTGCCCAGCCGTCAGGAAGGCGGAGAGAATCGATGAATCCGGGTTCTCACGGAGACGCGGAATCATCTCGGCAATGGCCTCGTCTACTTCGGCATGTACCACAGCATTGGATTCCCAAATCTGCGGATCCTCCAGATGGTTTGCGCTCGCAGCAACAAAAGACCTCGACCACCGGACGATGTCCTGCCATGCCACATTTGGCAGCCCGACGAGGGACCGCAGGTTCATTGCGGCGAATGGCGCTGCAAAATGCTCGTTGAGATCGGCACCCTGCCCGGCATCGCAAAGGATCCGCAGACTTAGTTCGGCGTTGCTCTGAAAAACCGGTCGCCACTGATTTTGAACCTGCTTGGTCCGGAGCGTGGTGTTGATCGTCTGCCGCTCGGGCGCATGGGCGGGGTCGTCCTTCGTCATCAGACACGAGCCGACGGCGCGGTCGAGAACAGCCACCTTTTTGACCGCGGTGAAGGTCTCTTGATCTGCTTCGACCGCCCTGCAGTCGTCATAGCGACTGACGACGGCGTGAGCGGTGGCAGGGACGAAGGCGACGGGTGCTTCTGCCCGCAGCCGTTGGTAGAGGGGAAACGGATCCGCCTCGAGTTGGTCGGGGCTGGCCCAATCCAGGATCGGCAGCTCGATCGGGATGATCGCTGTCATCATCGGCCTTTCCATTCTTCGAATTCGACTGGAGCGTGAAATGTGGCATGCACCACAACCCGTGGTCGACAGTTCGAGAAGACGGTGCACGAATGGAACAGAAGTGTGCGCGGGTCGGCCATCGTGATCACAGAGCGGCTGAAAAACGTCTCTATCACGGATAATTCGCGATTGAATCATCTGGATTAGCAGTTTTCTTGTGATGTGGCGTGAGGCACACTGGTCACCGATGGTGTTCGCCCGCCGGTGAGTACCTTGGACGGTGTTTGAGAGGACAGGCGATGACGCTGGAGACGGCCACGTGCGTACCGGTTGCCGATTGGGTCACGTTGGAGGATCTGGACCGAGACCCGTACCCGATCTATGCGAGGCTGCGAGAGGAGAGCCCGGTCGCATGGGTGCCCGCGGCGGGGCGCTTCTTCCTCACGCGGTTTGCCGATTGTCGGCATGTGGAGGCTGATCAGGGCACCTTCACCGCTGTTGACCCCGGTCATCGTATGAACCGCACTCATGGTGTGACCATGCTGCGAAAGGATGATCCCGAACACGCCGACGATCGACGCGCCGTGAACAATGTCCTGCGAGTCGAGCAAGCGCAGAAAATCTGGCGTCCGATCTTCACCGACAATGCGCGCAAACTCCTGGCTGCGTTCGCCGAGTTGGGGCCAGGCGCCGACCTCAACGAGGACTTCGCCGCGCCGTACGCAGCGACGAACCTCGCGGCTTTGGTGGGGCTCGACGGGGTGGACTGGAAGGACGTGCGGCGCTGGTCGGCTGCCTTCATCGCAGGAACGGCCAATGCGAGTGAGGACCCCGAGGTTTGGCGCCAGGCCAAGGAAGCCGTCGACGAACTCGACCTTGTTCTCGACGAACTGATCCCGCAGTTGACCGGTCGAGGCCACCCGTCGATTCTCGGAGCGATGCTCGACGCAGGTCTGCCAGAAGAAGCCGCCCGAGCCAACGTTCGGCTGTCGGTCGCGGGCGGCATGAACGAGCCGCAGCACATGATCACAAGTGGAGCGTGGGCCTTCGCTCAACATCCCGATCAACTGCGGTCGCTTCTGGCTGATCCGTCGCTGTATTCCGCTGCTTTCGACGAGGTCGCGCGCTGGCTGTCTCCAGTGGGAATGGTCACCCGCAACGCCACTCGCGAGGTCGAGTTGGGTGGCATCAAGATTCCGGCCGGCTCACCTGTGGGCGCAAGTATCCAGTCAGCGAATCGAGACGGCAGCCGATTCGCCCACGCCGATGCATTCGATATTCATCGGGATCCGCTCCCTCACTACGCATTCGGAAGCGGTCCGCACATGTGCGCCGGGCGTTGGGTCGCCGAGTGCGCCGTGGGCCAAGTGGCGTGGCCGATGATGTACGAGATGTTCGACGGACTTCGCCCCACGGATCCTGCCACCGCGATCTTCCGGGGATGGACCTTCCGCGGACTCGAGTCTCTCCCCATGACCTGGACCGGGATCAACGACCCTGGCCGCCCCGGGTCGGTACAGGGCAGGGCGGTCCTGAGGGTCCAGGTCTCGGACGCCACTGTCGTAGCTGACGACGTCGTAGCGATGAAGTTCGTCGCACCCTCCGGAGCGGAACTGCCGAAGTGGGATGCCGGCGCCCATGTAACACTGATTCTTCCTGACGGAATGGAGCGCCAGTACTCGTTGTGCGGTGCGCCGCATTCGGTGGACCCATATACCTATCGGGTGGCAGTGCTGAGGGAAGCCGCTGGACGAGGTGGGTCTGCCCACATCCATTCAAGGATCGCAGTCGGCGATGAGTTGGAAATTGTCGCTCCGCGCAACCATTTTCCACTGGGGGAGGCGTCCGAGTACCGCTTCGTGGCGGGAGGTATCGGCATCACACCGATCTCAGCGATGATCAGCGAGGCTGAGGAGAGGGGCGCAAAGTGGTCGCTGCTCTATCTTGGACGCTCCCGGGAACGGATGGCTTTCGCGACAGAGCTTGTGGCGCTATACGGCGACCGTGTAACCGTCCGGGCAGACAGCGAGAGCGGTCCACCCGACCTGGCATTGCTGATTCCCGACGACACGACGTCCCACAGCTCCGCCCCGATATACGCCTGTGGTCCCGCTCCCCTTCTGGACGGTCTCCAGAAGCTCGTCGATGATCGTCCAGGGATGCGTCTGCACGTTGAGCGCTTCACTCCTGTCGAGGTGACTGATCTCCCGTCCAATCCCTTCACTGTCGTTTTGGCTCGATCTGATCGCCGCATCCACATTCCTCCGTCAAAGACGATCATCGAAGTACTCGGCGAGGAGGGCATAGATGTGCTGTCCTCCTGCATGGAGGGCACGTGTGGAACATGCGAAACTGCCGTCCTTGCTGGCACGCCCTGCCATCGTGACTCGGTGAGAACTCGTGAAGAGCAGCGAAGTACCAGCACGATGATGATTTGCGTCTCTCGAGCCAACAGCCCCACGCTCACGCTCGATCTGTGACGTCCGGCCAATCCTTGCCAGGCGCTCACCCCCTGATCGTCCGTCCGCCTGCCGGGGACGACACCTATCCGCCGCCCGGCGCCGTCAGCAACTACGGCGCCCCGTGCTGGGTCGACCCGCTTCATGCTGTTCTCAATCGATGCCACCCGATGTATTCTTAGTCATACAATTTGGCATTGCGTGTTCCGCTGTGAAAGAGAAGGTCATGTCCGACTGCGCCGATCAGGTGTCCGATGCTACCGGGACCAGGCTGGACGACTGTTCGCACTCCAATCAGGTGATCCAATGAGTACCGCTGCGCAACCTGTCAGCTTGTCCGCTGCTCGCTGGGGTGAAGCGATTTCGAAGGCACTGATGCCCTTCGAGGTGCTTGCGGCCTCACCGAGTGGAATTGATGGCCGACTCGTCGTGCGGAAGAGCAATGGGGTATCGATCGTCGAGATCGAATCCGGGCCGCACAGGGCGGCGCGCCCCGGATTCGACCGGGCGGCACCTCCGGCTTGTGTTCTGGCATTACAGGTACAGGGCACGGCCAGCATGGACTTCGGTGGCACGCCGTTCGTAATGCGTCCTGGAGACGTGGGCATCTACTCGACTCAAAGCCGCTGTACGTTCCGCACGGATGACGACTACCGCGGAATTGCGGTTCAGTTCTCGCCGGCCGCGGTGGCCGTTCCCGGGCTCGACGTCCTCGCGCGCGATGGCCTCACAATTCCCGCAGACCAGGGGCTGGTGCCGGCTCTCGCCGGTCTCCTCGTCTCACTCAGCGACTCCCTCGATACGATTGCGACCGCAGCTCGTCCGAGAGCGATCGGTGGCCTTCTCAACCTGGTCGGATCGGTCTTGATCGATGAGATCTCCGATCCCATGGAGCCCGCTCGAGGATCAGTCCCCGTGCTGCACCGACTGCATCGATACATCGACGACCACCTCGGTGAACCGGACCTCGATGTCGCAAGCATTGCTCGGGCGCATTTCGTTTCAACCCGATACGTACATGCCGTCTTCCAAGACAGCGGCGAGACTGCTGCCGGACGCATTCGTGGCCGCCGCATCGAAGGCGCATGCCGGACGCTGGCAGATCCGGCTTTTTCAACTGTGCCCGTGGCCCGGATTGCGTCGTGGTGGGGGTTCACCAGTGCGTCGCATTTCGGTCGAATCTTCCGGGAAGCGGTTGGAATGACCCCGGCAATGTTTCGGTCATCTGCCCTCGCGGACTAGCAAGCCGCAAAGTAACGATCGTCTGCTGGGCACACCTCCTTCGTCAAGGGACTCACGATTCCGGGCTTGCAGTGACCTATCCCGGGAGAATCGTTGAAGAGCATCCGGGAAAGCCCGGAAAACCGGTGTTCGATTCGTTGGTTTCAGTTTGTACGACCGTCATACTTTTGAGGTCCCGTGGTGAGTGACCCACACCACCGCAAGCAGAACTCAGGAGCGCGACATGACATCATCGACGGCCAGCGGTGCGGAGATTACCGCGCCGCCTCGCACCACGGTGGGGAAGGTCGCGGCTGCCAGCCTCGCCGGTACCGCCATCGAGTACTACGACTTCGCTATCTATGGCCTGGCGGCGGCCCTTGTCTTCCCCCAGTTGTTCTTCGCGGGCTCCAGTCCGGTTGTCGGGACGCTTGCGTCGTTCGGTACCTTCGCGGTGGGATTCATCGCCAGGCCCCTCGGAGGCATCCTGTTCGGACATTTCGGTGATCGCATCGGACGCAAGCCGATGCTTGTTATCACTCTTGTCCTCATGGGAGTGTGTTCCACGGCAATCGGACTGCTTCCGACGCACGAGCAAGTCGGGGTCTGGGCTCCTGTCCTACTGGTTCTACTCCGAATCACGCAGGGCATTGCCTTCGGTGGTGAGTGGGGCGGGGCCGTTCTCATGGCATTCGAATATTCGCCGCCCAACCGCCGCGGATTCTTCGCTGCTGTTCCTCAGGTCGGTCCGACAGTAGGCGCGCTCGCCGGTAACGGTGTCTTCGCGTTGGTTGCGTTGTTGCCGGAAGAGCAGATGCTGTCGTGGGGTTGGCGAATCCCGTTCCTGTTCAGTGCAGTACTCGTCGTGATCGGGATCTTCGTGCGTTCACGCATTGCCGAATCCCCAGATTTCCTGGAAGTGAAGAACGACGGGGTGGAGGCCCGGGTTCCGCTGCTCGAGGTGATCCGGAACGACATGTCGCGGGTACTGCTCGTTGTGGCAGGATACTTCGGGTTTGGTGCCTTTGCCGCGGTGGGAATCAGTTGGATGGTGAAGTATGGCACCGGCACGGTCGGAGTGGCCCCGAGCAGCCTGCTTGCCACCATGATGATGGCCAACGTCATTCAGGTGCCGGTCCTGCTGGTGTCCGGCAGCCTTGCTGATCGATGGGGGCACCGAAAGCTGTTCCTGGTCGGGCCTCCGCTGGCCGCCATCGGAATCTTTGTACTCTTCGCGGGGGTGAACACAGGTATCCCACTCGGTGTCTTCGTGGGATACGCCGTGGGTCAGGCGATCTTCTACGGAATCAGCTTCGGTGCGTTGCCATCGCTGTTCGCCGACGCGTTCGACTCGCGCGTTCGCTACACCGGGATGTCGCTCGGATACCAGCTCGGAAACGTAGTCGGCACAGGGCTCACGCCGTTGATTGCCACGCTGCTGCTCGACGCAACAGGCAGCGGCTACGCTGTCGCAACCTATGTTGCGGTAACGATCGGAATCAGTATGCTCGCCTTGCTTCGCCTGACCTCGATTGTCACGGCAGGTACTGCCGGTCCCGTAGTTGCACCGGACCGGACCGCAGACTTGGAGTCAGCTCCACCAGCGATGTGACTGTGGTTTCGACAGAATAGGTGCCTGTACGGCACCACAAGGATTTGCTGGACCCTCGTTTCGGAACTCGTCCGGGGCGAGGGTCAGCACGTTCCCGAGTCCGAATGATGAGGCGTTGCGTGGTTGCACGCATGAATTGCGGCCGATGCGGAACGCGAGCATCTTGTTCGGTGAGCAATGTGTCACGGCTGAAGAGACCGTACGGGCGTGTCGCGGCGAAATTCCGAAACCGCGACATCGACAACGGCGCTGATCCGAACGGGCACTTCGGCATACGAAGACCAGGCGATCACAACTGGCTGGCGTGGCGGTGCCGGTCGCACCGGTCGGATCGCAAGTAAGCGCCCTTCCCATCTGAAGTCGCCGATATCCTGTTGTAACTGCAGGGAATAGCCAAAACCCCACCCTACGAACGCCCGGGCGAGATCAAGGGTATGTGCGCGCACTGCCACAGTCGGTTGCGTATTGATCGACGCGAAGATCGCGTTGACGTTCGATTCGCTTTCCACGGTGTCGACGAGAACCATCGGTATATCGGCAAGGTCGCTCAGTTCGACGACGTCAGCCTCTGCGAGGGGGTGCTCGCCCGGGAGGACGACGCGAATATCGTTGTGGTAAAGCGTGACCGAGGTGAGACCCTCCGGGAGGTCACCTGCGGTAACGATGGCGAGGTCGAACCGGCCTGCGCGCGCTCCCGCGATGATGTCTCGACGGCTGTCGAGTTCGAAGGTGATAGTGACCTCGGGATGCCGGCAGTGAACAGCAGCCATGATGCGTGGCAGTGTGGTTGGGGCAAGGCCAGTTACGCACCCGATGCGGACAGTCCCGCATACGGAGCCTCGAAGATGTGCTGCCGCGGACCCTAGTTCTCGCGCTGCTCTGAGCAGCTGCTGGGCCTGTGTCGACATGTCGCGGCCGTTCGGCGTCAAACTGATCCCCTGCGCCTTCCGTCGCACACACAACTGCAATCCGAGGCCCTTCTCGAGCTGGTCGAGTGAGGCTGTGAGGGCTGACTCGGAGATATGGATCCGGGCGGCGGCCTCCCGGATGCTCGAGCATTCGGCCAGTGCTACGAAGTGTTCGAGCTGACGGAGTGTGAAGGATGGCGTCGATGACGTGTGGGTGCTCATGATGTGATGCTCAGGTGTCCTGGGCGCGGCTCGCTCGTGTGGTGTGCACTCTGAGCGGGGTGCCCTCCGCCAGGTGTTCGCGGAAGAAGGACGTCGCGAGGAAAATACTTCCGCCCTAGGGAACAGATTGTCATACAGTATGATAACCCGTGCTGTGGTGTCGCGACAGCCGCCCCGCCTTGCTGAAGTCGTTTCGTACCAGCTTGATTAACCTCTCGCGAAGGCGTCAGTCCCATCCTGAAAGGACGGGACTGACGTGGCGTGCATATAAGCAGATCAGTTGTCGCCGCAGACTTTCCTGTTCCTCCGCAGTCAGTCGGCGGCCTGCAATCCGCCCGAGCGCGGCCAGCGCACGTTCTGCGAATCGCTCTGGCGTCAGACCGAATCCGACCAGAATTTCCTCCTGTGGTGGGCCGCCGTATGGAATCCACCGGCGCGCAAATTCCAAAATCGTCTCATCGAATGTTTCCACGCGCGGGTTCTTCCTCTGTAGCGCCATCGTCCGTCCATCTCCTCCGAGTGACACTGAGTGCTCCCAGTGCTCACGGTTCGAGTCCCGTGACGGATGGCGGCGCTGCTCGAACCCTGGTTCACCCGCCCGCGATCACCCGCCTTCACGGCAATGCATTGCTCTCAGTCGCCAAAGTGGAGGGGAGTTGACCTGAGGGCGAGGTGATGACGACACCGGTCAACGCGCCACCGTGCCGCATTGCATCGATGCCGATTGCCGCGTCGTCGAGTGAGTAGATTGCAGTGACGATCGGTTCGGCGTCGAGTGTGCCCTGAGCGAGTAGGCGTGCGTATCGCGGGACGGTGGAAACGATGTCGCCGCCACCAGTCTGAGATCCCACGATTGTCTTGGCGCCGATAATCAGCGAAAAGTTGTCGATTTCAACCGCGGCGGTGGGTGACTCCATCCCGGTTGCGACGACGGTGCCGCCGCCGCGCGCCATCCCAAAAGCATCGGATACGGCCGAGACCTGACCTGCGGCCTCGAAGGCGACGTCCACGCCGAGCCCCCCGGTCAGTTCGATAACCTGGCGTACTGCTTCGGCTCCGCTGCCGACAATGATGTCGGTTGCCCCGAGCTGTGCCGCAAGTCGGCAGCGGTTCTCGTCAGGGTCGATGACCACGATGCGAGATGCTCCGGCCAGTGCGGCCCCTTGCACCATCCAGAGGCCGAGATGACCGCATCCCAAGATAGCCACGGAGTTTCCTGGGCAGATCTTCCCGACTTCGAGTACCGCACCCACACCCGAGCTGATGCCGCAGCCGAGCAGGGCGAGATACGGAGTGGGAGCGGAGGCCTCAATCGGCACAAGGTTGGACTCGCGATAGAGCATCTCCTCGGCGAGTGCTCCGATTCCGACGCCGGTGTATACCGCCGTCCCCTCAGCATCGGTACCTATGGTTCGTTCGAAGCCGTTACCGTTGTCGACACAGGCGCTGGGGCAGCCGGCAAGGCACGAGTGGCATCGACCGCATTGAGAGGAACCGACCACCGCGACGCTGTCGCCGACGCGGACCCGTGAACAGTTTGACCCAGTGGCCAAGACCGTCCCAACGGCGCTGTGGCCGGGGATATTAGGAAACGGTGTCGGTGCGATGCCATCGACCACGAACGTGTCGGTGATGCAGAGCGCGGCGGCGTGGATCTGTACGTGTGCCTCGTCGGGAAGCAGGTCACGCAGCACAACATCTCCGGTGCTCAAAACTCCGGGCGCGGTGTTGAGGACGGCTTTCATGTGGTCTCCTGGTTTTGACAGTCCACGCCGCGGACATTTCCTATGAGGGCCGCACGTAGATCGCGGCGACATCCTCACACTCGGCAGGACGGGGGTGACGACGGTTGTCGCCGTTGCGAGTCGGGCAATTTTCGGCGATTTACCTACTCTTCCCCGCTAGGTAGTGTTCACCGCTTCACCGGGCCGAAAATCCGCCATCGACCAGGTGTGTGCTTCCGGTGATGAAGGACGCAGCATCCGATAGCAGGAATACGATCATCTCCGCGATCTCGTTCGGCTGAGAGGTTCGGCCGAGGGGATGCAGTGCTGCGACGTTCTGCCACTGTTCTTCGTTGAAGAAGTCGAGCAGAGGTGTGCGCACGTATCCGGGAGCGACGAGGTTGACGCGGATACCGTGCTCGGCGACTTCGAGGGCTGCTGTCGAGGTCAGTCCCTTCACACCATGTTTGCTGGCGACATATGCGGGCGTGTTGGCCTGTCCGTTCACCGACGTGATGGATCCGACGTTCACCACCGCCCCGGCCTTTTGCGCGACCATCCGAGCGAGTTGGGCGCGCAGATTCAGATAGGTGCCTGTGAGGTTCACGTCGATGACGTGACGCCACGAGTCCGCGTCGCTGGTGGCTACGGGACCGTAATCGCCTGTCACGCCTGCGTTGTTGACGGCGCAATCGAGCCGCCCGAAGACGTCGATCGTCTGCCGGACCACATTCTCGCTGTCGTCGGCGGACGAGATGTCGTGGCGCAGTGCCAGCGTTTTCGTCCCGAATTCGGCAATGGCTGAGGCGGTTCGGTTTGCGGCCTCCAGATCGATGTCGGTGACGACCACCGTGGCACCTCGGCGAGCCAACAGCGATGCTGTTGCCGCACCGATTCCAGACCCGGCGCCGGTGACGAGCGCAACCTTTCCTTCGAATGAAGCGAGATCTTGGGTCATAGCGAATCCTTGCCTGTGTTGGATGCGATGGAGAGTGGGGTTCGACTACCGGTGGACGGGGTGCGCTGAGTGACGGTGGTGAGCCACTCGGTGGCCAGGGCTGCCAACTCTCGCGAATTGGACTCGAAGATCAGGCCGTGGCCGTTGCCGTCGATACCTTCGTCAGGAAGATGAAGGTGGTCTGTGTCGGCGCCGGTCGCCTCGAGGTGCGCGGCAATCGCGCGGGCGCCGTCGGCAGCAGGTGATGCCCCGCCCGTCACTACTCGGACGGGTGTGCCGCGCAGGCCCGACACGCAGTACTCGCCAACTCGCGCGGGCAACTCGGTCACGGGGAGGGGTGGGTCGGTACGCAGCGGTGCCGCGGTCAGGCCGTACCGGAGCGGGGCAAGGCCGGGTGGGCCCGCGAAAGGTGGACCTATTGGTTCGACGGCAAGGATTCCGGCGACGAGGTCGGGCCTGAGATCTGCGGCCAGCCACCCGCTGGGCGCCCCCGCTGAGTGGGTGATGAGAATCGCCGGTCCGACCAGATCGAGCAGCGAGGCGAGTCGCTCGCCGTCCAGACACTGAGACTCCGACAGGTCGGCGAGCAAATGTCCCGTGCTCGCGCGTAACGCAACCATCTCGGGATCCGAAAGCGAACGTCCCCATGGCCATCGGGTGTGGGTGTCGGCGGCGTCGGACGGGGCGAACAAGCTCGATGCGGCTTCAGCCGGGAAGGGTGCGCCGGGTCGGCCGAGTACCTGCGGGTGGTTCGGAGATCGTCCGTGTCCGGGGCGGTCAACGACGTATACCTCGAAGCCGTTGTCCACGAGATTCGGTGCCCAACCGGGTCGACCGTCCGGGGTGATCATCCAATCGGTACCTTGGCCGCCGCCGCCGTGGACCAGTATCACGGGTAGGGGGTGCGCCGGGGTGGTTGCCGGCGCCTCCCATTCGACCCACATCGGTCCGCGCTGGACGGTCCCGAAAGGGGTCGACAGGTCCTCTCCTGGAATCCAGAACCCGCCGCGGCGGGTCGTACGGGCGGTGGCGTTCAGCCACTCGCGCCGGCTTGGAGTGTTGTCGGCGGACGCGTTCACGGAGCAGTGACTGACGCCGCCGATGCGAGCGGACGGGGTGCCTCGGCGTCGAATGCCCTTGCCGGGGACAGCTTGGTCACTTCTGTGGTCATCGATTGATTTCCTTTCATCGGCTCGCTGCGGCGCATAGCACGCACGTTACGAGGTATGCCGAGTCACGACATCGCCCGAATGTGCACGGCGATGGTCTGTCTGCGCACCATTCGCCCCTCGGCGAGACGTGTGCGCGGTTGGTGTTCCGCCCCGCGTGGCTCGGGCTGAATAGACACTTGCCCCAGAAAGATTTTCATACCATCATACAAAGTGAAGTTTCATTCCGGACCACGCTAGCGAATCGAGTAGCGACGATGACGTACAAACAACCACTTCCCGAAAACCGCAGGATCGATGACGCCGGCGTGGACTTGCTGCACGCTGACGATCCTGTATCCAGGACAGTCCAAGGCGAGGCGATCGCCGACGCCTATCGCTCCGCGTTCCGAAACCACCCGGGCGGCGTAGCTGTCATCACCGCAGATGCCGGAGCGGGCCCGGCCGGATTGACTGCCACGTCGGTGGTTTCTTTGTCCGTAGACCCGCCGCTCATCGGGTTTTCGTTGTCTTCGCAATCCTCCGCTGCCCCGACGATCGCAGTCGCGGATTCTGTCATGATCCACCTCATCGATCCGGACTCGCTCGAGGTTGCGCAGCGTTTCGCGACCAGTGGCATCGATCGGTTCGCGGATGCAAGCCAGTGGCACACGCTGCCAACCGGTGAGCCCATCGTCCACGGCGTGCGCCGATGGATGCGCGCGCAGGTCGTTGAGCGAACGACGGCTGGCACGGCAACTGTGATCATCGCTCAGGTGATGGAAATGCCGGCGAATTTGCACGAGATCGACGCTCGTGGTGACGATCCGGGCGCCCTCGTCTATCACGATCGCGGATGGTTCGTCCTCACCGACAATAGCCGTCTGGAATCCCGTAGCGCCTGAGCGCCAGCACCAGCACCAGGCGGCGCACGGCGTGTCAATCCGCGCCGTGACATGAGGGGCGCCGGACGGCGAGCCCACCAAACTCGCTGCTCGCGCGATTACCGATGTGACAAGGAGCAAGCCATTGAACCATTTGCTGCCCGAGGATGGGTCAAGCTGACGGTGACGGGATCCGAGGCCGTGCGCGAGCGGCCGGATGACAGCAGTCCTCTTCGGGTGACTGCAGCGTTCGTTTCGTCGTTCGCCGCTGGGGTCGCTGTGTCGGTACAGACATATCTGAACGGGCGGCTGGGGGTCGAGATCGGCTCGTCGCAACTCGCCGCCGGGGTGAGCACCCTGAGCGGATTGATCGTTGCGTTGGTCGCGGCGCTCGGCAGCGGCGCTGTACTACGTGCGTGGCGTTCGGCCCGCCGGGCCACAAGGCCGATTCGGAGGTGGTGGTTCCTCTGCGGTTGTCTCGGCACTGCTGCGATGTGGGCTAACACCGCAGCCGCACCGGTCACCGGCATTGCACTGGTAGCCCTTGCTGCGGTCTTCGGGAAACTGACTGGGGGATTGACTGTCGATGCCCTCGGATTGTCGCCCCGTGGTCGCCTTCGCATCACCGGGCGCCGCGTGGCCGGCGCCGCGTGCGCACTGGCGTCGGTGCTTGTGGGGCCGATCGGCTACACCTCGCCTGCAGCGATGCTTTTCCTGGCCTTGGTCGCGCTGGCGGGGATCGGTATCGCGATACAGCAGAGCGGCAACGGTCACCTCGTTGTCGTGACCGGGGAGCCTCTGGCAATGGGCGCGGTGAATTTCGCCGCCGGCGCGCTGCTCACGGCGGTGGTATTGACCGCGAACGGTGCCCTGCCGATAGGCGAGGACGTCTCGATTCCGTTATGGGGCGTTGCGGGCGGCATCCTCGGCGTGGCGATCGCCGTGGTTGGCGGCTATGCAGTCAGCCGGATCGGCGTAATGGCCCTCATGATCTCGCAGATCACCGGACAGAACATCGGTGCACTCGTTCTCGACAAGGCGGCACCGCTCAATGGTCACGATGTCGGTGCTGGGGCGGTTCTCGGCGCCACCCTCGCAAGTGCCGCCGTGTGGGTCACGTACCATCCCCGCCCGGGTGCGGTGACAGGTTTCCACGGCCGCAGGTCGGGGCGGTGAGGCCGGCGCTCCGCCCGGTGTGCTGATTGCGGCGGGAATCAGTCCAGCGTGCTATTCGCCCCAGAAGATGCAGGGCGCGCCCGGAACCAGGCTGACTCTCGTGTGGGGCGATCCCGCGCACGAGAGAGCCGAGAGATCACCCGAGCTTTGCCTCCAACTCCTTGGCGGCCGTGGCAGCACTTCGCTCTATGTGCGCGACATAGCGGGCGGACGCTTCGGCGGTGTCCTTGCGCCGGATGGCATCTACCACAGCACGAAGCTCGTCGACAGCCTCGACGTGGTGGCCTGGAGTCATTGCAGCGATTCGCAGAACCCGCACCCGAGCCTGTACCGATTCGGTCAGTTGTCTGAGCACGGTGCTCCGTGAGCCGTCGGCGATGATCGAATTGAAAAGATCCTTCGCCGCCAGAAGACCGGCCTCGTCATTTGCGTCAGCAGCCTCGGCGAACGCTTCTACTGCCGCCTCGAGCTGTATTACCTGCGAACGCGAAGCATTCGCGATGAAACGTTGCACCATCACCGCTTCGAGCGCGGCCCGGGCAGCGTAGAGATCCTTCGCCTCTTCCACCGACGGTGCCGCGACGATCGCGCCCTTCTGTGGCACAACCGTCACAAGTCCTTCGGATGTCAACTCCCGCAGTGCTTCCCGTACCGTAGTCCGAGACACCCCGAGAGTTTCGATCAGCTCCCGCTCTACGAGTCGTTGACCTGGTTGAAGCTGAAAATGCAGGATCGCCTGGCGCAAGGTCTCGATCACTTGCGCACGCAACGGCGCAGCCACACGACCAACATGAGGGGCCGCGCCCAGGGCCGCCGTGATGGTATTCGACCCAGTCAATGTGTCCGCCTCCGTTTAGCATCTCGTCATACAATGCAAGCGTAGCTTACTGGTGCCAGAAAGGCCGTATGACGGCTCGAAGTCAAGCTTGTGGGTGGAACGCATCACCCATCCGCCGTCCTTTCGGTGCAGGACATTGCCTGGTGAGCGGCAGAGGCCCTCCCGGGTCCGTCATGAGACCCTCCAGCGGAATGGCGAAGAACAGCGCTGGAGAGTCCCATGACGGGGGAACAGAAATAAGCCCCTCAGTGAATGCCGCCGGCCCGGTGTCGCTCGACGAGTGCCTCGTCCACAGGAGCCGGATTCCACAATCCCGCGCCGCCACCGTGGCGATTGGTGTTTTGGATGTTCGCGCCGCCGTCGATGGAGACGATTTCCCCGGTGATGTAGCTGGCATCGTCGCTGAGCAGGAACGCCACCGTGCCGGCGATCTCCTCTGGCCGACCCGCTCTGCGCAAGGGAGATGTGCGCGCGCGACGTTCCATGTCCGCGCGGCCGGCGTCTCCGAAGATGGACGTAGGGACGATACCCGGCGCGACTCCATTAACCCGGACCCCGATCGGACCGCCGTACACGGCAGCGCCGTGGATCAGCCCGAGAGTGCCGTGTTTGGACGTGGTGTACGCCAGGAGGTCATTGCTACCGCGCAATCCAGCGATGGAGGCGGTAACGACGATCGCCCCGGTCGTACCGGTAGTGAGGTAGTGACGAAACGCGGCCTGCACACCGAGGAACGGCCCCCGCAGGTTCACTGCCATGACGCGGTCCCACTCGTCGACCGTCACATCGGTCAGATCCGCGAGAGAGCCGGCGATCCCTGCGTTGAGGAAGTGGTGGTCCAGCGCCCCGAACCGGTCGAGGGCGACGTCGACATATCGCGCCACGCCCTCAGAGGTCGAGACGTCCGCTCCGACAGCGACGGACGCAGCCGCGTTCTCGGGAAGGGCAGCGACGACCTTCGCTGCGGTTTCCTCATTGAGGTCCACCGCGACGACGTGCACACCCTCGGACGCGAGGCGTGCCACCGCTGCGGCACCGAGGCCACCCCCCGCCCCGGTGACAACTGCGACTGTTCCGGACAGCCCGTTCATCGCTGGTTTCCTCCGTCCGTCCGCCTGGCGAGCTCGTCGGCGATGATCGGGAAGGCGGTGGTCGCCGACTGCATTCCCATGACAGCGGCGATCTCGAGGATTTCGAGGATCTCCTCGGTGGACGCGCCATAGCCGAGTGCGTTCTGGATATGCAATCTCAGCCCGGGCACGTACAGGTGCGTGGCCGCCGCATCGAAGGCGATATAGACGAATTCCTTGACCTTGGGCGGCAGCGTGCCAGTTCGCCAGGATACCGAGGAGAACTCGGTGTAACCAGCGAAGATCTCAGGATCGAGTTCGAGCATTTCCTCCCAGAAGGCATGCCAATACCCCCTCTGCTCGGTGAACTGTCGGCGCAGTTCCTCCTGCTGCGGAGTGAAGGGCGCGGGCCCGGTCCGTTGTCCGGATTCGCGGAGTACTTCCACGAGCACCGGGACCCCGATATTCAGAGCGTGCACACCTACTGTGCTCGACAGCTCGATGACCTCCATCACCTCATCGGGTGTGGCGCCTGCGGCGAGCGCGGCACGAACATGCTGGCGGATTCCAGGAGCGTGCAGGTGGGTCGCTGCAGCGTCGACGGCGAGGTACACCAGTTCACGAGTCTTCGGGCCCAGCGCGTCGCGCGTGACCGGGACACCGGCGAATCCGGTGTAGGCGGCGAGAAACTCCGGTCGGAGATCGAGCACCGCCTGCCAGTCGTCACTCCACTCACCGTGGATTGCCTCGATCCGCTTCCGCAGCGCGCTCGAATCGGACTCGATGCTGCCGCGGGCCACCTCGGTCGTAACTTCGACCGGCTGCGCGGCGCTCCACCGGGCGACTTCGGTGTGGTCTGCGTCAGGTGGCAGGGCATCAGCGGCTTCATCCCACAGCGCGACGGCCTCGTCCCCCAATGGGGTGCGCAAGCCCAGACTGCGAGCGAGATCAGTGGCGATCTTCATATCTTTCAACATCAGGCGCAGCCCGAACCCCGAGTTGTACGTCTCGGGGAGCACGAAATTCGGGAATTTGTTAGCGGTGGAACCACTACGGCCGCTGGAGGAGTCGATGATCTCGACCAGGAGATCGGGGTCCAGACCGAACTCCTGACCGACACGCACGCCTTCGGCTGTGGCCAAGAGGTGGGTCGCCGACAGTAGGTTGTTGATCGCCTTGGTGGCGTGACCGGCGCCCACGTCGCCGGCGCGGCGCGGCCGACCCAGGTGTTCGAGCAGTGGTCGCACCGTCTCGAAGACGTCGGGGGCGGATCCCACCATGATGGTGAGCGCACCCTTCTCGGCCCCTGCGACGCCGCCCGAAACCGGCGCATCCACCAGAGCAACCGACATCTCGGCCAGCCGGAGCGCGAGCGTTCGCGTCGACATAGGTTCCGAGGAGCTCATATCGACGACCGTCGATCCCGGACGGAGCGCATTCGCGGTGAGAAGACCGTCGATGACCGATTCGACGATGGAAGAATTCGGCAACATCAGCACCACTGCGTCAGCGCCGTCGACTGCAGAGGCAGGGTCGTTCACCGCAATGCCGCCTGCCGCTGCGTGTGCCGACCGCGCTGCCGGATCCAGATCGAATCCCTGGACGGTATACCCGGCTGTCACCAGGCGAGCGGCCATCGGGAGTCCCATGTTGCCGAGCCCGAGAAACGCAACACGATGGAACGCCTCGCCGGACGCCGCGATGTCCGTGATGCGCGACTGTTCCGTGGCGGTCATCGAGCAATCTCCGACGGTGCCTGCAACGCAGTGGCCGCGTATTCGTCGTCAGCGACCGCGGACTCCCACTCGGTCCGTCCAAGTGAGATCGCAGTGTGCGTCATGAATGCTCCTGGAGCGCCGCCGTGCCAGTGGCGTTCTCCGGGAGGGCACCAGACGGTGTCGCCGGCCTTGAGCGTGCGGATGCCCTCCGCTTCTGTGCCGACCAACCCCTCCCCGGCAAGTACCTGCAGAATCTGCCCATGTTCATGGCTGTGCCAGAACGTCCTGGCACCAGGTGTGAAGGTGACGGTGTTGATCGTGACCCCGTCGGTGCCGGGCATTGTCAGGTAGTTGTAGACCGTCCCGGTGAACTGCGAACCCGTCTTGCCGGCGGTCCCGGCCTGCTCGGTTCCGTGAATCAGTTTCATTTCTTGGATCCGTTTCCCTCGCGCGTATCTGCTCTGTCTGAATCGTCACCGCGGCCGGGCTCGTGCAGACGGACCCGCCCGGACACGTCGCCGATCGCATCGACGACCGTGTTGCTGATCCGATCTGAATATCCGAGCCGTTCGGCCAATCCGAATGCGGCGAGCGGCGCCGCAGAGTTGGGACTGGCTACGCCGAGTTCGGCGGCCAGATCGACGTACGCGACGACGTCCTTCATCATCAAGGCGTTGGTGAGGCCGCCCTCGAGGTAGTCACCGTGGATGATGTGTGGGAAACGATTGAGCGTCGCGAAGTTCACGCCGGAGCTGTTGTTCAGCACCTCGAGGAGCACTTCGAGATTCAATCCGGCCTTTCGCCCGGCCACCATCACTTCCGCAGTGGCCGAAAGTGCGATGGCATTGAGGAAGTTGTTGAGCAACTTAGCCGTGTGACCAGCACCGATGTCGCCGCACACGAAGACGTGACGGGAGAAAGTATCCAGAAGGGGGCGGATCGAAGTGAGCGCCGTGCGGCTTCCGCCCACCATCAGAGTCAGCGCACCCCTACTGGCAGCTGCAGCACCCCCGGAGATACCGGCGTCGAGCAGCACTGCCCCGCGATCGGCAAGCAGCGCGTGCAGTTCTCGAGTCGATGCCGGCGATGAAGTGGATAGGTCGACCACGACCTGCCCAGGTCGTGCATGGGCGGCGATACCGTCCTCGCCGCGTATGACGCGCTCGACAATGCGACTCTCGGGGAGCGAGAGGAAAATGACGTCGGAGTTCTCCACCACGTGAGCGATGGACGGAGCAGGAGTGGCGCCGCAACTCTCGGGTGTGTCCGACCGCGTGTCGTATCCGAGCACGTCGATACCTGCGCGCACAATGCAGGCGGCGATACGTGAACCCATGTTCCCGAGCCCGATAAAGCCGGTCCTACCGGTGAATGCTGTTACAGCTTGGTGTGATTGATCAATGGGTACAGTTTCGGTCATCGTGTCTGCCTCGATTCGGGGGTGGTAGCGGAAGCGGGTAGGAGCAGAGCCGGCGGAGTCGTCGGGTGGCCGATCCGGACTGCGATATCGGCAAGCTCTGCATTAACCGGTTCGTGCCGCTCGAATACGGCCGGATCGTGTCCAGGCACCAGGATCGCATCGTGCTCGTCGATAATTGCCTTCATCGTGTCGAAACCTGCATACATCGCCGCAAGGTTGTCGACCACCAGGAATGGCATCTCGCGGTCGAGTTCTTCGTAGTAGTGGGTCGCGTCCGAGGCCAGTAGCACCGGACCGTCATTGGTGTCTACGAGGAGAACGGCCTGGCCGGGGGAGTGGCCGCCGAGTTCGATCATGCGGACGCCCGGCGCGACAACGCCGTCGATCGGAGCGAACCGCATCCGGTCCTCGTCGTGGATCCGGCGCATCTCACCGATGTCGTCATCTTCGATGGAGTGGTGGTACATCGGGCGCTGGGCAAACGGGCCGGTCCAGAACTCGTATTCCCGGCGCGGCACAACCACCTCTGATTCCGGGAACAGGTCGAGGTTGCCGGCGTGGTCGTAGTGCGCGTGAGTGAGGATCACGAGCGCCTCGCGAGGGTGCACGTCGAGTCGATTGAGAGCAAGTGACGGGTGAATGATGTGTCCGCGCTGACGATTGTGTCCACCCACGTTGCTGTAACCGGTGTCGACCACAATTGTCCGTGCGTCATTCCGCAACACCCAGAAGTAGTAGTCCATGCCTATCGGGGCGTCGGGTTCGCCGTAGACATGATGATTCAGATAGACCTGGCTCCGGAGAGTCCGACGGGACGCATATCGGACCGCGATCACTTCGTAGGTGTCCACACCGCACCTCTGCTGACTTTCTGTCGGTTTGTCCGACGATCATCTCAGCAAACTCGACGTCGCACAAGAGTCGAGGCCAGCAAGTGTTTTACAGGCTCTCGATGCCAAGATAGGATCACCCAATCCGGGAGTGTCATACAATCTTGCTGAAAATCGATCGGCGTCGATCGCTCCCGGACGAAGCCAAGGAGAAAGGGACAACCATGCCCGACGAGACCACCCACCAGCAGACGTACGACGACGGTATCGCCATGCGAAAGGCAGTGCTCGGTGCCGCACACGTCGAGAAGTCGCTCAGTAACGTCACCGACTTCTCGAGGCCAATTCAGGAACTTGTCACCGAATACTGCTGGGGCACGGTGTGGACGAGGGACGGTCTCGACAAGCGGACACGCAGCCTGCTGAACCTTGCGATGTTGACCGCCATGAACCGCAATCACGAACTGGCAGTGCACGTCAAAGGTGCAGTAACCAACGGATGTACCGAACAGGAGATTCAGGAGGTGCTCCTCCAGGCGGCGGTGTATGTGGGAGTGCCGGCTGCGTTGGAATCCTTCCGCGTGGCGGAGGGGACATTGGCGGAGCTGAGTGCCGCGATTCGGTAAATGACACGGACGGCAGTGCCTGCCTGAGGTCCATGGCAGAAAGCCACGGACGCGACGATCCGTCGATCTGACGGGACGTGGATGGAGGGAACTGATTTATCGGCGTCGGCAGTGTGGGGGCAAGCGGCTCCGTTGCCGGCGCCGATAAATTCGGTTCACTGATGTGGCACGCGTACACGGTGAGGGGTAGTGGGCGCCATACGGCTGAAGTAGTGAGCCAATACTCGAGCGGTCCTCGATAGCTGGGTATCGCGATGGCGGTACAGGTTTCGGTCGAAGGACGCGATATTCCCCGTGCGCACCACTAGATCGGTCCCCACGGCCGATCCGTAGTTCAACCGGGCACGGGAAGACGCCCTGGGCTAGGTTCGTTCACGGGGCCGTCGCATGGGGATGTCACGGGATCGCGAAAGGGATCTCTTGTGGGTGTCGTCAGCTGCCTGCGGGCCGACGTTCCGTCCAGAGGAAACGGGGAAGGTATCCGCGTATCGACGCACTTTTCCTCGTCCTCGACGTCGACGTCATACTCCCGCCGAACAATCAACCTCGCATCACGGGAGCCACCGCGATGCGAGGTTGATTGCAGACAGACCATGGTGCGAAGGCCGGAGTCATCCGACAGAATGGCGGATTCGGTATTGACCTGGCAGCGAACGCGTTGCCATGGCCCGTCTGCAGTGTCGATCAGAACGTCAGCGGCTGGCCGACGTGGTACCGCGCAATGGAGCTGTAGGTGACGTCCCACTGAGCTGCGATATGAGTCTTGTACATGGCTGAATCGCGGTAGTACTTCTCCAGCGCGGATCCGCGCTTGGCGGCGCTGGACCCTGCGGTGGAGAAAGCGAGGTCGACTGCGTCGAGGGCGAGCTGGGCGGCTTGTTGGACAACAGCTCTGAGGCGTGCGTCTTCTTCCGGCGTGAATTCACGCCCTGTGTCCACCCAACGCTGTCCCAGCTCGGTGTACTGTCGCACGCCAGCGAGATAAAGTGACTCCGCCGCGTCGGTCAGAGCGAGAAGGCGACCTAGCCAACGGTGGTACTCCGGAGACTCCACGCGTGGAATCCGAGGAGGGAAGCTGGCGGGTCGCGTTTCCATAAGCGATTCGAACTCGTCGACAACAGCCCAAGCGGTTCCGATCTGTGTCGCGATCAGTTCAGCGTTGAAGAACAGCATCGTCCGGCCCAAATACATCGGATTTCCGTGCAACTGGTAGCCGATCGTGCCGTCGGTTCCCAGCTCGTGCTCGCGAAAGTTGTAGTCGACACTCAGGTGCCCGGGAACAAAGGCATCTTGAATCGTGATCGAGTTAGAGCTGGACGCGCGCATCCCGATGGTGCGGTCGCCACCCCAGTCGTCGAGAATGTCGAAATCGGATCGGGGAAGCGCAAACATTCGTAGGCCAAGTGCGGTGCCCGCGGCGTCCACGGTTGGCGCGACGACAAGGGCATGGGTCGACCACATCGAGCCGGAGCAGTAGTCCCAGGTACCGCTCAGGCGGTATCCGGTGTCGGCAGCTACGGCCTTGCCTGCGGGCACGGTGCGACCGGGTGCGATGAAAGAGTCAGCCCCGAAGAGTTCGCGTTGGCCGTCCTCGGAAAAGAAGGATCCGACATGGAACGCGTGACCGGCGCCGAGGATGAAGGACCATCCGACCCCGGGATCACCCCGCGAAATCTCGATTCCGATGCGGAAGAAGTCGTCCAAGCCGAGCTCGAGTCCTCCGAATCGTTTGGGTGCCAGTGCTCGGTAGAAGCCGGCTTCCTCGAATTCCCGATGGATTTCCTCGGAGTAACCGCCAAGCGCCTCGTGTTCGGCGTGCAGCTTCCGCAGTTTCGGGCGCAGATCGCGAGCGCGCTGCACCAGATCGTCGGCGGCGGGTACGTCGCCCTGAACGGGATGAATTGATCGTGTGTAGAGGCTCTCGGTCATCGGGGATGCGCTCCTGGTATTTGATTGCCATACAGTATGATGATAATGCGGAGTTGGTTGTTGGTTCAGGAAAATAACGCCGCCGACGAGGCTTGTGAGGCCCGCCGGCGGCGTTCAGAGGGTGTCAGAGGCGAGCAGCGCGAAGAGCTTGGGTTGCATCCTCGTCGATACGAAGTCCCTCGGGATCGGAGACCGGATCGCCGACTACCACCACGCCGTAATCACGAGCAGCTCCTTCGGTCGAGACATACTCGTCTCGGACGTCGACGAGAACCTTCTGCGCGTCTCGCGTGAACGGATCTCCCCATCCTCCACCGGCGTTCGTGAGGTAGCGAACGACGGATTTTGCAACGGTCACGTTGGCGCCGGGCTGAAAGGGATAGACGTACTCGCCCTCGTGGACGGGAGCATGCGAAGTGGGGTCGACGACTCCCGCCCAGACTGTGGCGGTGTCGAATGTTTTCGTCGGCGGAACCGTCACCACGCCCTCGGGTGCCGGCGGGTACATCCACACCCCGCCTCCTGCCCCCTCGGAGGCACCCCTCACACCGAATCCCGGCCGCGATTTGTAGCGGAGTTCGGTCAGTGAATGGGTGGCCGGTTCGAGCCAGAGGGAGTCGCGGAGGATAGAAGCACCTCCCCGAAAGTGTCCGGGCCCAGCGGAATCGGCCCGCGGCTCGTGTCGTAAGACGACGACTGGGCTGCTCTTCTCTATCTCCTCGATGGCAGGTGCTACACCGTTGGCCATGTATGACATGCACTGTGAGTCCGCATCGCCGTACTGGTTGGCGCCCAGGGGGCCGATCTCACCACCACACTGCAGGGCCGAGACCCATGGGGCACCGTCTGGATATACACCGAACGCGGTGTGAAGGTCGGCACTGCCGCGGTCACCGGCCAGCGCCGCGTCGCCGACAACTCCGCTCATCGCTCGCAGCACGGTGGAGAGGACGGCTTGAGACTGTTCGAAGTACATGAACACACAGCCGTCCGGCGGAAGCGCCGACAGCAGAGTTCCCTCGGGAAGCACGATGTCGACGTTCCTGTACAGGCCCGAATTGAAACGGCCCTCGGGGTCGAAGAGATAGCGCAACGCTACTCCGACGGCGGTCTTCGTGTCCCACGCAGTGGCATTGATCGACGTTCGAGCTTGGCGCGAGGTGCCGGAGAAGTCGAGCTCGAGTCGTTCGCCACGTTTGCAGAGCGCGACCTCTATGCGGTATTCCTCGGTGTCGTCGACACCGTCGCAGTCGATTGTCTCGGTCGCCGACCAGTCGCCGTCCGGCAGTACCGAAAGCGAGTTCGCAATCCGTTCCGCGCCCATATCACAGACGTAGCGCATGGTGCCGTGGACAGCGGCCACACCATAGCGATCGATCGCATCGAGTACGAGACTCTCTCCGAGTTCGAGGCTCGCGCAGATGGTTCGCATGTCCGGGTACAGGACGTCGGCCATCCGAACATTGTCGAAGATCAAGTTCCAGGACTCGGGGACGAGCTCACCTTGCCGGACGAGCAGGCGAGGTGAGAGCACCAGGCCGTTCTCGTAGACGTTCTGTTTGGTTGCGCTGAATCCGCCCGGAATGGTGCCACCCATGTCGAGTTGATGCGCATTGAGATTGACGAATCCGACGATCTCGCCATCCGCGAATACCGGGCGGGTGAACAGGAGATCGTTGTTGTGGTTGCCGGTTCGTGAGGGGTCGTTGGCTATCAGGACGTCGCCTGGAGAGAGATTCGTCGGTCCGAACTCTTCGACGACATTTGCGACAGCGTCAATCGTTGTGCCCGCCATGAGGACGATGCCGTTGCTGCACGCGGGAACGGCATAGTCGAGCTCGCGCGGTGCGCTGATCGTGCATGCAAGGTCGTAGAAATCTCGAAGTACGGGAGAGAATGCGCCGGTGAGCAATCGGATACTCATGTGCTCGACCAGATAGTCAAACCGGTTGGCGAGCACTGTGGCGGTATAGCGATCGCAGCCGTACCGTTCGGCGAACTCGGATTCGTCGAGGTCGCGGATGGTGGTGCGGGTGGGTGCTAGTCCTGGATTCTGGTGGGTGACGTCGTCCAGCAGAGACATCAGTGATCGTTCCTCTCGATGACGATTTCACCGCAGCGACCGACTGTTGCGCGCTGTCCGGCGAGTACGTAAGTAGTAGACAGATCCTCGCGAATCACGGCAGGGCCGAACAACCGGGCGCCGGGCATCAGATTTTCGCGTCGATACTGATAGCCGTCGACCGGGCCCGAGTCGGAGGTGTACTCGAGACGGATGGGACGGTCGGGGACCGCATCAAACGGTGTAACCGCTTCGGAAGGAACATATTCGACCTTGGCGGCCGGCACGACAATCTCGACTCGATAGGTGACGCCCTCGACCGGGATCTGCTCGAAACGGTTGCCGTTCCTGGACTCGTATGCGATGTGGAAGGACTCGATGAGTCGACCGATGGTCTCATCGGTGATCGGGCCATCGGGGATTTCCACGAATGGCGTCTCCCAACTCTGCCCGAGCAGGCGCCCGTCGAAGCTGCGACGGACCGGCAGCCCGTCGGCAGTTGCACCGACTCGTTCGCGCAGCCGGGCCTCCATCTCGTCGAATACTCGTTCGATTTCGTCCGCGCTGTCCGGGCTGAGGACGACATATGCGCTGCGTGAATCGTAGAAGACCTGGTCGGTCGACAAGAGCCCCAGAGCCGAGAACAGTCCCGGGTGTGGCGGGATGACGGCTGCCTTCAACGGAAGCAAGTCGAGAACCGCCGGCAGGAGCATCGGCCCCGCCGCTCCGTAGGACATCAGTGTGAAGTCACGTATGTCGACGCCGTGGCGGACCGCCACATTCAGGATTTCCTCGGCCATGTGCGCGACGGCGAGTCGGTAGGCTGATTGCACCCGAGTGTGCAGGTCGACTGGAGTATCGAGGTCGTCGAACGCCTGCCGGGAGAGTTCCCTGTCCAGGGTCATCTCGCCTCCGGCGAAGGCGTCGCCGTCCAGGATATTCATGAGCAGGCAGGCATCGGTAACGGCTGGCACGGTTGCACCGCGGCCGTAGCAGGCGGGTCCGGGTTCGGCACCCGCTGATCCCGGACCGACACGGATGCCGCCGGATTCGGAGACGGTGACGAGACTTCCTCCGCCGGCGCCGACGCTGGATACCTCGGTCGACAGGGCGTTGATGATCAGGTCGTGCTCGAGTTCGAAGGTGTTCTGGATGAATGGTTTTCCATCGACAATCAGCGAAACGTCGGTCGATGTGCCACCGACGTCGGCACACAGTAGATTGTTCCGGCCGATTGCGGCACCGAGTCGGGCACTGGAGATCGTCCCTGCGGCGGGTCCAGCGAAGACGATGCGGAACGGCTTGTCGAGGGCTTCCTGCCACGGCAACAAGGTAGCTGCGCAATCGGCGAAGTTCAGTTCGCCGTCGAAGCCCAGCGCGGTGAGATCGTCATGTAGCCGCGCACTGTAGTCGGTGAAGAGCAGCTTCATCAGAACATCGACGACGGTGGTAGATGCCCGCGCGTATTCCTTGGCCAGTGGCGAGGTTTCCGACGACAGCGAAACGGGGAAGTGCTCGCCGAACTCCTCGTGTACAAGCTCCCTCAGGCGTTGCTCGTGAACGGGATTGACGTAGCCGTTGATTGTGCAGATGGCGATTCCTTGCACGTCGCATTTGCGAAGGACAGCCAGGTGGCGGCGAACGTCGTCCTCGTCGAGAGGGATGAGAACCGACCCGTCGGCGCGAATGCGTTCGACGACCCCTCGGCGCAGATACCGGGGAACCAGCGGACGTCCTGCGTCACCGAACGAGCGTCGCCACCGCGGGTCGACTTGCGCCTCGAGTGGTCGCGCGACATTCCCGCGATCGAGGACGTCTCGGAAGCCGTCCGTGGTGAGGTACGCGATTTTCGGCAGGCGGCGTTCGATAACCGCGTTGAGCCCCATGGTGCTCGCGTGGTTGAAGGTTGAGCTACCGGAGACACCGAGCCGCCGCGCCCCCTCGACGACTGGAGCCGAGGGATTGGACCGACTGCTGGGAACTTTCGTCACGGAAATTTCGCCATCGCGAACCGCGACGACATCGGTGAAAGTTCCTCCCACGTCAACGCCGAACATCGGAAACCTCCGTCTGGTCGTTCGTGCGCACGAGCGGAGTGAACACGCCCAAACGCGGTGCGCGGGTGCGCTCGAGGGATTCGAGGCACTCGGTGCACTTCACGACGTCCCACCAGCCGCCCTCCCCGAGGACTCGGTAGGACTTGACATGGTCAGCGCCGCATTGCGGGCAACAGTGGTCGACGGTTACACGCTCTGCGGTGAGCGTTGTCTCCGTCGGTCGTAGGAATGTGTGCATGGTGGCTCCTCGGTGACCTGCGACGATTGTGGATGGGAATGGCTATTTCTGGGGCTCGACGATCCCGCAGACGTCCGTATACGTCCGCGACGCCGACAGTGCGTCATTGATCGACGCAAGCGGGTATGTCGTGCTGAGAATGGGACGGGCGTCGAGCGCGCCGATGTTCATCAAGTGAGTGAGTTTGGGAATGAAGGCTCCCATCGAGATTCGGCCGTTCTGGACGGAGTGAAGTGTGCGGCCGTGCAGAGCCAAGGGGCCGGCAGGCAGGGTCACCTGGGCGCCGAGTCGGTGGAATCCGGTGTAGACCACAGTTCCGGCTCGCCGGGTCAGTGTGAACGCTGTGGTGAAGGCGTCTTCTGGGCCGGCGGCTTCGAAGGCGTAGTCGACGCCGCGGTCTTGGGTAAGGGACCGGATGACCTCGAGGGGGTCTGCATCGGCGGGGTCCACCACGTCTGTGGCGCCGAGGGCCAGAGCAAGGGATCGACGCTCACGATGCGGATCGATCACCACGATTCGCTCGGCGTCGGCGATTCTTGAACCCTGCACCATCCATTGGCCGAGGTGACCGGCACCTACGATGGCGACGGACGATCCGGGTGTGACCTTCGCGGTCTCCAAGACCGCCCCGACGCCGGTCGTGATACCGCAACCCAGCATCGACAGATGGGTATTCGGTAGGTCCGACTCGAGCCGCCACACCTGATTCTTCGATACGAGAACACGTTCGGCATATCCGCCGACGTTGCCTGCCGCCGTGAATGTCCGACCGTCATCGAGTGTGCCGACCGTCGGGAAGATTCCACCCTGGTCGAACAACTCGGAGCATTGGTCGGGTCGGCCAATGCCACAGTAGAAGCATTTACGACACTCCGGGGTGCCGGGAACGACGACATGGTCGCCGGGTGCGACGTTGGCGACGGTTGCTCCGACGTCCTCGACATACCCGACGACGGTGTGACCCAGGACGGTCGGCGGGACCTTGTCGAGCTCTCCGTTGGCGCTCTTGTGGTCGGTACTGCAGAACGGGATCGCCTCCGTTCGAACCACTACTTGATCCGGGCCGGGATCAAACAGGGTGACATCGCGGATCTCGAGTGGACCGCCAAGAATATTAAGTACCGCGGCTCTGGTCATCGTCGTTGTTCAGCCTTTTCGCGCCGGAGTGAGATGGTGCTCACAACTATCGAATGATTGTATGACAGTCGTACCTTCTTGTACAGGGCCTCTGTGCAAGTGAAGTGAGTCGATCAGGGGTGGGACACATGGGTTCTCCCTTACGGCGCCACGTACATGAGCCCTTCGTCTGGTCGGGCCGAGGATGGGTATCGGAGACGGCTCAGGTGGGTGGTTCCGATGCCCGCGGGTCTGAGAGCTTGTTCTGCGATTCCACTACCCACGCCGCGATCTGTGCACGAGAGGTGAATCCCAGCTTGACCAGTAGGTGTTCGACGTGGCCTTGTGCGGTGCGTGGGGAGATCACCAACCGTGCGGCGATTTCTTTATTGGTCAGACCCTCGGCGATCAGGTCAGCGACCTGGCGTTCCCTTTTCGTCGGTGTGCTCGACGGCCCGGTGGATGTCTTTGCGGGCGAGACCTGTTCGTGTTGAGCGTACGCGACAGCGGCGTCGAAACCGAACGCGGCGCCTTCCCGGCGGGCCGCTGCGAATGCCTGCTCACCCAGTGCCTGTCGCACCACATTTTCGCACCGATTTTGGTACACGAGTAGCGCCGGTGGTACCTCGGCTGAGCTCCCACCGGACCTCAACTCCTCGGCGGCTCCCATCAACACACCGGCGCGCCGAGTGTCCCGTTCGTCGGCGGCGATCCACGCCAATGCTTGCAGGCAAATGCTGGCGTTTATCGGGTCGTTGACCAGTCGATCCAACTGCAGTGCCTGCCCGAGTAGCCGAATCGCTCGTGCGTTGTCGCCAGATCGCCAGATCGCCACACCGAGCGCCCACAACATATAGGACCTGTACACAGATTCGCCGCGCGCTTCCGTGATCGCGACGACACGCTGCAAGCAGGCGATGGCACGCTCCGTGTCGTTCTGGCGATCGTGAATCATTCCGAGTGTCCCGAGCGCGATGACCTGGAATAGCAGGTCGTTCTGCGCGGTGTACACCTCGACGGCGCTCTCGAGGCGAGAGCGTGCGTCGTGACGTTCTCCCCCGAACAATGCCAGCGAGCAGTCTGCGAGTGCGAGGTGTGCGCGCGCCAGCGGCTCTGTCGCCTCGTCGGTGAGTGCATATCCCCGCTCGACCAGCGCGTTTGCCGCACGAAGATCGCCCTGCACTGCGGCGAGGAAGCTATTGGTGTAGAGCGCTTTGGCCCTAGTCACGGTGAGTGGACCCGTCTGGTGTGGACGTAGGCGGTCGAGCCAGCGTCTTCCCTCATTGTGAAGGCCCTGGGAGGTCCAGAAAAAATGAAGCGCAGCAGCGATGCGCATGCCTGCGGTGGAATCGTCGTCCAGGCAAAATTCCAGCGCTGCACGAATATTCGGCAAATCGCGACGCAGTCGAGCGATCAATTCGATCTGTCGTGCACTGATCGCCTCGCTCTCGGAAGTGAGTACGAGCGTCTCATACCAGTCCCGGTGTCGGCGACGGACGCGCGCAGCTTCACCGGTCTGTTCGAGTGTGCCTTGGCCGTAGTCGCGGAGGGTCTCGAGCATCCGGAAGCGCACTCCGGAGCGGCACTCTTCGCGGATCAAGATCGACTTCTCCACCAGGGAGGTCACCGCGTCGAGGAATTCTTCCCGAGCGAAGCCGATACCGCATATCTGTTCCGCCGCGTCGAGGTCGATGCTGCCTGCGAACACCGACAACCGGCCCCACAAGAGTTGTTCCTGAGCGGTGCACAGATCGAAGCTCCAATCGATGCATGACCGCAGCGTTTGCTGCCTGGTCGGAGCGCCCCTGTGGCCCCGGGTCAACAGCGCGTAGCGGTCGGTGAGGCGTGCCAGGATCTGCTCGGGTGACATCGCACGGAGCCGGGCTGCCGCCAATTCGATCGGTAGCGGCAACCCGTCCAGTCGCCGGCAGATGCGAGCGACGGTGATCTTGTTGGCCTCGGTGAGCTCGAATCCCGGCACGACCGCGGCGCCTCGCTCGGCAAACAACGTCAACGCGTCGCCGCGTGGCAATCCCCGCGGTAGATGATCGGGATCGGGCACGGGAAGCGGATGCACCATCAGCACCGCCTCCCCGTCGATACCGAAGGACTCGCGGCTGGTCGCGAGGATCCGCAGGTCCGGGCAGACTCGAAGCAAGGCGTCGGCCAGCGTAGCCGCCGCATCCACCACCTGCTCGCAATTGTCCAACAGGAGGAGCATGGTGCGCGGGCGGAGGAACTCGACGAGGACCTCTTGTACCGGCCGGGCCGATCGGTCTACCAACCCCACTGCCGCGGCGACCACATCTGCCACCAGCGACTCGTCGCGCAGCTCGCCGAGTTCCACCAGGTAGACGCCATCGGGGAAATCGCGACGCACCTTAGCGGCGACCCGTAGCGCCAGGCGGGTCTTTCCCACCCCGCCGATCCCGCTCAATGTCACCAACCGCCACGCCGACAGCAGGTTCTTCGCCTCAACCAGCTCCGTGCGCCGATCGACGAAACTGGTCAGTTCCAGCGGAAGTTCGGCGGTTCGATTTGAACGGGCGAGCACGCCGGGGGGCCGGCTCTCGGCCGAGGAGGAAGAATTCGCTGGATCGGGCGGCGGGTCTTCTGATTCGGGGTGCGTGGCGATTCGGTCGACCGGGACACCCCGGCGAAGTTGGCATTGACGGAGTTGCTGCGCCAGATCCGCAGCTGAGGGACGGCCTTGCGGATCGCCGGACATGGCGCCCTCGATGACGGCGCTGACGTCGTCGGGAATGCCGTGTGTGCGGGGGTCAGGTACGGGCTCGGCGGTGATGCGCAGGAACTGGGCCACCAGTTGCTCGCCGCTGCGGCGTTCGAAGGCAGCATGCCCGGTGAGCGCGGCGAACAACGTGGCCCCGAGGCCGTAGACATCCGCGGCCGGGCTTGCCGGCGCGCCGGCGATGACCTCCGGGGCGGTGAACGCCGGAGAGCCCGTCACCACCCCGGCCGTGGTCTCGAACCCGCCGGCGATGTGGGCGATACCGAAATCGGTCAGCGCGGGCTCGGCGTAGTCGGTGAGCAGAATGTTGCCGGGTTTGACGTCGCGGTGCAGGATGCCGTGGCGGTGGGCGGTCTCGAGCGCGCCGGCCATTCTTTCCCCGAGTCGCAGCGCGTCTTCCAGGGAGAGCGGTCCGTGGCGGCGGATCTGCGCGTCGAGCGAGCCCTGAGCGTAGTACGGCATCACGATGTAAGGCCGGTCACTGTCGGTGACGCCGACCTGGAGCACGTTGACGACATTTGGGTGTCCGGTCAGTCGGCCGGCCGCGCGTTGCTCGCGCAGAAACCGTTTCCGGTTCTGCTCGTCGAGGTCGGCGGTGAGGACCTTGACCGCGACGGTCCGGTCCAGTGCGGCCTGCGTGCACCGGTAGACCACGCCGAAACCGCCCCGGCCGATCTCCTGGGCAGCCTCGAACCCGGCCGCCGCCAGCTCCATAATGAGCGAACCGGACGCGTCCTGTTGTGTCGCGAAGGGATCGGAGTCGGTCATCGACTACGTCGATTCGTCCGGTCCGTACCGCGGCCGAGAATGCACCACTGGACACCTCTCGCTGATGTGAATCCAGAATATCGCTCGCCGCCGCCATTCGGTGGCGAACCACGGTGGACGGGCGCTGTGGGCGTTCCCGACCACCGTCGGCGAGTACCGCAATTGGTGAATACGTAACCACCGCAGACCAACTCAACGCTCAGATGCAGGCGTGCACATCAATCGGCCATCTGGCCGATGACGAGGTCACAAGCCGGCGATCGTCGTCTCGGGCGATGGCGAAGCCGCTTCGTAATGACAATCGAGATCGACAAGGGCTCGAGCCGGTCGCGAGCGAGTAATTGCCCCGGCTTTCAGCCGGAGCAGATCGTCACGCATCCGCGTGAGGACATCGAGTCGGTTCGCAGGCGCTGCGGCTGTCGGAAAGAGTACTGGATGCGCCTGCTCGTCCACGCAACTCGTGCAGGCAAGCGCTTCGATGTCGCTGCTCGGGGCGTCAGGTAGCGACACGCTTTCGGCGCGTGCACAGTGACCGTCGCGATGGATTCGGCTGATCCGGACGTCAGTGAGAGTCACAATCGGCATCCGGTGCTCGAGTGCGAACTCGACGAGTTCGCCTCGTCCGGCGTTCGTTGTGGCATCGGCGACGCCGACCACAGTGCTGAATACAGCTGCAGATCCGTGTCCGGAAGTCTGCACGAGGTCGAGAGCAGCCTCGGGGATTCCGAGGCTGTCGGCGGCCAGGGCCTCTTGTGCTCGCACAGGAACGAGGTGCCCGGGTCGGGTCAAATCGGCGGATGTTGCATCGGGGTTCGCGAGAACGGTAGCGGTGTGCGCGCGGTCGGTAGCAGAAATACCGGTTCCGACGCCGACCGCCGCGTCGACGGTCACGGTCAGGTGGGGCCGGCCGTCGTGGTCCGGCCACCACATCGGAGGCAGCCCGAGCCGGTCGCAGGTCTCACCGTCGACGGCGACGCAGACGAATCCGGAGGTGTGTCGGATCGTCAATGCCATCAGAAGGGGATTCGCGTGTGCGGCAGCGTAGACGATGTAGCCTTCGTCGCGTCCCGGGCGGTCGTCGATGAGCACGACGGGTTGGGCATTCGAGAGGACGGTGCAGGCATAGTGGATGTGATCCAGTGCCCACACAGACCGAGCGAGATTGTTGTGTAACCGAGCAAGTGTCTGTGGTGGCAGGGTGGCACTCATCAGTACCGGTCCGTGGGGTCGAAGATCGAGGTGACGCCGGTGCAGGCGGCGTGCAGAAGTTGTGCGAGAACATCAGCATCGACCCGGCGGGGGTTTGACTCGGGGATGACCGGCAGGATCAATTGAACAGCCTCGGGAATGCTGTCCTCGTCGAACCCGTAGTCGCGCAGTGCGTGTGGAGCGTCGAGAGCCGCACGCAACCGGGCGAGCCCGGAGGGGGCGTCGACGGTTCCAAACGCCTCCGCGATTCGCGATGCGGCGTCAGGTGCCGCAGTCGCGTTGAAGGCCAGTACGTGTGGCAACACGCAGGCGTGCATGTCCGCGTGTGGGAGATTGTAGGCGCCACCGAGCACGTGGCAGATCTTGTGGTGCATTCCCGAGCCGGCGGACGCGAACGCTACGGCGGACAGGTACGCACCGTACAGGCACTCCTCTCGGCCGAAGATGTCGTACGGATCCCGTGCGATACGGGGCAATCCTCGATTGAGGACACGGATACCTTCGGCGGCGAGAGCTTGGTTGATAGGGTCGGCGCGCGGCGCCCACATCGAGTCGACGCAGTGTGCCAGCGCGTTGAGGCCCGAGGCCACCGACAGACTTGACGGTAGGTCGAAAGTCAGGGCGGCGTCGTAGATCACCGTCCGAGGTAGGGCAAGCTCATCGCTTCCGGTGGTCTTGCGGGAGTTCTCGGTGAGCCCCCATACGTCGGTGGCTTCCGAGCCGGCGTAGGTGGTGGGAACGGCGACGATTGGCAGACCCGTGTCGATGGCTACGGCTTTGGCCAAGCCGGTCGTGGAGCCGCCACCGACACACACCAGAAGATCGACGTTGCCGCTTACTGCGACTGCCCGCGCCGTGCGGGCAATTTCGATCGGGACGTGCGCGCCGACTTCGTTGTGTCGGAAGGCGATCGGAAGTCCAACGGAAAGTTTGTCGCCGAGCCCGACGCCCGTTCCGTCGATGAGCATTACCCGTTCAGCGCCGCGGCGGCGGACCTCCTCGCTGAGATTAGCGGCCGCCTTGTGCGTCCCGAACAGCACCCGTTGACCGAGCGTTTCGTGATCGAACTCCATGATGTTGCTCCTCTTATGTGGCCGGGGAAGTTGCGGTGCTGATGAGTTGCATCAGCAGTTTCGCGGTGTCTATCGCTTCATCGGAGATCACGTGTTCGTCGCCGGGATCGATGCGACAGTTGACGCTCGCGCCAGCGAGGCGCAGCAGTGTCGCGGTGTCGTCAACTCGATGTGATGGGACGAAGGGATCGTTTTCGATGCTTCGCAGAACGGTCGAGATACCCGACAGGGAGCCGATCGCTGGATCGAGACGGTCCGGTCCCAGATAGCCGCCGGTACACAGGATTGCTGCGGTGACAGGTGTGGACCGGGTGAGGAGATGGTGCGCGAGCAAACACGCGCCCTGCGAGAAACCCCACACTACGATGCGCTCGGGTCCGAATCCCGCAGCCTGCAAGGCGATGAGGTAGTGGTCGATCGCGTCGAGCGCCATCGACAAGTCGGGTTCGTTGTCATCGATGGCAGCCAGAAAGGACTGGGGATACCAGGTGTCGGCGTGTGCGTGTGGTGCGAAGAAGTGCCAATCCCGCGTTTCGAGTCGTGCAGCCTGTTCCTGCATGTACGCCGGGGACTGGCCGCGTCCGTGCACCGCGAGTACGACTCCGAGCGCGGTATCTGAGTCGGCACCCCACCGGACCGGTTCGTTGTCGAGGTGTTTGTTGTGGGCCATATGGATTCCTCCGAGTGACGATGCAGCTGTTGGCGACTTCGGGTGCCAGGACCCAGGTCAGGTGACCGGGCCCCGTCGCGGGTTCGGGGTCCGGGTCAGTCGTCGAGGGGTTCGAGGTTGCTGAAGATTTCGTCGCGGCGGTCTTCGAATTGGTTGGGTAGTTGGAAGTGGGTGCCGAGTTCCTGGGGGTTTTCGTCGCAGTCCCAGCCGCCGTCGTCGTGGGTGACGGCGAGTTCGAACAGTGCGCCGGCGGGGGGG